>CALMIL010000254.1 GCA_937864005.1 uncultured Burkholderiales bacterium
GCCGCCGTCGCGAAGGGCTTCGCCGAGTACCGCATCGACAATGTCGCCAATGCGATCTACGCCTTCGTCTGGGACGAATACTGCGACTGGTACCTCGAGATCGCGAAGTCGCAACTGCAGACCGCAAGCGCGCCCGAGCTGCTCGCGACGCGCACGACGCTGCTGCGCGTGCTGGAAGCGGTGCTGCGGTTGCTGCACCCGATCGCGCCCTTCATCAGTGCCGAGCTGTGGGAGACCGTCGCCGTCGCAGCTGGGCGCAAGGCCGCCGGGTCCAGCGATTCGATCGTCGTCGCGCCCTATCCGCAGTCGCAGCCGGAGCGGATCGACCCCGCGGCCGACGCCTGGATCGCGCAATTGAAGGGTATCGTCGGCGCGTGCCGCGCGCTGCGCAGCGAGATGGGGCTCGCGCCCGGCGCGCGCGTGCCGCTGTGCGTGCATGGCGAGGCGGCGTTCGTCGCCCAGGCATCGCACCTGCTCGAGGCGCTGGCGCGCCTCTCCGAGGTGAAGCTGTTCACCGACGAAGCCGCCTATGCGCAGGCAACGCGCAATGCACCGGCCGTGCTGCACGGCGCGGCGCGGCTCGCGCTGCAGGTCGAGATCGATGTGGCCGCCGAACGCGAGCGCCTCGCGAAGGAGATCGCACGCCTCGAGGGCGAGATCGCGAGGGCGGGCGCCAAGCTCGCGAATACCGGCTTCGTCGAGCGCGCGCCCGCCCAGGTCGTCGAGCAGGAGCGCCGGCGGGTGGCGGAGTTCACGGCGCAGATCGAACGCCTGCGGGACCAGGCCGCGCGCCTCGGCGCGCCGGCCTGACGGCGCTAGCCATCGGCGGCGGCGGCCAGAATCTGGTCGATGCGCTTGGCGACGGCCCAGGCGCTGCGCAGGTGCGAATCGCCGGTCGTGCTCGCGACCCTGGGCGAAACCTGCAGCGATTCGATGCCGTGCAGCGCACGCCCGGCCTCGAGCAGGCCGGGCTCGACACTGTCGAGCCAGACGGCGGAGATGCGCTCGTTGGCCAGCGCGTCGGCCAGCGCGACTTCGTCGAACAGCGCCGAATGGGCGATGCTGACGATCACCTGATGCGCCTTGCAATGCGGCAGGAAGCGCTCGCCGAGCAGGCCGCGATAGCGGTTGAAATACGGCAGCAGGACGCAGACGACGTCGGACTCCTCGAGCAGTTCGCGCAAGCCCAGCGGCGCGATCAGCCAGCGCTCCCACACTTCGTCGCTCGCATGGCGGGCCGGGTCGTAGCCCACCATGCGGACATCGAAGCCGGCCAGCAGTTGCGCCATCGAGCGCGCCGCGCCCGACATCCCGACCACGCCGACGGTGCTGCCGCTGAGCTCGCGTCCGGCGAGGCTGCCATCGGCGCCGATGACCGGAAAGCGCCGCAGCAGCGACAGCATGGCGTGGATCATGAACTCGGCCTCGGCCTGCGCCGTCGCGGTCAGGCTGCGCACGACCTCGACACCGGCGCGCGCGCAGGCGTCGCGGTCGATATTCTCCGCGCCCGCGCAGACGCGGCCGACGGCGCGCAGCATCGGCGCCTGCTGCAGCGTCAGCGCATCGAGCGCCAGCGCCGGCGGGATGATCAGCGCACGCACGTCGTACAGGCCCTGGCGAAACGCGCGCGGGTCGCGCGCCAAGTGCGGCGCATAGCGCACCGAATGGCGCGTCTCGAGCCAGGCCGTCACCTCGGGCTCGATCGATTCGGCAATCAGCAGATCCATGCTTTGCGGCGAACGGCAACCACGTGACCGCGCATGGGGCATGCCACAATGATTCGGATATTCACCCCGAAATGTAAGTAGATGTTAATCAACAAGGCCATTTTCCCCGTTGCCGGGCTCGGCACCCGTTTTCTGCCCGCGACCAAGGCGCAACCGAAGGAGATGCTTCCGGTGGTCGACAAGCCGCTGATCCAGTACGCCGTCGAGGAAGCGTACGCCGCCGGCGTGCGCGAGATGATTTTCGTGACCGGCCGCCACAAGCGCCCGATCGAGGATCACTTTGACATGACTTTCGAGTTGGAGATAGCCCTCGAACAGGCGGGTAAGAACGAATTGCTCGAAGTCGTGCGCGGCGTGAAGCCCGACGACATGGAGTGCATCTATGTGCGCCAGGCGCAGGCGCTCGGCCTCGGCCACGCGGTGCTTTGCGCGCAGCGACTGGTCGGCAACCAGCCGTTCGCCGTGCTGCTCGCCGACGACCTGATGGTCGGCACGCCGCCGATTCTCAAGCAGATGGTCGAGCAGTTCCAGGAATGGCGCGCGTCCATCCTCGCCGTCCAGGAGGTGCCCGCGGAGCAGACCCGGCGCTATGGCATCGTCGCCGGCACGCCGGTCAACGAGCGCATGCTGGACATCACGCGCATCGTCGAGAAGCCGGCCCCCGAGGACGCCCCTTCGCGGCTCGGCGTCGCCGGGCGCTACATCCTGACGCCGGGCGTCTTCCACGAGATCGCATCGCAGCCGCGCGGCGTCGGCGGCGAGATCCAGTTGACGGACGGCATCTCCGGCCTGCTGCGGCGCGAGAAGGTCTTCGCCTACCGCTACGACGGCAAGCGCTACGACTGCGGCAGCAAGGAAGGCTTTCTGAAGGCGAATGTCGAGCTGGCGCTCGAGCACCCGGAACTCGGGCCGGGCTTCCGAGAGTTCCTCGAGGGCCTCGAGATCTGACGTGCGGCGCGGCAGCGGGGCCGCGCCTTGGCACCCATGGCGCGAACCGGTGCGTGTCAGCGGCGCCGCAGCACGTGCACGAAATCCTGGCCGGCGTTGCTCTGTTCGACGAGTTCGTTGCCGGTCTGGCGCGCAAACGCCTGAAAGTCGCGCATCGAGCCAGGGTCGGTCGAGACGACCTCGAGCAATTCGCCGCTCTGCATCTCGGAGAGCGCCTTCTTGGCCTTCAGGATGGGCAGCGGGCAGTTCAGGCCGCGGGTGTCGAGCTTCTTGTTGACGTCCATGGATGCTGATTCCTTGCCGTTGACGCGATTTTAGGTTTGCGCGCTTTCGTCGGCCTGCTTCACCGCCGGCCGCTCGATCCACTGGGGTTCGAAGCCTCGGCCGCGCAGCCAGTCGGCGAGCGCGTAGCCCGTGCCGGCGCGCCAGCAGCGCACCGCTTCGGGCCGGAACAGCCGGTATTCGGCGAGTTCCGGCGAGAGCACGACCTCGCCGCGCGCCCGCGCGTGGTAGGCGATGAGCACCTGGTTCATGCGCTGGAAGTCATAGACGCCGATCAGCGACAGCGCATCCACTTCGAGCGAGGTCTCTTCCGCGACTTCGCGCGCGATACCCTGCTGCGGCGATTCGCCGGCCTCCATGAAACCGGTGACGAGGCCGAAGAATCTGCCGGACCACGCGGCGTTGCGCGCCAGCAGCAGCTGCCCGTCGCGATCGGCGAGCTCGATCACCGCCGCGAGCACGGGCGTCGGATTGTTCCAGTGCGTATAGCCGCACGCCGCGCAGCGCAGCCGCGTCTTCGGGCCGCCGTCCTCGACGGCTTCGATCGGGCGCAGCGCGGCGGCGCAATGCGGGCAGAAGCGGAACTCGTACTGCATCGACATCGTCAGGCCGGAAAGACGCCGGTGGACAGATAGCGGTCGCCGCGGTCGCAGACGACGAAGACGATCGTCGCGCGCTCGACCTGCTTGGCGACCTGCAGCGCGACCCAGCACGCGCCGGCGGCCGAGATGCCGCCGAAGATGCCCTCCTCGCGCGCGAGGCGGCGCGCCATGTCCTCGGCATCGGCCTGCGTCACGCTGATCGTCTCGTCGACGCAGGACGGGTCGTAGATCTTCGGCATGTAGGCCTCGGGCCACTTGCGGATGCCCGGAATGCGCGAGCCCTCCGCAGGCTGCGCGCCGATCACGCGCAGCCCTTCCTTCTTCGACTTGAGGAAGCGCGATACGCCGTTGATGGTGCCGGTCGTTCCCATCGCGCTGACGAAATGCGTCACGCGGCCCTTGGTATCGCGCCAGATCTCGGGGCCGGTCGCCTCGAAATGCGCGCGCGGGTTGTCTTCGTTGGCGAACTGGTCGAGGACGCGGCCCTTGCCTTCGCCTTGCATCTGCAGCGCGAGGTCACGCGCGTACTCCATGCCGCCCGAGCGCGGCGTGAGCAGCAGTTCGGCGCCGTAGGCCTTCATCGCCTGCGCGCGCTCGGCCGACGAGTCCTCGGGCATGACGAGCAGCATGCGATAGCCGCGGATCGCCGCCGCCATCGCCAGCGCGATGCCGGTGTTGCCCGAGGTCGCCTCGATCAAGGTATCGCCGGGCTTGATCTCGCCGCGCTCCTCGGCATAGCGGATCATGGCGATCGCCGGCCGATCCTTCACCGAGCCGGCGGGGTTGTTGCCCTCGAGCTTGCCGAGGATGACGTTGCCGCGCCTGTCGTTTTCGGCGCCCGGGATGCGCACCAGCCTGACGAGCGGCGTCTCGCCGATCACATCCTCGATCGTCCTGTACTGCATCTGGCATCCTCCTGCGCAGCCATTGTCTCAGGCCCGTCGGCGCGGCACAGGTCGCGTGCCATAATTCCGCGCTCGCATCGCACATCGAGCCTCGGTGGCGGAATTGGTAGACGCGCGGGACTCAAAATCCCGTTCCGAGAGGAGTGTCGGTTCGATTCCGACCCGAGGCACCACGCAGTCCACGCCTCCGCTGCGCGCGCCGCTCGACGCGCTGCGATGCTCGACGTACGGGAGTGCAGCCGCGCTGCTCGCGCTTCGGGCCGCACGCCCGCCACGGCGATCATGCCATCCCCGCCGGACCCTGCCGCCGAGAATCCGACCGCATTGCACTGCACCCGCAAATCAGGAAGCCACGCATGCCCGCTATGCCCCCCGTGACCCAGGCGCTGCTGCTCATCAACGTCGCCGTCTTCTGCATCGACTATTTTCTGGGGCCGTGGTTCGGCCGCATGTTCGCGCTGTGGCCGATCGGCGGCGGCTTCCTGCCGTGGCAGGTCGTCACCTATGCCTTCATGCACGGCAGCCTGACGCACATCTTCTTCAACATGTTCGGCCTGTGGATGTTCGGCTCCGAGCTCGAGCGCGTCTGGGGCGGCAAGCGCTACCTTCAGTTCTACTTCGCGAGCCTCTTGGCCGCAGCCGGCATGCAACTGATCGTGACGATGATCCTCGGTTCACCGTATCCGACGGTCGGCGCGTCGGGCGCGCTCTTCGGCCTGCTGCTCGCCTTCGGCATGATGTTCCCGAACCGCACGATCATGCTGATCTTCCCGCCGATTCCGATGAAGGCGAAGACCTTCGTCATCGTCTTCGGCGGGCTCGAACTGTTCTTCGGCGTGACCGGCACCCAGCAGGGCGTGGCGCATTTCGCGCACCTCGGCGGCATGCTGGGCGGCTATCTGATGATCCGCTACTGGCGCGGCCAGCCGCCGTTCGGCAGGCGCTAAGCCATGCCCTCGCGCACCGTCGGGTAGCGCAGCGCAAGGCGCAGCTCGCGCTTCATGCGCCGGTTGTCGAGACGGCGCGACTCGCCCAGAAACGACAACTGCAGCGCAGAGAGTTCGCGCCGCGCCTGCTCGCGCGGGATGCGGCGCGGGCGCGGCATGCCGCACAGGTCGGCGGCAAGGTCGAAATAGTCGCCCATGCGCATTTCGCTGTCGTCGCAGACATGCACCGCGCGTTGCGGCAACGCGCGGTGCAGCGCGGCGATGCAGGCGCGCGCCAGATCGTCGGCGTGGATGTGGTTGGTATGGACATCGTCGGCCGCGTCGAGCACCGGCGTGCCGCGCGCGAGGCGTTCGCGCGGATCGCCGCCGGCGCGGCCCTTGGCGTAGATGCCCGGAACGCGCAGCAGCGCGACGCGCGCGCCGCAGGCGCGCCCGAACCAGCGCAGGCGCTGCTCGGCGTCGGCGCGGCGCCGTGCGCGATCGGTCGCCGGGCGCGGCGTGCGCGTCTCGTCGAATCGCGCGCCGCGCGCGTCGCCATAGACGCCGCTCGTGCCGACATAGACGAGGCAGCGCACCCGGCCGCCGCGTGCGAGCGCGTGCAGCAGATGCGCGGTACGGGTGTCGGCGGCGCCGCGCGGCGCGGGCGGCGCCAGGTGCAGCACCGCATCCGCGAGCCCGGCCAGGCGCGCGAGCGTCGCGGGCTCGTCCAGGTCGCCGATCAGCGGCACGACGCCCTGCGCGCGAAGTTCGGCGGCGCGCGCCGCGCTCGTCGAGAGCGCGAGCAGCCGAAAGCGCCCGCGCAGCAGGCGCACGACGCGCATCCCGATATCGCCGCAGCCGATGATCAAGAGGCGCGGCCGGCGCAATCGGCCCGATCGACCCACAGGCGCGAGGCTCATCGAATGAACGGCGGCGGGCAGCAGGCAAAATCGCGCATCCCTCCAAGCTTAAGCCCGACGCGCACGACTTTATGAGCTACACGGTCACCTTGCGGCCGAGCGGCATCGACTTCGAGGTCGAGCCCGATGAAACGGTGCTCGCCGCCGCGATCCGCCAGGGCATCGGCCTGCCCTACGGCTGCCGCGACGGCGCCTGCGGTTCGTGCAAGTCGCGCCTGCTCGGCGGCCAGGTGCTGCTCGGCGAGCACCAGCACAAGGCGTTGAGCATCGAGGAAGAGGCCTGCGGCTATACGCTCACCTGCAAGGCAAAGGCGCTCGGCGACCTCGAGATCGAGGCCCGCACCGTCGTCGGCGCGGGCGACTATCCGCCGCGCAAGATGCCGTGCCGGGTGACGAGCATCTCGAAGGCGGCCGCCGACGTTGCGATCGTCAAGCTGCAGTTGCCGGCCAACGAGGCGTTTCGCTACCGCGCCGGCCAATACATCGAATTCATCCTGGAAGGCAGCATGCGGCGCAGCTATTCGATGGCCAACGCGCCGCATACGCAGAGCGCCGCACCCGGCGCCGAACTGCACATCCGCCACATGCCGGGTGGGCGCTTCACCGACCATGTCTTCACCAGGATGGCGGCGCGCGACATCCTGCGCATCGAAGGCCCGTTCGGCAGCTTCTTCCTGCGCGAGGATTCGGCCAAGCCCATCGTGCTGCTGGCCTCGGGCACCGGCTTCGCGCCGATCAAGGCGATCATCGATCAGTTGCGCTTCATCGGCAGCGAACGCAGCGCCGTCCTCTACTGGGGCTGCCGCAGGCGCGCCGACCTCTACCTGCACGACTGGGCGCTGCAGGCGGCGGCCGAACTGCCTTGGCTGCGCTATGTGCCGGTGCTCTCCGAAGCGACGCCCGAAGACGGCTGGACGGGACGCACCGGCTTCGTCCACACCGCGGTGATGTCGGACCTGCCGGACCTGTCGGCGCATCAGGTCTACGCCTGCGGCACGCCGGCGATGGTTGCTGCCGCCGAGCGTGACTTCGTCTCCCGCTGCAAGCTGCCGGCCGAGGAGTTCTACGCCGACGCCTTCACGTCGGAGCTCGACAAGCACGAAGCGTAGCGGCGTGCTTGCGTCGCAGGCTGACTTCGCGCCGCGAAGTCAAGCCGCGCAGCGGCGGCCGAAGACACAAGCACGAAGCGTAGCGGCGTGCTTGCGTCGCAGGCTGACTTCGCGCCGCGAAGTCAAGCCGCGCAGCGGCGGCCGAAGACACAAGCACGACGCGTAGCGGCGGCCGTAGGCACAGCGCCCGGCGCAGCGCGGTGCTCGCAACGCGAGCCGGAGCCGCAACGCGAAATCAGAGCGCGCAGCTTCGAAAGCCGCAGAACAGATCGTCCGTCTCGGGCGGCGCGAAATTGCGAAAGCGCGCGCTGCGCAGCCGCAGCCGGGTCGCGAACGAGGCCCCGCGCAGCACCTTGTGGCGGCCGAAGAAGGGCTGCGAATAGTCGCGCCACGGGTCGGCGGCGAAGCCCGGATGGGGCCGCAAGGTGCTCGCCGTCCACTCCCACACCTCGCCCCAGGCAAAGCCCATCGAGGCGCCGGCGACGGCGGCGCATTCCCACTCGACCTCGGTCGGCAACCGGCGGCCGGCCCAGCGGCACCAGGCGGCGGCCTCGTACCAGCTGACGTGCATCACCGGCTGCGCCGGCGGCACGCGGGTGAGCCTGCCGAAGCGCTGCGCGAGCACGCCGTGGCGCATCTGCTCGACGTGGCGCGGGCAGCGCCGCCCGCTGCGCTGCACCCAGTCCCAGGCGTCGGGCGTCCACCAGCGCGGATCGTCGTAGCCGCCGTCGGCGACGAACTCGGCGAACTGCGCGAAGCTCACCGCCCGGGCGTCGATCTCGAATTCGGGCACCGCCACGTCGTGCGCCCACTTCTCGTTGTCGAAGACGAAGCCCCCCGGCTGCGACCCGAAGGCGTGCTGCGTCGCCGGCAGCACGAGCGGCGGCCGCTCGACGCCGCCTTGCGGCAGCCGCAGCGCTGCGGCATCGATGCCCAGCGTCTGCGCCGCGCGGGCCGCGGCCTCGCAGTGCATGTCCTCGTGAAAGAGCGCGAGGCGATAGAAGTAGAGCGCGGCGTCCGACTCGTCGGCCGATTCGAGCAGTTCGAGCGTCGTCTCGAGCGTATCGGCGAGGTAGTGCTTCAGGTCCTGCGTCGCCGGCAGTTCGAGCCGCCATCGATCGCCTGCACCGGCCTGCGCGACATCGAACCAGGCATCGGCCTGCGCCTCGATCGACGCCAGCCGCGGCTGCGTCGGATCGCACGCCGTGCCGCGCGCGCGCTGCACGTTGCGCGCGATCCAGCGCTCCTGGAACCAGCCGACGTGGCCGAGCATCCAGCGCGGCGGATCGGTCTGCGCATCCTGCGGCACGCTCTCTTCGTTCGCCTGCGGCGCCCCTTCGAGCGCATCGATCCAGCGCAGCGTGTGATTGCGCGCATCGAGCAGGGCGAGCGACAGCAGGCCCTTGCCGGCATACCGCATGCGCGGCGATTCGACGTTCGCGGTCTCGTTGTCGATCACCCGCCGATTGTGCCCATGCGGAAGGCGCCGCGCCTTGGTCTAGACTGCGCGCGTTGCGCACCGCCGCGAACCGTTTGCTGCCGACGCCTTGAGACTCGCCCTGACATCCGTGCTGATTGCCGTCCTCTTTCTCGCCGGCTGCGAAACGCCGCAGGCGCGCTCCGAGCGCGCGCGTTTCGCGTGCTACGACGCCCGCGGCCGCTACGCCGCCACCATCGTGACCCAGGGCGAGTGCGAGCGCCGGTTCTGGACCTGGCGCGAGGTCGACGAATGAGACGCCTGCGGCTCGGGCTGCGCGCCGCGACGTTCGCGGCGATGGCGGGAGCGGCGCTGCTGGCCGCATGCGGCGCGCCGCCGCAGGAGGGTTTCGTCGGCCCCGGTTGCTACGATCATCGCAACCGCATCGTGCCGACGATTCAGACACCGGGCGAATGCGCCGCCAATACCTGGGTCTGGCGCACCCAGCCCTGGCAGCCGGCGGCGCCCAAGCCGTAGCGGGTGGCCACGGCCGGACGCCGGCCGCTTGGCTGCCGGCGCGCCCCGCTCACGCGAACCGGCCGTGCAGATACCAGCCCTGCGCCGCATCCAGGCTCGGCAGACGCAGGCGGTAGATCCAGACGAGCGAGGCATCGGCCGCCTGGGCGATGAAATAGTCGCGCGCGGCGGTGCCGTACTCGTCCCACCAGCCGGCCTCGATGCGCTCGGGGCCGCTCAGCAGTTGCAGCGGCGCACCGTCGAGCAGCGGTTGGTCACGCCGCTCGGCGAGCGGCTGCGCCGGCTCGACGAGCCAGATCGGGCGCGTGATGAGATCGCCGCGCAGCGCCGGCACTGCGCGCTGCGCGGCGGGCCGGGCGTGGAGTGCGGCGGCGTCGACCGCGTGCGACGCGCTGGCGCGTTCGGGCCGGTGATCCTGCACGCGCACGAGGCGCCGCACCCGCGGCCGGCCCAGGCGCGCCTGCAGGCGTTCGACGAGGCGCGTCAGGCCCTCGCGCTCGCCCTGCGCGCTCGGGAACAGCTCGCCGTTGGGCGGCGGCGCGCGCACGATATCGTCGCAATGCAGGGCCAGATCGAGCACCGGCGCGGCAAGCCCGGTGCGGTCGAGCCGCTCGCGAAGCAGCAGCTGCAGATGCCCGCCGTCGCGCGACGGCGCGGCGAGCGCAATCTCGATCCGGGTCGCGGCCGGGGCAGCGCGATCGTCGCGCTGGCGGCGCGCCTCGTGCTGCAGATCGAGCGCGAAGCGGCGCGCGAAGGCGTGCTGCGCCGACAGCCAGGCGACGAGCCGCGCAAGCAGCAGCCCGGCGCCGTGCAGCAGTTGCGCGCTCGTATCGGCGCGGGCGAAGAGCTCGATCCGGCTGTCGAACGCGGGCGCGGGCACGACCCGCTCGCGCGGGTCGGGGCGCTCGCCGTAGGCGCGGTCGATCTCGCCCAGCAGCGCCGCGCCGAAGCGCCGCGCCAGGCCGGCGCGCGGCAGGCGGCGCAGATCGGCGAGCCTGGAAAGGCCCATGCCCTGCAGCGCATCGGCCTGGCCGCGGGCCGCATCGAGCCCCTGCGCCGGCAGCGCGTCGAGCGCCGCGTGCAGTGCGGGCAGATCGGCGCAGTGCGTCGCTGCCGGGCCGCAGCGCGCCAGCAGGCCCGCGCCGAGCGCCGTGGGGGCGCTCGCGAGCTGCACCCGGTGCCCGAGTGGCTGCAAGGTCTCGCGCAGGCGCGAGACGAGCTTGTCGAGGCCGCCGAAGAGGCGCAGGCTGGCATCCACTTCGAGCAGCGCGCCGTCGGGCGGCAACGCGCTCACCGCCGGCGTGAATGCGAGGCAGGCGTGCAGCACGCCTTGCAGCGCGCGCGCATCGCGCAGCGGGTCGGCCGCCGCGCTGACGAGTTGCGGCGCGAGGCCGAGCGCCGTATTGCGCCGCTGCCCGGGCCTGACGCCGAGCGCGCGCGCCCCCGCATTGGCATGCGTGACGATGCGCTGCGCCTGCACGAGCGCAAGCGGCATGCGGCGCAATTCGGGCGGCAGCGTCGCGGCGAACGACTCGAGCGACAGCAGCGGCAGGTGCAGGGCGATCCAGAGCATGGCGCGGGCGCACGGTCTTCATTCACGCACCGCGCGAGGCGCCATCCGCCGCCTCGGAACCGGCGTCGCCCGACGGGGTCGGGCTTGCCGCCAGATCGACGAAGGCCGCAGCGCGCAACGGCTCGTCCCTCGATGCATGCCCTGCCGCCGCGCGCGCCCGGGCCTTGCGTTGCGCGGCCGCCGACAGCACCGGCGGCAGCACCAGTTGCAGCGGCGCCGCGAGCGGCGGGCCGCGGCGTTTGAACAGATGCAGCGCGAGCCGGTCGGCCCCCGCCGGCTCGAGGGCGATGCGCAGCGGCGCGGCGCTCGGCTGCCCGCGCGCGGCGATCTCGCGCAGCATGAAGGCCGGCCCGTCGTGCGCCTGCGCCGCAAGCTGCAGCCGGCGCAGCCGCTCGACAGGCAATCGCGGCGGCAGCCAGGCGATGAGCGCGCCGACATGGCCGCTTCTCGAGGCCTGCTCGATCGCCCACAGGCTGTCGCCCGAATGCCGGGCATGACTCCCGGCCTCGCCGGCAAACGCGCCGCGGCCATCGACAACCAGCATCTGCCCGGCATCCAGCCCGAGTTGCGCCAGCGCCCACGCCGACAGCGTGGCCGGCGGGTCGAACAGCATCACGAGCCGCCCTGTGCGCAGCGTTGCGGCCAGGCTGGGCGCGAGCAGGCGCATCTCGCCGACGCCGGGATGCGCGAGCAGCAGCTCCGTCAGCACCCGGCGCGGCCAGCCGCCGCCGGGCAGCTGTGCGTCGAGCACGGCAAAGCCGCTCGCCAGCGCCCGCCCCGCGCCAACCCCAAGCCGGTGCGCACGCCACAGCGCCGGATGCAGCGCATCGAGATCGGCGCGCGGCGGCGCCTCCCGCGTCGCGGCTGCGGTGGAAGCTGAAACGACAGCGGGCAGGGCGTCCATTTGACTACTGTATTTTCATACAGTTGTTTATGCAAGCCCTGCCCACCAACTCCCGACGCAGCCCGACGCAGGAGCCGCTGCTCGGCGCCGCCCCGAAACGAAAACGACCCCGCGAAGGGGCCGCTTTCATCGATGGAGGCGCGAGCCGGAGTCGAACCGGCCTCTACGGATTTGCAATCCGGTGCATAACCGCTTTGCTATCGCGCCGTGCGGCCGCATTTTGGCATGCGGCCCTCGCATGAAAAAGGGAAGCCTGGGCTTCCCTTCTCGAGAATCTGGAGCGGGAGACGAGTCTCGAACTCGCGACCTCAACCTTGGCAAGGTTGCGCTCTACCAACTGAGCTACTCCCGCATCGCTTGGACCGAAGCCGTGACAGCGATCCAATCGAGCTGTGCATTATAGCCGCAGACCGCGGCCGCACCGCCGAGGCGGTGCGGCGCACGGCCACCGATCAATGCGGCAGCGCCTCGGCGCCGCCGATCGCCGCGCCGCCCGCCTCGGGCTTCGCATCGACCTTCGGCAGTTCGTCGTCCGGCAGAGGCTTGGGCACCGAGTCGAGCGCGAGTTCGAGCACCTGATCGATCCACTTCACCGGCACGATCTCGAGCTGGTTCTTCACGTTGGCCGGAATTTCCTGCAGGTCCTTCGCGTTCTCTTCCGGGATCAGCACCGTCTTGATGCCGCCGCGGTGCGCCGCGAGCAGCTTTTCCTTCAGGCCGCCGATCGCGGTGACTTCGCCGCGCAGCGTGATCTCGCCCGTCATCGCGACTTCGGCCTTCACCGGGATGCCGGTCAGCGCCGAGACGAAGGCGAGCGTCATCGCCGCGCCCGCGCTCGGCCCGTCCTTGGGCGTCGCGCCGTCGGGCACGTGGATGTGGATGTCGCGCTTCTCGAACATCTCGTCCTTGATGCCGAGGCGCCGCGCGCGGCTGCGCACCACCGAGCGCGCCGCCTCGACCGACTCCTTCATCACGTCGCCGAGCTGGCCGGTGCGGATGATGTTGCCCTTGCCGGGCATCACCGCCGCCTCGATCGTCAGCAGATCGCCGCCGACCTCGGTCCACGCCAGGCCGACGACCTGTCCGACCTGGTTTTCCTTCTCGACGCGGCCGAAGTCGAACTTGCGCACGCCCAGGAAGTCGTTCAGGTTGTCCTCGGTGACGACGACCTTCTCGGTGTAGGTCGCGAGCTGCACGCCCTTGACGACCTTGCGGCAGATCTTGCTGATCTCGCGCTCGAGCGAGCGCACGCCCGCCTCGCGCGTGTAGTAGCGGATGATGCCGCGGATGCCGCCTTCGGTGACCTCGAGCTCGCTGTCCTTCACGCCGTTGTTCTTGCGCTGCTTGGGCAGCAGATAGCGCTGCGCGATGTTGAGCTTCTCGTCCTCGGTATAGCCGGCGAGGCGTATCACTTCCATCCGATCGAGCAGCGCCGGCGGGATATTCATCGAGTTGGAGGTCGCGATGAACATCACGTCCGACAGGTCGAAGTCGACCTCGACATAGTGGTCGCTGAAGGTGTGGTTCTGCTCGGGGTCGAGCACTTCGAGCAGCGCGCTCGATGGGTCGCCCCGAAAGTCCATGCCGAGCTTGTCGATCTCGTCGAGCAGGAATAGCGGATTCCTCGTCCCGACCTTGGTCAGGCTCTGCAGCACCTTGCCCGGCATCGAGCCGATGTAGGTGCGGCGGTGGCCGCGGATTTCGGCCTCGTCGCGCACGCCGCCGAGCGCCATGCGGACGAACTTGCGGCCCGTCGCGCGCGCCACGCTCTGGCCGAGCGAGGTCTTGCCGACGCCCGGCGCACCGACCAGGCACAGGATCGGCGCCTTCACCTTGTCGACGCGCTGCTGCACCGCGAGGTATTCGAGGATGCGGTCCTTCACCTTCTCGAGGCCGTAGTGATCCTCGTCGAGCACGGTCGCCGCGTTCGACAGGTCGTGCTTGATCTTGGTCTTCTTGCTCCACGGCAGGTTGATCAGGGTGTCGATGTAGTTGCGCACGACGGTCGCCTCGGCCGACATCGGCGACATCAGCTTGAGCTTCTTCAACTCGCCATCGACCTTCTTGCGCGCATCCTTGGGCATGCGCGCGGCGACGATCTTCTTCTCGAGCTCCTCGAGGTCGGCGCCCTCCTCGCCGTCGCCGAGCTCCTTCTGGATCGCCTTGACCTGTTCGTTCAGGTAGTACTCGCGCTGGCTCTTCTCCATCTGGCGCTTGACGCGGCCGCGGATGCGCTTCTCCACCTGCAGGATGTCGACCTCGTGCTCGAGCAGTTCGAGCAGCTTCTCGAGCCGCTTGTCGATCGAAAACAGGTCGAGCACCGACTGCTTGGCTTCGAGCTTGAGCGGCAGGTGCGCGGCGATCGTATCGGCCAGGCGCCCGGCGTCGTCGATGCCGGCGATCGAGGTCAGGATCTCGGGCGGGATCTTCTTGTTGAGCTTCACATAGGCGTCGAACTGCTGCGTCACGGCGCGGCGCAGCGCCTCGACTTCGGCCTTCGGGTCGGCCTCGGGCAGCACCGGGACGACGTCGGCGACGAAGTGCTCGCCGTTGTCCGAGATCGAGAGCGTATTCGCGCGCTGCACGCCTTCGACCAGCACCTTCACGGTGCCGTCGGGGAGCTTCAACATCTGCAGGATGCTCGAGACGCAGCCGACTTCGAACATGTCGTCGGGCTTGGGTTCGTCCTTGCCGGCGGCGCGCTGCGCGACGAGCATGATCTGGCGGCCTGCCTCCATCGCGGCCTCGAGCGCCTTGATCGACTTCGGGCGGCCGACGAACAGCGGGATCACCATGTGCGGGAAGACGACCACGTCGCGCAGCGGCAGCAGCGCGAGCGTGATTTTCTCGGCGGGAAGGATGGGATGTCCGGACATTGCTTACCTCTCTTTCTCGGAGCCATCTGGGGTCCGGGATGCGTTTTGCAAGAACCCGCGGGTCGCTTCGCGGCGGGGAGCGCGGGGGCCGGTCATCGGGCGACCGCGGTCTGATGCCGGGTCGCTCGAGCCTTCGTTGCGAAGGCCCTTCTTGTTCTTCTGTGTCTGCTAGGCACTCGCCTTTTGCTCGCGATAGACGAGCAGGGGCTTGGCGCCGTCGTCTATCGTGTGCTCGTCGAGCACGACCTTGGCGACGCCTTCGAGCGTCGGCAGCTCGAACATGGTGTCGATCAGCGCCTGCTCCATGATCGAGCGCAGGCCGCGTGCGCCGGTCTTGCGGGCGAGCGCCTTGCGCGCGATCGCCTGCAGCGCCGAGG
This sequence comes from uncultured Burkholderiales bacterium, assembly GCA_937864005.1. GTDB lineage: Bacteria > Pseudomonadota > Gammaproteobacteria > Burkholderiales > Burkholderiaceae_C > CAIKUF01. The sequence continues at coordinate 15,104 of CALMIL010000254.1, forward strand.
GGCGGATCTCGAGCTCCACCTCGTCCATCGCGAACAGCTTGTGATATTGCTTGACGAGCGCGTTCTTCGGTTCGGTGAGGATGCGCACCAGCGCGTCCTCGCTCAACTCGCCCAAGGTCGCCACCACCGGCAGGCGGCCGACGAGTTCCGGGATCAGGCCGAACTTGATGATGTCCTCGGGCAGCACCTCGCGGAATACCTCGGAGACCTTCTTGTCGCTCTTGCTGCGGACGGCCGCGCCGAAGCCGATGCCCGACTTCTCGGAGCGGTTCTGGATCACCTTCTCGAGGCCGTCGAACGCACCGCCGCAGATGAAGAGGATGTTGGTCGTATCGATCTGCAGAAAGTCCTGGTTCGGGTGCTTGCGCCCGCCCTGCGGCGGCACGCTCGCCATCGTGCCCTCGACGAGCTTCAGGAGCGCCTGCTGCACGCCCTCGCCCGACACGTCGCGCGTGATCGACGGGTTGTCCGACTTGCGGCTGATCTTGTCGATCTCGTCGATATAGACGATGCCGCGCTGGGCGCGCTCGACGTCGTAGTTGCAGTTCTGCAGCAGCTTCTGGATGATGTTCTCGACGTCCTCGCCGACGTAGCCGGCCTCGGTCAGCGTCGTCGCGTCGGCGATCACGAACGGCACGTTGAGCAGGCGGGCGAGCGTCTGCGCCAAGAGCGTCTTGCCCGATCCGGTCGGGCCGATCAGCATGATGTTGCTCTTGGACAGCTCGATCTCGTCCTTCGTCTCGTTGATGTGCTTGAGTCGCTTGTAGTGGTTGTAGACGGCGACCGAGAGGATGCGCTTGGCCGACTCCTGGCCGATCACGTACTGGTCCAGGCTCGCCTTGATCTCGCTGGGCACCGGCAGGTCGGACTTGGGCGCGCGCTGCGGCGTGCCTTCGGCCGGCACTTCATCGCGGATGATGTCGTTGCAAAGCTCGATGCACTCGTCGCAGATGAATACCGACGGGCCGGCGATCAGCTTCTTCACCTCGTGCTGGCTCTTGCCGCAGAACGAGCAGTACAGCACCTTCTCGCTCGAGGAGCCCTTCTTTTCGGCCATGTCTGTGGACCCGGGTTGGAATCGTCAGGCCATCATAGTGCAAAGCGGCACTTCCGAGGCCGGCGAGTGGGATCGCTTCACCCCGCAGTTCGGCGCAACGCGCGCGCACCGCGCCGCCGCTGGGCAGGCGCGGGCGGCGCGCCGATCAGGCCTTGTCCGGCTCCGCGCCGGCCCGCTTGGCAACCACCTGGTCGATCAGGCCGTAGGCCTTGGCTTCCTCGGCCGACATGAAGAAGTCACGCTCGGAATCGAGGCGGATCTTCTCCAGCTTCTGGCCGGTGCGCTCGGCCAGGATGATGTTCAGACTTTCGCGCAGCTTCAGGATCTCGCGCGCCTGAATCTCGATATCGGTCGCCTGCCCCTGCGCACCGCCGGAAGGCTGGTGAATCATGATGCGCGAATTCGGCAGCGCAAAGCGCTTGCCCTTCGCGCCGGCGGCCATCAGGAAAGCGCCCATGCTCGCCGCCATGCCGATGCACATCGTCGAGACGTCGGGCTTGACGAACTGCATCGTGTCGAAGATCGACATGCCGGCGCTGACCGAACCGCCGGGCGAGTTGATGTAGAAGTGAATGTCCTTGTCGGGGTTCTCGCTTTCGAGAAACAGCAATTGCGCGACGACGACAGCGGCCGTCTGGTCGTTGACCGGGCCGACGAGGAAGATCACCCGCTCGCGCAGCAGGCGGCTGTAGATGTCGTAGGCGCGTTCGCCGCGCCCCGACTGCTCGATGACCATCGGCACGAGGCCGAGGCCTTGGGTTTGCAGCGCGCTCATGAAATTTCCTTGCGAAGGTGTTGCGTCGGGCTGACGCTGATTATGTCCGTGCTCGAAGCGCCCCGCGGCCGTCGCGCAGGCATGCACCGGCCCGGGTTCAGGACTGCATCAGTTCGTCGAACGCGAGCGTCTTGTCGATGACCTTGGCCCGCTCGAGCACGTACTGCGTCACGTTGTTCTCGACGACGACGGCCTCGACCTCGGCCATGCGCTGGCGATCGCCGAGGTACCAGCGCACGACCTCGGACGGCTTCTCGTAGCTCTGCGCCATCTCTTCGATGTGCGCCTGCATCTGTTCCGCCTTCGCCTGCAGGCTGTTCGCGCGCACGAGTTCGGCGACGACCAGACCCAGGCGCACGCGGCGCTCGGCCTGCGGCTTGAAAATCTCGGCCGGGATCGGCGCCTTGTCGGCGTCCTTCACGCCGCGCTTCTTCAAATCCTCGCGCGCCGCCTCGATCATGCGCTCGGTCTCGCCGCTGACGAGGGTGGTCGGCACGTCGAGTTCCGCGGCCTTGACGAGCGCATCCATCACCGCGCCCTTGTTGCGTGCGAGAACTCGAAACTTCACTTCGCGCTCGAGATTGCGCCGGATGTCGGCGCGCAGCGCGTCGACCGTGCCTTCCTTGATGCCGAGCGCCTTGGCGAGCGCCTCGTTCACCTCGGGCAGGTGCTGCGCCTCGACCTTCTTCAAGGTGACCATGAAGTCGGCTTCCTTGCCGGCCACGTCCTTGCCCTGGTAGTCGGCCGGGAACTGCAGCGGGAAGGTCTTCGAGTCGCCGACCTTCATGCCGCGCACCGCGTCCTCGAACGCGGCGAGCATCTGGCCTTCACCGACGACGAACTGGAACGCCTCGGCCTTGTTGCCCTCGAACGGCTCGCCGTCGATCTTGCCTTCGAAGTCGATCGTCACGCGGTCGCCGTCGGCCGCCGCTTCCGCCTGCGGGCGCAGCGCGAAGCTGCGGCGCTGCTTGCGCAGGATGTCGAGCGTCTTGTCGATCGCCGCCTCGGTGACCTCGGTCGACACGCGCTCGACCTCGGCCGCCGACAGATCGCCGAGCTTGACCTCGGGGTAGACCTCGAAGGTCGCGTCGAACGCGAGTTCGCCCTCGGCCGCGCCCTCCTTCTCGGAGATGCGCGGCGCGCCGGCGACGCGCAGGTTCGCCTCGTTCGTCGCGTCGGCGAAGGCGCGGCCGACCTTGTCGTTCATCACCTCGTAGTGCACCGAATAGCCGTAGCGCTGCGTCACGACGCTCATCGGCACCTTGCCGGGGCGAAAGCCGGCAGCCTTCACGGTGCGCGCAAGCTTGCGCAGGCGCGATTCGACTTCCTGCTTGATCGCGCTGGCGGGCAGCGTCAGCGTGATGCGGCGTTCGAGCTTCTCGAGGTTTTCAACGTTCACGGCCATGATGTTCGGGGATCATTCAAGATTCGTTGCTGGTGCGCGGGGGGGGACTCGAACCCCCACACCATCGCTGGCGTCAGGACCTAAACCTGGTGCGTCTACCAATTTCGCCACCCGCGCTGGGGTGCCTTCGGCGGACAGGGGAGCGGGGCTGCTTCGCAACCCCCTTCTGTTTGCTTTGGGCCGTTTTGATAAACGCGGGATTTTAGCCGCTCGCCACCGAAGGCTCCTGCCCGGGCGGTGCGACGCGAAACCACGCCGCGTACATCGCCGGCAGCGCGAGCAGCGTGAGCACCGTCGCGAGGATCAGCCCGCCCATGATGGACACCGCCATCGGCCCCCAGAAGACGCTGCGCGACAGCGGAATCATCGCCAGCACCGCCGCCGCGGCGGTCAGCGCGATCGGCCGCAGCCGGCGCACGGCCGACTCGACGATCGCCGTCCAGGCCGGCAGGCCGCGCGCGCGGTCCTGCTCGATCTGGTCGATCAGGATCACCGAATTGCGCATCACCATGCCCATCAGCGCGATCACGCCGAGCAGCGCGACGAAGCCGAACGGTCGATCCAGCAGCAGCAGCGCCGCCGCCGCGCCGGCGATGCCCAGCGGCCCGGTGAGAAAGACGAGCATCGCGCGGCTGAAGCTCTGCAACTGCAGCATCAGGAGCGTGAAGATGATGAACAGCATCAACGGCACGCCGGCGGCGATCGAGCCGGTGCCCTTGCTGCTTTGCTCGGCGGCGCCGGCCAGTTCGATGCGATAGCCGGCCGGCATCTGCTGCTCGAGCTGCCGCATCGCCGGCAGCAGTTCGCTGCTGACGGTCGGCCCCTGCTGGCCTTCGACCACGTCGCCCTGCACCGTGACGGCGTAGTTGCGGCCCTCGCGCCACATCACGCCCGGCTCCCAGCCGAAATCGACCTTCGCGATCTGGGTGATCGGGATCGCCTTGCCGCTGGCGGTGGGCAGATAGGCGTTCGCGATATCGGTGATCGCGTCGCGCTCGGCGAGCGGCTGGCGCAGCACGATGTCGATCAGCCGGTCGCCGTCGCGGTACTGGCCGACCGGCGTGCCCGACAGCACCGTTCGCGAGGCCTGCGCCAGGCCCTGGCTCGTCACGCCGAGCGCGCGTGCCTTGTCCTGGTCGACGTCCAGCCGCAGGACCTTGACCGATTCGTTCCAGTTGTCGTTCACGCCGCGCATCTTCGGGTTGGCGCGCATCAGCGCCTTGGCGCGGTCGGCCCAGACGCGCACCTCGGCGGCGTCGACGCCGACGACGCGGAACTGCACCGGATAGGCGACCGGCGGCCCGTTCGGCAGCAGTTTGACGCGGCTGCGGACCTCGGGAAACTCCTCCGCCAGCAGCGCCGGCAGGCGCTTGCGCAAGTGCTCGCGCTGCGCGACGCCGGCCGGCATGACGATGGCCTGGCTGACATTGCTCTGCGCGAAGATGTTTTCCAGCGGCAGATAGAAGCGCGGCACGCCGGCGCCGACCCAGGTCGTCACGCCATTCACGCCGGGCTCCTTCATCAGCCTCGCCTCGAAGCGCCGCACCACCTCCTCGTTGGCCGCGAAGCTCGCGCCTTCGGGCAGCCACAGGTCGACCAGGATCTCGGGGCGACTCGAGTCCGGGAAGAACTGCTGCTGCACACGGCCCATGCCGGCAAGGCCGAGCAGGAAGATCGCGAGCGTCACCGCGATCGTCGTCCAGCGATGCGCGACGCACCAGTTCACCGTGGCGCGAAAGCGGGTGTAGAACGGCGTGTCGAACAGCTCGCCTTCGTGCGCCTCGCCCTCGACGCGGCTGCGCGTGCGCAGCAGCGCGGCGCCGAGGTAGGGCACGAAATAGACCGATACCAGCCAGGAGATGACGAGCGCCGCCGCCGTCACGGCGAAGATCGCGAAGGTGTACTCGCCGGTCATCGACTTCGCCATGCCGATCGGCAGAAAGCCGGCAGCGGTGATCAGCGTGCCGGTCAGCATCGGCATCGCCGTCACGTCGTAGGCGAAGGTCGCGGCGCGCATCTTGTCGTAGCCCTCTTCGAGCTTCCTGACCATCATCTCGACCGCGATGATCGCGTCGTCGACGAGCAGGCCGAGCGCGACGATCAGCGAGCCGAGCGAGATCTTGTGCAGGCCCACGCCCCAATAGAACATCGTCACGAACGTGATCGCGAGCACGAGCGGAATCGTGATCGCGACCACCAGCCCGGGCCAGATGTCCAGGCGCAGCGGCTTCGTGTGCAGCCCGAGGCTGAGAAGGCTGACGGCGAGCACGATCAGCACCGCCTCGATCAGCACGCGCACGAATTCGTTCACCGAGGACGTCACCGCGCGCGGCTGATCCTGGATCTGCATCATCTCGATGCCGTGCGGCAGATCGCGTTCGATGCGGCCGACCTCGGCGCGCAGCGCTTCGCCGAGCCGCACGATGTCGCCGCCCTTGGCCATCGAGATGCCGACCGCGATCACCTCGCGCCCCTGGTGGCGCACCTTGACCTGCGGCGGATCGACATACTCGCGCCGAATCTCGGCCAGATCGCCGAGCCGCAGCGTGCTCGCGGCGCCGGTCGCCGGGTTGACGGCGCGGATCGGAAACGCCCGCAGCGCCTCGACGCTCGTGAACTGGCCGCCGACGCGGACCTGCAGGTTCTCGCTGCCGGCGTCGAGCACGCCGGCGCTCTCGACCGCGTTCTGCGCGCCGAGTTGCGCCAGCACCTGGTTCAGGTCCAGACCCAGCTCGGCGCTGCGCCGCTGCGAGATCTCGACGAAGAGCTTCTCGTCCTGCACGCCGAACAGCTCGACCTTCGCCACGTCGGGCACCTGCAGCAGCGCATGGCGCACACGCTCGGCGTGCTGGCGCAGTTCCTCCGGCGAAAAGCCGTCCGCGGCGAGCGCGTAGATCGAGCCGTAGACGTCGCCGAAATCGTCGTTGAAGAACGGCCCGGCGACGCCCGCCGGCAGCGTGCCGCGCATGTCGCCGATGCGCTTGCGCACCTGATACCAGATGCCGGCCACTTCGGCCGGCGGCGACGAATCCTTGATCTCGAAGATCGTCACCGACTCGCCGGGCTTGGTATAGCTGCGGATCCTGTCGGCGTACGGCGCCTCCTGCAGCGTGCGTTCGACCTTGGCGGTGACCTGCTCGGCCATCTGCTGGGCGCTCGCGCCGGGCCAGTAGGCGCGCACCACCATCAACCGGAAGGTGAACGGCGGGTCCTCGTCCTGGCCGAGCTGGAAATAGGCCACCGCGCCCATCAGCAGCAGGGCGACCATCAGATAGCGCGTCAGCGCCGCGTGCTCGAGCGCCCAGCGCGAGATGTTGAAGCGCGAGGTCCGCGTCGGCGATTGCATGCCGGCCCCCGCCGCGTCAGCGCGCCGTGCCGCCGGCCGGCGCCGCGGGGTCGGCGTAGCGCTTGACCTTCTCGCCCGCGTTGAGCGTATGCGTGCCGGCGGTAACGACGGCCTGGCCGGCTGCCAGGCCGCTCGCGACGACGACGCTGTTGCCGTCCGCCCCGGCGACGACGATCGGCTGCGGGCTGACCGTCATCGCCTTCTCGTCGAGCACCCAGACGACCGTCCTGCCCTGCGATTGCGCCACCGCCGAGAGCGGCAGCCGGATCGTATGGTCGGCCTTCGGCAGTTCGAAGACGACGGTCGCCGTCTGGCCGAGCTGCACCGGCGCACGGCCGATATCGGCCTTCGCGAGAAAGGTCCGCGTCGTCGGATCGGCAGCGGCCGCGACCTCGCGCAGCGTCGCCGCAAGCGGCTCGCCGCCGCTCCAGAGCCTGACCACGAGCGCACCCTGGCGGTCGCCCAGCGCGCGCAGCAGCGCGACCTTGTCTTCCGGCACCGAGAACACCGCGTCGCGCGGCCCGTCGTGGGCGAGCCGAAGTACCGGCGTGCCGGCCGCGACGACCATCCCCGGCTCGGCCTCGACGGCGGTGATCACGCCCGCGGCGTCGGCGACGAGGCTCGCATACGCCGTCTGGTTGCCTTGCAGCGCGGCCTGCGCGCGCGCCTGGTCGAGCGCCGACTGCGCCGACTTGAACGTCGCTTCGCGGCGCTCGAGGTCGGCGGCGCTGATGAACCCCTGCGCCTTCAACCCCTGGAAGCGCTCGAGGTCGGCGCTCGCCTGATCGCGGTTGACCTGCGCCGCGGCCAATGCGGCGTGCGCCGCATCCTGCCCGAGGCGGGCGTCCTGCGGGTCGAGCTCGGCAAGTCTCTGGCCCGCCTTCACGCTGTCGCCGAGATCGACGTTGCGGCGCGCGATCTTGCCGCCGATCCGAAACCCGAGACGCGATTCGGTCCGGGCGCGGATCTCGGCCGCATATTCGAGCGTCATGCCGCTCGTCTCGCCGGCGATCGTCATGGTCTTGACGGCACGCACCGGCTCGGCCGCCGGCTCGGTGCGCGAACAGGCGGCGACGGCCAGCGCCGCGACGACGACGAGCGATGCAATGGACGAGCGCGCGATGGGCTGTGTCATCTTCCGAGACCGGGTTGCGCGCCGCCGGCCTCTTCACCGCGAGCGCTGTTCGCACATTTCAAATGACTGACTGGTCAGTACTGTAATTCGAGCGAACCCGGCCTGTCAAACGCCGCCGCGCCGCCGACGATCGCTTCGGCGGCCGGTGCCCACCAGCATGGACAATGCGCGACTGTGAGCGTCGATCACTACGAGAACTTTCCTGTCGCATCGTGGCTGTGTCCGCAGGCGCTGCGGCCGGCGGTGCGCGCCATCTACGCCTATGCGCGCACGGCCGACGATCTGGCCGACGAAGGCGACGCGCCGGCCGCGCAGCGGCTCGCCGATCTGGCGGACTACGAGGCCGACCTGCTGGCGGCCGCCGCCGGGCACACGCCGTCGCCACGCTGGCGTGCGGTATTCGATCCGCTCGGCCCGATCATCGCCCGGCACGCGCTGCCGCTGCCGCACTTCACCGATCTGCTGAGCGCCTTCCGGCAGGATGTGGTGCCGCACCGCTACGCCGACCGCGCCGACCTGCTGGACTACTGCCGCCGCTCGGCGCACCCGGTCGGGCGGCTGATGCTGCATCTGTACGGCGTCGCCGATGACGACGCCCTTGCCCGCTCGGATGCGATCTGCGGCGCGCTGCAGCTCGCCAATTTCTGGCAGGACCTGAGCGTGGACCGCCGGCGCGGGCGCCTGTATGTGCCGCTCGCCGACGCGCAGCGCTTCGGCGTCGCGCCCGGCGATCTGCTCGCAGGCAGCGACAGTGCGCGCGTTCGCGCGCTGGTCGCCGAGCTCGTCGGCTGGACGCGCGAGCTGATGCAAGCCGGTGCGCCGCTCGTGCACCGCATCGCGGGCCGCGCCGGCTGGGAGCTGCGCTTCGTCGTGCAGGGCGGGCTGCGCATCCTGGAGCGCATCGAGCAGGCCGGCTTCGACGTCCTCCAGCATCGGCCCGCGCTCGGCTGGCAAGACGCACCGCGGCTTGCGGCACGCGCGCTCGCGATGCGGCCCGCGGCCCGCGCGGTACGCGAGGAGCACGCATGACGCCCGAAGAGTACGTGCAGCAGAAGGCGACGCGCAGCGGGTCGAGCTTCTACTACGCATTCCTCTTCCTGCCGCCGGCGCGGCGCGCCGCGATCACGGCGTTCTACGCCTTCTGCCGCGAGGTCGACGATATCGTCGACGAGGTGAGCGACCCCAGTGTCGCGGCCACCAAACTGGCCTGGTGGCGCGGCGAGGTGGCGGCGAGCTTCGGCGGGCATCCGAGCCATCCGGTGATGCAGGCGCTGATGCAGCACGCGGGCGACTACGGCATCGCGCCGACCCATCTCGACGCCGTGATCGACGGCTGCGAGATGGATCTGAACCAGTCGCGCTACCTCGACTACGCCGCGCTCGAGCGCTACTGTCATCTGGTCGCGGGCGTCGTCGGCGAGGTGGCGGCGAATATCTTCGGCCGCAGCGAGGAGGCGACGATCGCCTACGCACACCGGCTCGGCCGCGCGCTGCAGCTCACCAATATCATCCGCGACGTCGGCGACGATGCGCGGCGCGGGCGGATCTACCTGCCGCTTGCCGAGCTGCAGCGCTTCGATGTCAAGGCCCACGAGTTGCTGCGCACCGCCGCGCCCTACGCCTACGGCGATCGCTTCGACGCCTTGATGCGCTTCCAGGCCGAACGCGCGCACCGCTGCTACGACGAGGCATTCGCGCTCCTGCCAGCGGTCGACCGCGAGGCGCAAAAGCCCGGCCTGATGATGGCCAATATCTACCGCACACTGCTGCGCGAGATCGAAGCCGAGAATTTCCAGGTCCTGCACCAGCGCATCTCGCTGACCCCGGTGCGCAAGCTCTGGATCGCGATGCGCACCAACTGGCGCGGGCAGTAGTGCGCGATCGCACGCCGTCGATCCGATGCCGGGCTTGACCCGCCGGCCGATGCACCTGGCCGTGATCGGCGCCGGCTGGGCGGGCCTTGCCGCCGCCGTCGAAGCCACCGCGCGCGGCCACCGCGTGATGCTCGCCGAAATGGCGCCGGCCGCGGGCGGCCGGGCACGGCGCGCGGGCACCGACGGCGGCCTGCCGCTCGACAACGGCCAGCACATCCTGATCGGCGCCTACACCGAGACCTTGCGCCTGATGCGGCAGGTCGGCGTCGAGCCGCGGGACGCGCTGCTGCGCATGCCGCTCACGCTCGCCTTTGCCGACGGCGGCGTACTCGCGCTGCCCGCCGGCCGTCCGGCAACGGCATTTGCACGCGCCGTGCTCGCACGCCGCGGCTGGCGCTGGCGCGAACGCCTCGCCCTGCTGCTGGCCGCCAGCGGCTGGGCGCGCGGCGGCTTCGGCTGCGACCCGGGCCTGAGCGTCGCGCAACTCACCGCCGCGCTGCCGGCGCGCATCCGCGCCGAACTGATCGATCCGCTGTGCATCGCCGCGCTCAATACACCGGCGGCGACGGCGAGCGCAAGCGTCTTCCTGCGCGTGCTGCGCGATGCGCTTTTCTCCGGCCCGGGGTCGGCGGACCTGCTGCTGCCGCGCGTCGATCTGAGTGCGCTATGGCCCGACGCAGCGCTCGCCTGGCTCGAAGCGCGTGGCGCCGATATCCGTCTGGCGCGCCGCGTGGCGCGCATCGAGCCCGACCTGCAGGGCACTAATCAGCGCGGTGCCGGCTGGCGCGTCGACGGCGAGCGGTTCGATGCCGTCGTGCTCGCCTCAAGCAGCGTCGAAGCGGCCCGGCTCGCCAGACCCGTCGCGCCGGCCTGGGCCGAGCGCGCCGCCGCGCTGCGCCACGAACCGATCGCGACCGTCGTCCTGCGCGCCAGGGGCGCCCGGCTGTCGCACCCGCTGCTCGCGCTGCGCGAGAGTGCGGCCGAACCGGCGCAGTTCGTGCTGGACCTCGGCCGGCTGCGCGGCATCGATGGTGTATTCGCCTTCGTCATCAGCGGCGCGTCAGCGTGGACCGCGCGCGGCAGCGAGGCGACCGCGCGGGCCGTGCTGGAACAGGCGCGCCGGGCGCTCGCCGGCCAGGTACACACGGCGTTCGAACGGGTTCGGATCTTCACCGAGAAGCGGGCCACCTTCCTGTGCATGCCGGATCTGCAACGCCCGGCGCAGCCGGTCGCGCGCCGTCTGGTCGCCGCCGGGGACTACGTCGCGGGGCCGTATCCGGCGACGCTCGAAGGCGCGGTGCGCTCGGGCGTCGGCGCAATCGACGCGCTGGAAAACGAGGCCGCAAGCAGCGAAGCGCCGGCTCAGCGGCGCGCGAACGGCGCGGCGAGCGGCTCGCCGATGAAGACGCCCTGCTGAGGCCAGGCGACGCTCTTCCAGTACGCCTCGATCACGCTCGCGCCCTGCGCATACTGCAGCAGCAGCACCTGGCCGAACGGAAATTTCTGCGGATGCGAGCAGGGCTCGCTCACCGTGCCGTAGCTCGCCGTTGCACCGGAGGCGATCCAGGCGGTCGCGCTCATCTGGCTGCCGCTGCCGTCGATCACGCCACCGGTCGACGTCAGGTGATCTCCCACCCCGCCCGGCACCCAGCCGATGGTGTCGAGCTTGGCGACGCGCACCAGGCCGGTGAGGTAGAGCACGACGCGATCGACATCCTCGAGCGCGGCCGTCTTCTCGACGTGCACGTCGATGCCGAGGCGGTCGAGCCGGCCTGGCGGCGGAAAAAATACTGCGCGCGAACTGCGCGCCCGATCCGGCGTGATGACGAACCAGGCGTTCACCGGCGGCGTGCCGCGCAGCCCAAGCGTGTGGTCGGACGCGACGCCGCGCTCGATCATCGCCTTCGCGCTGGCCACGTCGTCCGCCGCGAGCAGCATCGACAGGCGCAGGCCGAGGTCGGTATACGGCCGCGCCGATGCCGAGTTGAAGTATGGCGAGAAGCGCAGCGGCGGCTCGCAGCTGCGCTCGCAGAGTTCGCCGTCGAAGCCGAGCCCGAGCGCGGCCGTGATCGAGTTGCAGGCCACCGCAAAGGGCTTTACCCAGGCCAGCGCAAGCGCCTGGATATCGGTCCCGAAATAGGCCGAGACCTTGCGGTCGAAGGCGCGGAATTCTTCCGGCGTCAGCCGTGCCCGCAGCGGCAGTTCGACCCGCAGCACCTGCTCCGGCGCGAGCTTGCGGGCCCGGATGTAGAACTCACCGACCTCGACCGAATAGGGGTCGGCGGTATTGATGACGAGGCCGAGATCCTTGCTCGTGAGCCGGCCGGCGACGCGCGGTACGGCGATCCAGGCGGGCGCGCGCGCCGCCGATGCCGGCGATGCCGGTGTCGAAGAAGGCGATGGCGCGGTGGAAGGCAGGGACGGCGCCGTTTCGCTGGCGGGCGGCGCGGTTTGTGCAGCGGCCGCAGCGGGTGGTTTGCCTTGCGCGGAGACGCCGCATCCGCAAAGCAGCGCGGCGACGACGAGCCACAGGCCCGCGCCTCCGGACCGCAGCCAATCGGCAGTCATTTCGATGCGCATCGGTGGATGACCCGAATCGGTTGCGGCGTGTTCCGGCGGATTCCACTTTCCGTCACCTGGTTTCGCGATACAAAACCGGGTGAGGCAAAATGGCCGCCATGGCGAAGACGACCGGCATGCCGCCGACGATTCAGGTGCTCGAGCGCACCTTCGCGCTGCTCGATGTGCTTGCGTCGTACCCCGATCCGGTGTCGCTGAAAGTGATCGCCGCGGAAACCGGCCTGCACCCTTCGACCGCGCACCGCATCCTCAACGATCTGATGATCGGCGGCCTGGTGGACCGTCCGCAGGCGGGCAGCTACCGGCTCGGCATGCGCCTGCTCGAACTCGGCAACCTGGTGAAGGCGCGGCTGGACGTGCGCGACGCAGCGCTCGGCCCGATGCGCGAATTGCACCGGCTGACGAACCAGCCAGTCAACCTGTCGATGCGCCAGGGCGACGAGATCGTCTATATCGAACGCACCTACAGCGAGCGGTCGGGGATGCAGGTCGTGCGTGCGGTCGGCGGCCGCGCGCCCTTGCACCTCACCTCGGTCGGCAAACTCTTCCTGGCGCAGGACGACCCGCAGCGCGTGCGCGCCTACGCGACGCGCACCGGGCTCGCCGGCCATACGCGCAACAGCATCACCGAATATGCCGCCCTCGAGCGCGAGCTGGCGCGGGTCCGCCAGAGTGGCGTCGCGCGCGACGACGAGGAACTCGAACTGGGCGTGCGCTGCATGGCGGCCGGAATCTACGACGATCAACACAAGCTGGTCGCCGGGCTCTCGATCTCGGCCCCGTCCGATCGTCTGGAAGAGGGCTGGCTCGACCGCCTCAAGCTGGTGGCGGTGCAGATCTCGGCGACGCTCGGGCACCGCGTCTAGCGCCCTCCGGACCGTCGCGCAACGCGCTGCGCACGGCACTCAGGACTGCGATTTCGCTGCGCTTGGCGCTGCCGGGGTCACCGAGGCAGCCGGCGCGTTTTCCGTGATCCAGCGGCGGACCCGCTCGGCGTCGCCGATGCGCGAATATTTGCCGGCCGAATCGAGAAAGACCATGATCAGCTTGCGGCCCGCCATCTGCGCCTGCATCACGAGGCAGCGCCCGGCCTCGGCGATATAGCCGGTCTTTTGCACGTCGATATTCCACGACGGACTGCGCACCAGGCCGTTGGTATTGCGAAAGGTCAGTTCGCTGCGCCCCACCTCGACCTGGTACTCGGGCGATGTCGACAACTCGCGGATCAACGAGACCTGACCCGCCGCGGCGACGAGCGTCGCCAGGTCGGTCGCGCTCGACTGGTTCTTGCTCGACAGGCCGGTCGGCTCGACATAGTGCGTATTGACCATGCCGAGTTCGCGCGCCTTGGCATTCATCTTCGCGACGAAGAGATCCAGCCCGCCCGGATAGGTGCGGCCGAGCGCATGCGCAGCGCGGTTCTCCGACGACATCAGCGCGAGATGCAGCATTTCCTCCCGGCTGAGGCGGGTTCCGACCTTGAGCCGCGAACCGCTGTTCTTCTCGGTATCGACATCGTCCTCGGTGACCGCGATCATCTCGTCGAGCGGCAGATTCGCCTCGGTCAGAACGAGCGCCGTCATCAACTTCGTGATCGAGGCGATCGGCAGGACCGCCTGTGCATTCTTGCTGAACAAGACTTCCTGGGTCTCCGGGTCGAGGACGTAGGCGACGCTGGACTTCAGATCCAGCGGGTCGCTCGTCGCGTGCAGGCCGTAAAGCGAGCCGAACGACGGCTTGCTCACCGAGACGCTTGCCACCGGGTGCTTGCTTGCTGTCTTCGTGCGACGGGACTTGGCCGCCGACTTGGCAGCCGGCGCCGCGGATGCCGCCTTGGTCGACTTCTTCGACGCCGCGGGAGCGGCGTGCGCGAACTGCACCGCCGCAGGCAGCAGCACGGCGACCGCGAGCGTCTGGAGCGTCAATCGAAGGCGTCTCTGGGTGGCTCGCAAGATCAACAACGCTCGTTCCTCGGTTCGTGGCTTTCGGCGAAGTCTATGGGATAGAAAAAGTTTCCGCAAGATCAAAAACTTACGCCGCATTCCTAAAGCTACGGATCGGCATGGCCCGGCCCCTCCCATCGACTGCGCCGAAGCGGCCCCATCAACCCTGTGCAGCGACGCGCTCGGTCTTGCTGTGGAGCTTGTTCAACGCCGACAGATACGCCTTTGCCGATGCGACGATGATGTCCGGGTCGGCACCGACGCCGTTGACGACGCGTCCGCCCTGCTGCAGACGCACCGTCACCTCGCCTTGCGATTCTGTGCTGCCCGAGGTGATCGCATTGACCGAATAGAGCAGCATTTCGGCGCCAGTCTGCAGCCTGGATTCGATCGCCTTCAGGCTCGCGTCGACCGGCCCGTTGCCGTCGCTCTCGCCGTGCAGTTCGGCCTCGCCGGCCGCAAAGACGACTTTCGCGTGCGGGTGCTCGCCCATCTCGGAGCGTTGCGACAGCGCCAGCAGCCGATAGTGCTCGTGCTCGGCGGTAACCGACTCGTCCATCACGAGGGCGATGATGTCCTCGTCGAAGATATCGCTCTTGCGATCGGCGAGTTCCTTGAAGCGCGAAAACGCGGCGTTCACCTCGCCCTCCGACTCGAGCGTGATGCCGAGTTCGATCAGGCGCTGCTTGAACGCGTTGCGCCCCGAGAGCTTGCCCAGCACGATCTTGTTGGCCGACCAGCCGACGTCCTCGGCGCGCATGATCTCGTAGGTGTCGCGCGCCTTGAGCACGCCATCCTGGTGGATGCCCGAGGCGTGCGCGAATGCGTTGGCGCCGACCACCGCCTTGTTCGGCTGGACGACGAAGCCTGTCGTCTGCGCGACGAGGCGCGACGCCGGAACGATGTGCTTCGGGTCGATGCCGACCTCGAAGCCGAAATAGTCCTTGCGCGTCTTCAGCGCCATCACCACTTCCTCGAGGGAACAGTTGCCGGCGCGCTCGCCCAGGCCGTTGATCGTGCACTCGATCTGGCGCGCGCCGCCCTGCATCACGCCGGCGAGCGAATTGGCGACTGCCATGCCGAGGTCGTTGTGGCAGTGCACCGACCAGATCGCCTTGCCGGCGTTGGGGATGCGCTCGCGCAGGTTGCGGATGAAGTTGCCGTACAGCTCGGGGACCGCATAGCCGACGGTATCGGGGATGTTGATCGTCGACGCGCCTTCGTCGATCACGGACTCGAGCACGCGGCAGAGGAAGTCGGGGTCGGATCGGTAGCCGTCTTCGGGCGAGAACTCCACATCGCCGGTCAGGTTGCGCGCGAAGCGCACCGACAGCCGCGCCTGCTCGTAGACCTGCTCCGGCGTCATGCGCAGCTTCTTTTCCATGTGCAGCGCACTCGTCGCGAGGAAGATGTGCACGCGCGACGACGCGGCGCCCTTCACCGCGTCGACCGCGCGCGTGATGTCGCGGTCATTGGCGCGCGCCAGCGAGCAGACGGTGCTGTCCTTGATGACGGCGGCGATCGCCTTCACCGCCTCGAAGTCGCCGTTGCTCGACGCCGCGAAGCCGGCTTCGATCACGTCGACCTTGAGCCGCTCGAGCTGGCGCGCGATGTGCAGCTTTTCTTCGCGCGTCATCGACGCGCCGGGGGATTGCTCGCCGTCGCGCAGCGTGGTGTCGAAGATGACGATCTTGTCGCTCATGTCGTTCTCCTGGGTGGGTTCCTGGGTCGGTATCGGGTTGGGGTCAACCCGCGCGAAAAACAAAACGGCCCGCTGCGGGTTGCATGCGGGCCGTGAAGACGAAATCGGAAATGGCGAACGTCAGCGTGCCCGGGTCACTCCAAGAAGTCGTAGGAAGGCACGCTTGCGAAAGCTCATGGCGCGAATGTAGCACGACTGGGCGCGCGGCGGTGGGGCCCCTGCTTCACCGATGCAGGCCGCGTTCGTCGGGTTCGTCGGTCGAGGTCGCGATCAGGCTTACCGGCCGGCCCTTGCTGCGCTTCCAGGCGTAGACGACGTAGCCCGAAACTCCGTAGCAAACGAACAGTGCGAACAGCACGGTCGGCGGGTCGATATTGATGACCGCGATCCCGAGCGCGATGGCGACGATGACGACGAAGGGCACCGAACGCTTGAAGCTCAGTTCCTTGAAGCTGTAGAACGGCGCGTTGCTGACCATCGTCAGGCCGGCGTAGAGCGTGACCGCGAAGGCCGTCCACGCGAGCCAGTCGATGCGCGTCACGCCGCGTAGGCCGGCGTCGTCGGCGACCCAGATCAGGCCCATCACCAGCGCCGCCGCGGCCGGGCTCGGCAGGCCCTGGAAATAGCGCCGGTCGACGACGCCGATGTTGGTATTGAAGCGCGCCAGGCGCAGCGCGGCGCCGGCAATATAGACGAACGCCGGCACCCAGCCCCAGCGCCCGAGGTCGCGCAGCGCCCAGATGTAGACGATCAGCGCCGGCGCGGCGCCGAAGCTGACCATGTCGCACATGCTGTCCATCTGCTCGCCGAACGCGCTTTGGGTGCGCGTCATGCGCGCCACGCGCCCGTCCAGGCTGTCCAGCACCGCCGCAGCGAAGATGCCGTAGACGGCGGCCTCGAACCGCCCGTTCATCGCCATCACGATGGCGTAGAAGGCGGCAAACAGCGCCGCCAGCGAGATCGCGTTGGGCAGCACGTACAGGCCCTTGCGGGGCGGCCGCGAGATCTCCTGCTCCGATGGCGCCGGCTCGTTCATCGGAGGCGAGGATACGCCAGCGACAGTATCAGTTGCGGCTCTGATCGACGAGCCGGTTTTTCTTGATCCAGGGCATCATCGCGCGCAACTGCTCGCCGACGACCTCGATCGAATGCTCGGCCGTCAGGCCGCGGCGCGACAGCAGCGTCGGCGCGCCGGCGCGATTCTCGAGGATGAAGCTCTTCGCATACTCGCCGGTCTGGATATCGGTCAGCGCCCGGCGCATCGCGGCGCGCGTCTCGTCGTTGACGATCTTCGGGCCGGTCACGTACTCGCCGTATTCGGCGTTGTTCGAGATCGAATAGTTCATGTTCGCGATGCCGCCCTCGTAGATCAGGTCGACGATCAGCTTCAACTCGTGCAGGCACTCGAAGTAGGCCATCTCGGGTGCGTAGCCCGCCTCGACGAGCGTCTCGTAGCCCGCCTTGATGAGCTCGACCGTGCCGCCGCACAGCACGGCCTGCTCGCCGAACAGATCGGTCTCGGTCTCTTCGCGGAAGTTGGTCTCGATCACGCCGGCCTTGCCGCCGCCGTTGGCCGTCGCGTACGAGAGCGCGAGGTCGCGCGCCTTGCCCGTACGGTCGGCGTGGACGGCGATCAGGTGCGGCACGCCGCCGCCCTGGGTGTAGGTCGAGCGCACCGTATGCCCGGGCGCCTTCGGCGCGACCATCCAGACGTCGAGATCGGCGCGCGGAACGACCTGGCCGTAGTGGACGTTGAAGCCGTGCGCGAATGCGAGCGACGCGCCCTGCTTCATGTTCGGCGCGACATCGTTGGTGTAGACGGCGGCAATCTGCTCGTCGGGCAGCAACATCATGACGACGTCGGCGGTCTTCACCGACTCGGCGACCTCGGCGACCTTCAGGCCTGCCTTCTCCGCTTTCGCCCAGCTCGCGCCGCCCTTGCGCAACCCGACCGTGACCTTGACGCCGCTGTCGTTCAGATTCTGCGCATGGGCGTGACCCTGCGAGCCGTAGCCGATGATGGTGACGCTCTTGCCCTTGATGAGGCTCAGATCGGCGTCCTTGTCGTAGTAGACCTTCATGTCGTCGTTCTCCGGAAGTGGATGTTGAATGCCCCGCTGCGAACCCGCCTTCGCCGCTATGCGCGCAGGATGCGCTCGCCGCGGCCGATGCCGCTCGCGCCGGTGCGCACCGTCTCGAGGATCGCGGCGCGGTCGATCGCCTGCAGGAAGGCGTCGAGTTTGGACGCGTCGCCGGTGACCTCGATCGTGTAGCTCTTTTCGGTGACGTCGATGATGCGGCCGCGGAAGATGTCGGCCATCCGGCTCATCTCCTCGCGCTCCTTGCCGACGGCACGCACCTTGATGAGCATCAGTTCGCGTTCGGTATAGCTGCCTTCGGTCAGATCGACGACCTTGACGACCTCGATCAAGCGGTTCAGGTGCTTCGTGATCTGCTCGATCACCTCGTCCGAGCCGGTCGTGACGATCGTCATCCGCGACAGCGACGCATCCTCGGTCGGCGCGACGGTCAGGCTCTCGATGTTGTAGCCGCGCGCCGAGAAGAGGGCGACGACGCGCGACAGGGCGCCAGGCTCGTTCTCGAGCAGCAGGGCAATGATATGTTTCATGGTGACTTGTCTGCCGCGCTCCGCGCGCCGCCGGCGGTAACCGGCGGCCCTTGGCGACGCAGCGATGAAGTGAAGTGGAAAGTGTCAGCCGCCGTTGCGGCGCGCATTCCGCCGGCGCCGGCCGCCGCGCGGTAACGCGCCGGCCAACGCCCGCGTGCGGCGCGTCACAGGTCTTCCGACCCCAGCAGCATCTCGGTGATGCCCTGCCCCGGTTTGACCATCGGCCAGACGTTCTCGGTCGGGTCGGTGCGGATGTCGAGGAAGACGGTGCGGTCCTTGAGTTTGATCGCCTCGCGCAGCGCACCCTCGACGTCGCTCGGCTTCTCGACCAGCAGCCCGACGTGGCCGTAGGCTTCGGCGAGCTTGACGAAGTCGGGCAGCGCGTCCATGTAGGTGTGCGAGTAGCGCCCCTCGTAGTCGAGCTCCTGCCACTGGCGCACCATGCCGAGGTAGCGGTTGTTCAGCGAGACGATCTTGACCGGCGTCTTGTATTGCTGGCAGGTCGAGAGCTCCTGGATGCACATCTGGATCGAGCCCTCGCCGGTGATGCAGAAGACATCGCTCTCGGGCCGCGCGAGCTTGATGCCCATCGCATACGGCAGCCCGACGCCCATCGTGCCGAGGCCGCCGGAGTTGATCCAGCGCCGCGGACGCTCGAAGCCGAAATACTGCGCGGCCCACATCTGGTGCTGGCCGACATCGGACGTGACGTAGGCATCGCTGTCCTTCGTCAGCCGGCACAGCGTCTCGAGGACGTATTGCGGCTTGATGACTTCGCTGCTCTTCCTGTACTTCAGGCAGCCGCGGCCGCGCCACTCGTTGATCTGGCTCCACCAGGAGGCCAGCGCACCCGCATCGGGCCGCGCCTGCGCGTCGCGAACCTGCGCGATCAATTCCTGCAGCACGTCGCGCACGTCGCCGACGATCGGGATATCGACCCGCACGCGCTTGGAGATCGACGACGGGTCGATATCGACGTGGACGATCTTGCGTTCGACCGAGGCGAAGTGCTTCGGGTTGCCGATCACGCGGTCGTCGAAGCGGGCGCCGATCGCGAGCAGCACGTCGCAGTGCTGCATCGTCATGTTCGCTTCGTAGGTGCCGTGCATGCCGAGCATGCCGAGGAACCTCGGGTCGCTCGCCGCGATCGCGCCCAGGCCCATCAGCGTATTCGTGCAGGGCGCGCCCGTCAGCTCGACGAGTTCGCGCAGCTCGGCCTCGGCACCGCCCTGCACGACGCCGCCGCCGGTATAGATGTAGGGGCGCTTGGCGGCGAGCAGCAGTTGCACCGCCTTGCGAATCTGGCCGCCGTGCCCCTTCCTGACCGGGTTGTACGAGCGCATCTCGATCGTCGCCGGATAGTGAAACGGCGTGCGCTCGATCGAGACATCCTTCGGGATATCGACGACCACCGGCCCCGGGCGGCCGCTGCGCGCGATATGAAATGCCTTCTTCATCGTCAGCGCCAGATCGCGCACGTCCTTGACGAGGAAGTTGTGCTTCACGACCGGCCGCGTGATGCCGACGGTGTCGCACTCCTGGAAGGCGTCGAGGCCGATCGCCCGCGTCGGCACCTGGCCGGTGACGATCACCATCGGGATCGAATCCATGTAGGCCGTCGCGATGCCGGTGACCGCATTCGTCACCCCCGGCCCGGAGGTGACGAGGGCGACGCCGACCTCGCCAGTGGCGCGCGCGAAGCCGTCGGCGGCGTGCACCGCCGCCTGTTCGTGACGCACCAATACGTGCTGGATGGTGTCCTGCTTGAACAACGCATCGTAGACGTAGAGGACCGCGCCGCCGGGATAGCCCCACAGGTACTTGACGCCTTCGGCCTGAAGGCAGCGAACGAGAATCTCGGATCCGTTCGGGTCGGTGGGCGGGGAGGATTGCGCCTTCGCGGCGCGCTTGACATCTGCTGCAGACATTTCCATTTCGAACCTTTGTGAATTTCTCTGACGAAAAACCATCGGTGCCCCTAAGCGCGCCCTCTTGAGGCGGCAGCGGAACCTGCACGATCTGCAACCGCCACCCAGATGTCGGGCGCAGTCTTCGAGATCGCTCTGTTGTGCAGAGCAGCATTATGGCATCGCGCGGACCCGCTTCGCCGCCGGCCCTGCTGCCACGAAGCGCGATGACATAATCGTCCCGCCACATGCCTGGGCGCCTGACATCCAGTTCTGCTCATAGGCACGGCGCCCGATTGGCCACCGACAAAGAACTGTCCGACTTCCTGCGCAGCGTCGAGAAGCGCGCCTTCAAACGCACCGTCTATGCCGTGCGCGACGACGATGCAGCGCTCGACATCGTGCAGGATGCCATGATCCGGCTCGCCGAGAGCTACGCCGACCGGCCCCTCGCAGAACTGGCGCTCGTCTTCGCGCGCATACTTTCGAATGCGACGATGGACTATTTCCGGCGCCTGAAGGTTCGCACCGGGCTGATCCAGAATCTCTCGACCTTCGAGCCCGCCGACGACTCGTCCGGACTGGACATGATGGAACTGCTCGAGTCGGCGGGGCCGGCCGGCGAGAGCGAATTCGACCGCCTGGCGCGAACCGAATCCCTGCTCGCGATCGAGGAGGAAGTGCAAAAGCTGCCGCCGCGTCAACGCGAAGCCTTCCTGCTGCGTTACTGGGAGGAATTCGATGTCGCCGAGACAGCGTCGATCATGGGCTGCTCCGAGGGAAGCGTGAAGACGCACTGCTTCAGGGCGGTGCAGGCATTGGCGATCGCTCTCGAGGCCAAGGGAATCGTGCCGTAAGCGTTACGATCCAATTCACGAACCGCCATGTCAGACCGCGCCCCCGAGACCGAAGCCCTGCAGTCGCTCTATGCGACGCGCATCGCTGCGCACCTGTCGGCCGAGTCCGATCGCCTGGCGCCCGACATCGGCGAGCGCCTGCGCTTTGCACGCCAGCGGGCGATCGACCACGCACGCGCGATGCGCGCGATGCGTGCGCCGGCCCAGTCCGCTGCGGCCGTCCACCCGGCAGGCTCCGGCACGCTCGCCTTCGGCGGCGGACCGCGCGAAGCGCCGCGCTGGTGGATCGGGCTGATCTCGCTGCTGCCGCTGCTCGCGCTGGTCGCCGGCTTGATGCTGATCCAGTCCCAGAATACCCGGCGCCAGATCGCCGCTGCGGTCGAGGTCGATACCGACCTGCTGCTCGACGAACTGCCGCCGGCCGCGTACAGCGACCCTGGATTCGTCGAATTCCTCAAGCACCAGGGTGACTGACGGCGTGCGCTCGAAGCCGCAGCGCACCGCTCGCCCGAACGGGACATTGCTGTTCGCCTGCCTGTCGGGGCTGGCGGCACTGCTTGCGGTCAGTGCACAGGCACAGCCCAAGCCGGCGGCTGCGGCTTCGGCCGTCGCCAGGTCATCGGCGGCGCCAAAGCCGGGCGCCGGCCCGGCGTGGTCGGAGCTCGAGCCTTCCGAACAGGTCGCCCTGAGACCCTTGCAGAACGACTGGGCCTCGATCGACGAACTGGGCAAGCGCAAGTGGCGCCGCATCGCCGAGCGCTACCCCGAGATGAACGCCGCCGATCAGGAGCGCCTGCAAGAGCGCATGACGCAGTGGGCGAAACTGACCCCGCAGGAGCGCGGCAAGGTCCGCAGCCAGTACCTCGAGGCGAAGAAGGTTCCGGCGAGTTCGAGGCAGGCGGACTGGAAGGCCTATCAGGCACTCAGCCCCGACGAGCGCAAGGCCCTCGCCGCGCGTGGCACGACCGCTCCGAACGCCACGGGCAAGTCCATGGAAGCCACCGCCCACAGCGCCGCAGCGAAGCGCAACGCGCCGCATGCCGCCAATGCGAGCTCGGCTGGCGTGGCCGCGCCCACGCCGGCACCGAAACCCGCGAAGCCGGCCACACCCACCATCATCCAGGCCGCGCCGGGCGCAACGACGGTCCTGATCACGAAACACCGCGCGTCGGGGGCTGCGCCTGCGACCGGCAGCGCAAAGATCGCGGTATCACCCGACGTGGTCGACAAATCGACGCTGCTGCCGCAAGCGGGCCCGCAAAGCCCGCGCGCGCGGCCGACCGCGGCTTCGACGCCGGCGGCGCGGCCGTGAGCGGCGCATCCTCGTCGCCCGTCGCGACGCAAGCCGGCGACGCGCTGCATGCAGCAAGCCTCACCCGGCGCATGAGCTGTTTCGTGTACGAGGGCGTGCTGCTGTTCGGCGTGCTGATGGCGGCCGGGCTGCTCTACGGCACCGTCACCGGCCAGCGCAATGCGATGGTCGGCCGCCACGGCCTGCAGGCCTTCCTGTTCGTCGTACTCGGCCTCTATTTCAGCTGGTTCTGGACCCATGGCGGGCAGACGCTCGCGATGAAGACCTGGCGCATCCGGCTGCTGCGCGCGGACGGCACGCCGCTTTCGATGCAGCGCGCCTGGCTGAGATATCTGCTGTGCTGGCTGTGGTTCGCACCTGCACTGCTGTGGCTCTGGCTGGAAGGAGCCAAGAGTCTGGCGCCCGATCTCGCGACGCTCGCCGCCGGGGTGCTGGTCTACGCCGCGCTGGCCCGCGTGCTGCCGGGCCGGCAGTTCTGGCACGACATTGCCTGCGGCACGCGGCTCGTCGATGTGCGCGCCGCACGGGCCGCGCCAAGCGATGGCTGACGCGCACCCGATCGCGCCGGGCGCGAAGCTGTCGATCTGCATCTATTGCGGCTCGCGCGCTGGCGACGATCCCGCCTTCGCCGCTGCGGCGCGCACCGTCGGACGCACGATCGGCGAACGCGGCTGGCGGCTCGTCTACGGCGGCGGCCGCGTCGGCCTGATGGGCGAGGTGGCCGACGCGGCGCTCGCCGCGGGCGCCACGGTGATCGGCGTCATTCCGCACGCGCTGATGGCGCGCGAGCAGGGCCACCGCGGCCTGTCCGAACTGATCGCGGTCGACACGATGCACGAGCGCAAGCGTCAGATGGCCGAGCACAGCGACATCTTCATCGCGCTGCCCGGCGGCATCGGCACCTTCGAGGAGTTGTTCGAGGCCTGGACCTGGCTGCAACTCGGCTACCACGCCAAGCCGGTCGGGCTGCTCAATGTCGCGGGCTACTACGACGGCTTGCTGTCGTTTCTGGAGCAGGCGGTGGCGCGCGGCTTCATGTCGCAGGCACAGCGCGAACTGCTGGGCGTCGGCACCGAACCGGCCGCGCTACTGGACCGGCTCGCCGCTGCCGAGCGCCGGTCGACGGCCGGCAGCGACTACCGGGAAATCTGAGCGGCCAAGTCGCGCCCGATGCGAAAACCGCCGCTGGACCGCACGCCTTTCAGACGGCATCCTCGTTCGTCTCGCCGGTGCGGATGCGAACGACCTCCTCGACCGCGCTGACGAAAATCTTGCCGTCGCCGATCTTGCCGGTCTTCGCCGCCTTCACGATCGCCTCGATGCAGCGCTCGACATCGTCGTCCTTGACGACGACCTCGATCTTCACCTTCGGCAGAAAGTCGACGACATACTCGGCGCCGCGATACAGCTCGGTGTGCCCCTTCTGACGGCCGAAGCCCTTCACCTCGGTCACCGTGAGCCCGGTCACGCCGACCGTGGCGAGCCCTTCGCGGACCTCCTCGAGCTTGAACGGTTTGACGATGGCGGTGATCTGTTTCATGCGATGCTCCGGCGAATGACAATGGCGAAGCTTAGCGTATGCCTGCGCGGGGCCGGCAATCCGCCCGCCCGCAGGCGCTTCATCAAGCCCGGTACTTCGAGGTGATCGGGTAGCGCCAGTCCTTGCCGAACGAGCGATGCGTGATGCGGATACCCACCGGCGCCTGCCGCCGCTTGTACTCGTTGATCTTGATCAGACGCGTCACCTGCTCGACGACCGCCGGCGCGAAGCCGGCAGCGACGATCTCCGCGCTGCTCTGGTCTTCTTCCATGTAGCGCCGCAGGATCTCGTCGAGCACCTCGTAGGGCGGCAGGCTGTCCTGGTCGGTCTGATCCGGGCGCAGCTCGGCCGACGGCGCGCGCGTGATGATGCGCTCGGGGATCACCGCGCGCCCCTGCGCGTTGCGCCAGCGCGCGAGGCGGTAGACGAGCGTCTTCGTCACGTCCTTGATGACGGCAAAGCCACCCGCCATGTCGCCGTAGAGCGTGCAATAGCCGGTCGCCATCTCGCTCTTGTTGCCGGTCGTCAGCACGATCGCGCCGAACTTGTTGGACAGCGCCATCAGCAGCGTGCCGCGGATGCGGGCCTGGATATTTTCTTCCGTCGCATCTTCGGCAAGGCCGGCAAACTCGGCGGCGAGGCTGGCGCGAAATGCATCGAAGATCGGCACGATCGAGATCTCGTCGTAGCGCACGCCGAGCCGGTCGGCCATATCGCGCGCGTCGAGCGACGAGATGTCGGCGGTGTACGGCGAAGGCATCATCACGCAGCGCACCTTGTCGGCGCCGAGCGCATCGACCGCGATCGCGAGCACGAGGGCCGAATCGATGCCGCCCGACAGGCCGATGATGACGCCCGGAAAACCGTTCTTGCCGATATAGTCGCGCACGCCGGTGACGAGCGCCGACCAGGCCTGCTGCTCGACGCCGGGCGCTCCGACCACCTCGCCCGCGATGGCGCCGTCGGCCCCGAGTTCGACGACGCACAGCGCCGCGTCGAACATCGGCGCGCGCGCCGCGACGCGGCCCTGCGCGTCGAGCGCGAACGATGCGCCGTCGAACACCACCTCGTCCTGTCCGCCGACGAGATGGCAGTACAGCAGCGGCATGCCGACCGCGCGCGCACGCTGCGCCATGCGTACCTCGCGCTCGGCGATCTTGGCCAGATGAAACGGCGACGCGTTGAGCACGCACAACACCTCGGCGCCCGCGGCCTTCGCGCCTTGCGCCGGCTCGTCGAACCACGCGTCCTCGCAGATCGCAAGTCCGAAGCGCCAGCCGCCGACCTCGAAGACGACGGCCGCCTGGCCGGCGTCGCGGCCCGACGCGAAATAGCGCCGCTCGTCGAAGACCTGGTAGTTCGGCAGTTCGCGCTTGCAGTAGGTCGCGACGATCCGCCCCCCTGCGAGCACCGAGGCCGCATTGAAGCGTTGCGGCACGGCATACGAGGGCGACCTAAGATCGCCCCGCGCGCCGAACTGGTGCGGATGCCCGACCACCACATGCAGACCGTCGCAATCGGACAATTCGGCCGCAAGCTGCTCGATCTGCCGCGCACAGGCGTGCATGAAGCTGTCGCGCAGCAGCAGGTCTTCGGGCGGGTAGCCGCACAGCGCGAGTTCGGGCGTCAGGACGAGGCGCGCACCCTGCGCGTAGGCGCGGCGCGCCGCATCCGCGATCCGCTGCGCATTGCCGGCAAGGTCGCCGACCGTTGCATTGATCTGGGCCAGCGCCACCTTGACCGCGATTCGCTTTGACATATGAGTGCCGCAGGGGACGCCGTGGGTTCGAGCGACTATGTTATCCGGCTCGTCGAGGAACCCGCCGCGCTCGACGCGGCGCAGTGGAATGCCTTGCTCGCACGCTCGGCGTCGCCGACGCCGTTCATGCGCCACGAATATCTGGCCGCGCTGCACGCGTCGGGCAGCGCGACGCGCGAGACGGGCTGGACGCCGTGCTTCGTCGGCATTTTCGACGGCGACGGCGACGGCGCCGCCCTCGTCGCCGCCTGCCCGCTCTACTTCAAGGGCCACTCGTACGGCGAGTACGTCTTCGACTGGGCCTGGGCCGACGCCTACCAGCGCCACGGCCTCGCCTACTACCCGAAGCTGCTGTGCGCCGTCCCGTTCACGCCCGTCCCCGGCACGCGGCTGCTGGTGCGCGATGCGTTGCTGCGCCCGGTCCTGCTCGCCGCGATCGAGCAGGTAGCGCGCGATGCCGGCGCCTCGTCGATCCACCTGCTGTTTCTCGACGCGGCCGAGCAGCGCGCCGCGCGCGATGCCGGCTGGATGGCGCGCGGCACGGTGCAGTTTCACTGGACCAACCGCGAGCCCGAGCCGTATGCGGATTTCGACGACTTCCTCGCCGGCATGCAGCACGACAAGCGCAAGAAGATCCGGCAGGAGCGGCGCAAGGTGGACGCCGCCGGTGTCGAGTTCGCGCACCGCAGCGGGCGCGCGATCTCGACCGACGACTGGGACTTCTTCTACCGCTGCTATACGCGCACCTACCGCGCGCACCGATCGACGCCCTACCTGACGCGCGACTTCTTTGCGCGCATCGCCGCGTCGCAACCCGAGCACTGGCTGCTCTTCATCGCATCGCGCGGCGGGCAGCGCATCGCGGCTTCGCTGATCGGCATCGATCCCGAGCGTCGCCATGCCTTCGGCCGCTACTGGGGCGCAACCGAGGCCATCGACTGCCTGCACTTCGAGGCCTGCTACTACCAGCCGCTCGCCTGGTGCATCGCGAACCGCTACCGGCGCTTCGAGGGCGGCGCGCAAGGCGAGCACAAGATGGCGCGCGGCCTGCTGCCGGTGGCCGCCGCGTCGGCGCACTGGCTCGCGCATCCGCAGTTCGCGCAGGCGGTGGCCGAGTTCCTGCAGCGCGAGGGCGAGGCTGTCGCCGGCTACATCGACGAACTCGATCTGCACGCTCCGTTCAAGTCGGCAGCGGCGCGCTGAACCGGCCCGCGGCGACGGGTCGCGGCGGAACTTCGCGTCAGTTATCTATGGCACCGAAGCGTCACCCGCGACGCATGAAACGCGAGTCCCTGCTTGCTACTGGTCGCTGCGGTGCGTCGCCCACCGCTTGCCTCTTGCTTCGGCGCGTCGCGGCAGGCGCTGCCCGGCAGGGGCTCATGCTGTGGCGGCCGGCGCTGCGCGCCGGCTGCGCTGTGGTGCTCGGCCTTCAGTCGCGTCGCAGAACTCGCTTCGTTCGCTGCGCTCACTGCGCTCAGACAGCTGCGACGAGTCAGTTCACGAAGCGCGCTGCGCGCGCCGACTGAAGGCCTGCGCTCCTCGCCGCCACACAAATCGCCCCTGCCGGGCAGCGCCTGCCGCGATGCGACGCTTGCGGACCTTACCCCAAGAGACTCAGCCGCTACAGCAAAGGCGCGTCCGGACAGGCCGCGCAGCGCCTCTGGAGCGCCGAGAATCGCAGGGCTCGTGGCCGCGCGCGCGGCGCGCATCGTCGACTGACTCGTCGCAGCTGTTTGAGCGCAGCGAACGCAGTGAGCGAAGCGAGTTCTGCGACGGGCCACGAGACCGACGAAGCGAGCCCGGACACGGGACAGTCCCCGCGGACTGTTCCGTGCCTGGCGAGCGCCCTTGCGCATGCAGGCGCAAGAGCACGCAGGGCAGTCGGTGCGCAGCGCCGACCGCTCCAGCGAAGCGTAGCGGCCTGTGCGGACGCGCCTTTGCCGCGCCGGACGCAGCCCGCCCAAGCCGACTGAAGCCAGGGGCAGCAACCGTGCTCTGCCAAGTGACGGAGGAGGTTTAACTTCAGGCGCCGGCGACCTTCATGCGCTCGATCAGCACCGAGCCGATCGTGCGTGTGCCCATCGTATAGGCGTCGGCGCCGACCGCGCTAATCGCCTTGAACATATCGCGCAGGTTGCCGGCGATCGTGATCTCGTGCACCGGGTAGGCGATGCGGCCGCCTTCGACCCAGAAGCCCGCCGCGCCGCGCGAATAATCGCCCGTGACGTAGTTGATGCCCTGCCCCATCAGCTCGATCGCGAACAGGCCGCGGTCGAGCTTGCGCAGCATCGCGTCGAGGTCATCCGCCGGTTGCGTGAGCCGGCTCGTCAGCTTCAGGTTCTGCGAGCCGCCGGCGCTGCCGGTCGTGTGCAGCCCGAGCTTGCGCGCCGAGTAGGTCGTCAGGAAGTAGCCCTGCACGACGCCGGCGCTGACGACATCGCGGGCGTACGTCGCGACGCCTTCGTCGTCGAACGGCGCGCTCGCCTTGGCGCGCGGGATGTGCGGGTCTTCGGCGATATCGATGTGCGCCGGCAGCACCCGCTGGCCGAGACTGTCGAGCAGAAAGCTCGACTTGCGATAGAGCGCGCCGCCGCTCGTCGCCTGCACGTAGGCGCCGAGCAGCCCCGACGCGAGCGACGATTCGAACAGCACCGGTACCTCGCAGGTCGTGATCTTGCGCGAGCGCAGCCGCGACAGCGCGCGCTCGGCGGCGTAGCGGCCGACCGCCTCGGGCGCCGCCAGATCCTCGGGCGCGCGCATCGAGCTGTACCAGGCGTCGCGCTGCATGTCGTCGCCGCCCTTGCCCGGCAGTTTTGCGATCGGCGCGACCGACAGCGAATGACGCGAACTCGCATAGCCGCCACGAAAGCCGCGCGAATTGCCGGCGAAGAAGTGCGACTGCTGCGCCGAGACGCCCGCGCCTTCGGAGTTGGTGATGCGCGGATCGGTCGCGAATGCCGCGCCCTCGCAGCGGCGGGCGATGGCAGCGGCCTGTTCGGCGTCGATCAGCCAGGGGTGAAAGAGGTCGAGGTCGCGCGTCGCCGCGGCGCCCATCGCCAGATCGGCGGCCTCCGGCAGTCCGGCCGCCGGGTCCTCGGCGGTAAAGCGCGCGATATCCCAGGCCGCGCGCACCGTCTGCTCGAGCGCGGCGCGCGAGAAGTCCGACGTGCTTGCGTTGCCGCGGCGCTGACCGGCATAGACGGTGACGCCGATCGACTTGTCGCGGTTGCGCTCGACATTCTCGATCTCGCCCTTGCGCACCGACACCGACAAGCCCGCGCCTTCGGAGACCTCGACTCCGGCATCGCTCGCGCCGAGCCCGCGCGCAAGCGCGAGCGCGTCCTCGACGAGTTGCTCGAAGGTCGCGCGCGAATACGAGAAACCGTGCGGCGCGCCGCGCGCGGCTTTGGACGATGTGCTTGGCATGAAGGCGCTGTGTGGTGCGAGGCGGGCGATCGCTATGATAGCCACGCGCCCGCCCCGACCTCGACCATGAATGCGCCGCGATCCGACGAATCAGACCCTGCGGCCGCCGTGGCGCAGGCGCCGCAGCGCCCGAGCAAGACGCAGCTGAAGAAGGCAATGCACGAACTGCAGGCCCTCGGCGAGGCGCTCGTCGCGCTGCCCGCCGAGCGAATCGCCGCGCTGCCGCTTTCCGAGACGCTGCACGCGGCGATCGACGAGCTGCGGCGCACCCGCTCGCACGAAGGGCGGCGCCGCCAGCTGCAGTTCATCGGCAAGCTGATGCGCGGCACCGACCCCGAGCCGATCCGCGAAGCGGTGGCCGCGATGCAGCTCGGCAACGCGCGCGATGCCCTCGCGCTGCACCGCGCCGAACATTGGCGCGCCGAACTGATCGCGGACGACGATGCGCTCACCGCGTGGGGCGCGGCGCATCCGCAAAGCGACCTGCAGCAGTTGCGCAGCCTGGTTCGCGCCGCGCGCAAGGATGCCGCCACGGCGCCCGAGCAGCGCAGCGGCCGCGCCTACCGCGAGCTCTTCAAATTCATCAGGCAGGCGCAGGCGGCTTGATACGGCAAAGGGAGACGGACGTGTCGGATTCGATGGACAAGCTGCGCATCGGCATCGTCTCGGTCAGCGACCGGGCTTCCAGCGGCGTCTATGCCGACCAGGGTTTGCCGGCGCTGCAGGCGTGGCTCACGCGCGCGATCCGCAATTCGATCGAATGGGCGCCGCGGCTGATCCCCGACGACGAGGCGGGCATCAGCGCAACGCTGCGCGAACTCGTCGACGATGCGCATTGCGACCTCGTCCTCACCACCGGCGGCACCGGCCCCGCGCCGCGCGACGTGACGCCGGAGGCGACGCTCGCCGTCGCGCACAAGCAGATGCCCGGGTTCGGCGAGCAGATGCGCACGATCAGCCTCGCCTTCGTGCCGACCGCGATCCTGTCGCGCCAGGTCGCCGTGATCCGCGGCAAGGCGCTGATCATCAACCTGCCGGGGCAGCCGAAGGCGATCGCCGAGACGCTCGAAGGCCTGCCCGCCGCGCAGCCGCCGGTGCGCGGCATCTTCGCCGCGGTGCCCTATTGCATCGACCTGATCGGCGGCCCGTATATCGAGACCGACGATGCGGTGTGCAAGGCGTTCCGCCCGAAATCGGCGCAGCGCGCGCCGCGCGCCGCGAACTGACCGGCACCTCGCGCCGCGCACCGGGGCGCGCGGCTCATTTCATCAACTGGCTCAGCCGCTGGGCGTCGAAGTGTTCCTGCTTCTGCGCATCCTGCGGCACGCAGTCGGACTGCGGCTGCGCGCGCGAGAGTTGCGTCACCGCCTCCCACAACAGCGCGATCTGGTGTTCGTGCCCGGCCGCGTTGTCGATCAGGCCCTTCATCGCCTGCGCCACCGGGTCGTCGCCCTGCGTCACGCCGTAGGCCGAGAAGCCCATGTTCGCGGCCGCCGCTTCGCGTTTGGCGTCGCCGTCGGCGAGCAGGATGCGCGCCGGGTTGCCGACCGCCGTCGCCCCCGCCGGCACCGGCTTGACGACCACCGCGGAGGAGCCGATGCGCGCCCCCTCACCGACCGTGAAGCCGCCGAGGATCTGCGAATTGGCGCCGACGATCACGCCGCGCGCGAGCGTCGGATGCCGCTTGGCGCCCTTCACGAGCGCCGTGCCGCCGAGCGTGACGCCCTGGTAGATCGTGCATTCGTCGCCGATCTCGGCCGTCTCGCCGATCACCACGCCCATGCCGTGGTCGATGAAGACGCGCCGGCCGATCGTTGCGCCGGGGTGGATCTCGATGCCGGTCAGGAAGCGTGCGATATTCGAGACGAAGCGGCCGACCCAATGCATCTCGTGCGTCCAGAACCAGTGCGCGACGCGGTGCATGCCGATCGCGTGCAGTCCCGGATAGCAGGTCAGCACCTCCCAGCGGCTGCGCGCCGCGGGGTCGCGCTCGAGGATGCAGTCGATATCTTCTCGCAGGCGTCGGAACATGGCGGCTGGGCGCTGGTCGGCTCGCGCCGAGTTTAGTCCCGCAGCCGCTTCCATCCCGCTTTCATCCCGCGTCAAGCGAAGGCCCCCCGGAACCGAAAATGGCCCCCGCAGGGGCCATCTCGCGGGTCGCGCGAAATCGGTTCAGACCGCGCGGCGACGCCGGGCGACGAAGCCGACGGCCGCCAGGCCGGCAAGCATCAGCGCATAGGTCCCGGGCTCGGGGACCGCGACGACGGCATGGTTGTCGGTCTCGAAGGCATTGCCGGTCGACGTGAACATGATCGAAGTGATCTTCTCGCCGCTGCCCGCATACGCATTGAAGTACCGGCCGATGCTTTGATCGCCATCGGCCGGCGACCATACCGCGGCACCGGTGAACGAGCCGAGCAGCGTCGCGCCGTCGTAGAACGAGACGGTGTTGTACGTGTCGGGCGATCCCCACAGGAAGCCGTAGTACGACGCGCCACAGGCGAGCGCGACCATGCCCGGACCGTCCTGCCCCCCGCTGGCGCCGATCGACCAGAAGTTGCCGCTCGAGCCCGGCGGCTGCGCGGCAACGCCGCCGATGCTCGACGTGAAGAGAGCACCGCCGCTGTAGCTCCAGCCGGCAGGCGGCGCGCTGTCGAAGTCGATCGCGGTGGCGCCCGGCTCGACCGAGGTCGAACCGTACGTCACGGTGGTGGTGAGCGCCTGCGCCTGCAGCGCGCACAGCGCGGCCGAGGCGATGAGAGCGAGCTTGAATGCGTTCATGATCGTGCTTTTCCTGACCTTTCGCCGCCGTCTGCCAGCCAGCCACCGTGCGATGAAGGAATGCTAGGTGTGCGCGGTTGCGAAGACGATCCCGCGTCCGCGGGGGAACCCCCGGATGAGCGTGTAACGCGCGTGAAGGGTTACCGACTCACGCGCGGTTCAGCCGCGCTCCGCTATCGCGCGCGCGATGCCGCGCAGGATGTTGACCTCTTCGGTCGTCAGCCGCGCCCGGTTCGCGAGCTGATTCAGGCGCGGCATCAGCTTGCGCGGTGCCTCGGGGTCGAGAAAGCCGATCGCGAGCAGCGCCTGGCGCCAATGGTCGAGCGCGCCCTGCACCTGCGCCGCGCTCGCGAGCGTCGGCTCGACGCTGCGCGCGCGCAGCCCGAAGCCGCCCTGCGCCTGCCGCCAGTCGTAGGCGATGATCTGCACCGCCTGCGCGAGGTTGAGCGAACCGTAGGCCGGATCGGTCGGAATGCTGAGCGCCGCGTGGCAGCGATAGACGTCGTCGTTGCCGAGGCCAACGCGCTCGGGGCCGAACAGGAAGGCGACCCGCTCGCCGCTTGCCGCAAGCGCCGGAAAGAGTTCGCGCGGCGCATGCGTCGGCGGCCCGAAGTCGCGCGGCGTCATCGCTGTCGCGCCGAGCCAGCTCACGCCATCGAGCGCCTGCGCAAGCGTCGCGACGACGCGCACCTTGTCGAGGATATCGGTCGCGCCGCTCGCCATCGCGCGCGCCTGCGGGTGCGAGGCGATGCCGGCGTCGCGCGGCGCGACGAGCACGAGGTCGGAAAACCCCATCACCTTCATCGCGCGCGCCGCTGCGCCCACGTTGCCCGGATGGCTCGTGCCCTGCAGGATGAAGCGCGTCGCGTCGGCCGGCTCGTGCATCGTGGCTGCGTAAAATTGCGATTATCGGCAGCGGCGCAGGTGCGCCGCGCCACGCGGCCGCTTCGTCGGCGGCACGCTCTTTTACCCCGCAAGGCCCACCCCTCACTCGATCCGGACAGGTTTTTCCATGGCGCAAGCGCTGCACCCGATGCTCAATACGGCGATCAAGGCGGCGCGCGCCGCGGGCGCGCTGATCAACCGCGCGTCGATGGACCTGGACGTGCTGAAGGTGAACGCGAAGGCGCCGAACGACTTCGTCACCGAGGTCGATCAGGCGGCCGAGCGCATCATCATCGACACCCTGCTCGCCGCGTACCCCGGCCACGCCATCCTCGGCGAAGAGACCGGCCGCACGCGCGGCGCGAAGGACAGCGAGTACCTCTGGATCATCGACCCGCTCGACGGCACGACCAACTTCATCCACGGTCTGCCGGTCTATGGCGTATCGATCGCGCTCGCGCACCGCGGCCAGGTGCAGCAGGCGGTCGTCTACGACCCGACGCGCAACGACCTGTTCTTCGCCTCGAAGGGGCGCGGCGCGTTCCTCAACGACAAGCGGCTGCGCGTCTCCAAGCGCCTGCGGCTGGCCGAGTCGCTGATCGGCACCGGATTTCCGTTTCGCAAGGGCGACGACTTCCAGCGCTACATGCAGATCTTCGAGCGCGTGATGCAAAGCTGCGCCGGCATGCGCCGGCCGGGCGCAGCGGCACTCGACCTGTGCTACGTCGCCGCCGGCTACTACGACGGCTTCTTCGAGACCGGCCTCGGTGCGTGGGATGTCGCCGCCGGCTCGCTCATCATCACCGAGGCGGGCGGCCTGGTCGGCAATTTCACCGGCGAGGCCGACTACCTCTACCGGCGCGAGGTCGTCGCCGGCAATCCGAAGGTCTTCGCGCAGCTCGTCACGATTCTGGCGCCCCACACCGGCGTCGGCGGGCCGCCGCCGCAATCGCCTGCCGCCGATCCGATGCCGGCGGCGACCCCGGAGCGCGCGCTCGCGAAGGCCGTGGCCGCTGCAGCGGCGGGCGGCGAACCCCCGCCGCCGGCTGCCGCGCAGGCCGGCCAGACCGACCCGCATTGAGCATGCCCGCCCGCCACCGGGCCGCGCCGCGAGGCACGCTTCGATGATCGGCGCCGATTTCTCCGCCCACACGCCGATGATGCAGCAGTACCTGCGCATCAAGGCCGAGTTCGCCGACACGCTCGTGCTCTATCGCATGGGCGACTTCTACGAACTCTTCTTCGACGATGCGCGGCGCGCCGCCGAACTGCTCGATATCACGCTCACGAGCCGCGGCCAATCGGCCGGCGAGCCGATCGCGATGGCCGGCGTGCCGGTGCATGCGCTCGAGGCCTATCTCGCCAAGCTCGTCAAGCGGGGCGTCGCCGTCGCGATCTGCGAGCAGGTCGGCGATGTCGGCGCAAGCAAGGGGCCGGTCGAGCGCAAGGTGGTGCGCGTCGTCACCCCCGGCACGCTGACCGACAGCGCGCTGCTCGCCGACAAGAGCGACGCGCTGCTGCTCTCGATCGCGCCGCACAAGGCCGCCGGCGGCACGGCCTGGGGCCTCGCCTGGCTCGCGCTGGCGAGCGGCCGGCTCGGCCTCGCCGAATGCAGCAAAACCGAACTCGGCCCCTGGCTCGCGCGCCTCGCGCCGGCCGAGACGCTCGTCGATCGCGACCGCGCACCGGACGTGCTGCAGCAAGTCGCGACCAGCGTCACGCACCGTCCGGCGTGGCAATTCGACGCCGCGCTCGGCGCGCGCAAGCTGTGCGAGCAGCTG
>CALMIL010000255.1 GCA_937864005.1 uncultured Burkholderiales bacterium
CGTGCCCGGCACCGAAGACGACTCGCCGGCACCGAGCGGCGGCTCGCTCTGGCGCGGCATGATG
This sequence comes from uncultured Burkholderiales bacterium, assembly GCA_937864005.1. Taxonomy (GTDB): domain Bacteria; phylum Pseudomonadota; class Gammaproteobacteria; order Burkholderiales; family Burkholderiaceae_C; genus CAIKUF01. The sequence continues at coordinate 65 of CALMIL010000255.1, forward strand.
TGGACCTCGATCGTCGGCAGGTCTCGAAAACCGAGGATCGGGTAGCTGCCCCATTCGCGATTCACGATCGCCGAGGTCGCCGGATCGACCTCGACGCGCTCCTTCAGCGCGCGGCTCGTCGTCTGCACGACGTTGCCCTGCACCTGGTGGCGCACGCCGGCGGGGTTGACGACCTGCCCCGAATCGTGACCAACGACGATCCGGCTGACGTGCACCTCGCCGCTGTTGCGATCGACCTCGACGTCGGCGACCCACGCCGTCCACGCGGCGCCGAACCCGGGCCACTTGCTGTGCATGTAGCGCGCATACGCGACGCCCTGCCCGCGCAGCAGATTGCCATTCGCCTTCTTCTGCTGCGGGCCGGTGTGCGCGACCCAGCCGGCGCGCTCGGCGGTGCTGCGCAGCACGTCGATCGCGCGCGGATCGGTCAGATGCTGGAGTCGGAACTGCACCGGATCGGCGCCCGCGGCCGTCGCCAGTTCGTCGATGTAGGACTCGTGCGCGAACGAGTTCGGCAGCGCCGACACGCCGCGCAGCCACGAGGCGCGAAGGATCGGCGCCATATCGTTGATCGTGACGCGCAGGTTCGGCACCTCGTACGGCGGCCGCGCGGTGCGGTCGCCCATCGCGAACGCCTGCGCCGCAGGCTCGATCGTTCGCGTCAGCAGCAGCGCGAGGGTCGGCGCCGCGTTCGACGGGTACGAGGTCGTGAAGTCGTACGCCGCGATGGCGCCGCCCGAGTCGAGCCCGCCGCGCACCGTCATCAGTTGCGCCGCACCCTTCGGTTCCCACAGGTTCTCCTGCTCGCGGCTGAGTTGCACGCGCACCGGCGCGCGCACCGCGCGCGCGAGCAGCGCGGCGTCGGCGCAGACGTCGTCGGCGCTGTTGCGGCCGTAGCAGCCCGACGCCTCCATGCGGACGACTTCGACGTCGACGTCGGGCAATTGCATCAACTTCGACAAGTCGGCGCGCAGCACGTGCGGGTTCTGGCTGCCGGTCCAGACCGTGAGTGCCGGATGAGAGTCGCCGCCGTGCCATTGCGCGACGCCGCACGAAGGGCCGATCGAAGCGTGCATCTGGTAGGGCCAGACGTACTCGCGTTGCAACTGTTGCGGCGCCGCCGAAAGCGCCGCATCGACATCACCCTCGTCGACCACTTGGCGCGCGACGGCCGGGTTGTCGCGCAGCGCCTGCGCCGGATCGTCGAGCGATGGAAAGCCCGGCCAGGCCCGCCAAGTCACCTTCAGCGCGGCGGCGGCGGCCTCGGCCTGGTCTTCGCGCTCGGCGACGACGCCGACGAAGTCGCGGATCACGACGACGGCGCGCACGCCCGGGATGTGCGCGATCGACGACTCATCGACCGATTCGAGCGTGTTGCCGATGAAGTCGCCATGGTCCGCGCCGGCATACGGCGGGCGCACGACGCGGCCGTGCAGCATGCCCGGCAGCCGCTTGTCGTGCACGAAGACGAGTTCGCCCCTGACCTTGGCCGGAATGTCGACGCGCGGCGCCGACTGGCCGACGACGCGGTAGTTCTTCACCGGTTTGAGCGCGACCTCGGGGTCGAGCATCAGATGCAGCCGCTCGCCGCGCACCAGATCGGCGTAGGCGATGCGGCGCTCGCCGTGGCTGATGACGCCGCGTTCGACGGCGAGTTCGGACGCTGCGGCGCCGAGCGCGTCGGCCGCGCGCGCGAGCAGGAAGGCCCTCGCCTGCGCCGCCGCCTGGCGCAGCGGCACGGCGGTGATCTGGATCGACGCGCTCGCGATCGTCGGCCCCTGGTTCGGCGCCATCGCGGTGTCGCCGAGCACCATGTCGACCCGATCCGGTTCGACATCGAGCTCCTCGGCGATGATCTGCGCGAGCGCGGTGCGGATGCCGGTGCCGAGGTCGACGTGGCCGTTCAGGCCCGTCACCCGGCCGTCGTCCCACACCGCCAGCAGGATCTCGACGCCCTCGGCTGGATTGGGCGGGATCATCGGCGGCTGGCCCGGCGCCTGCGGCTGCGCCTCCGGCGGCTCGCGCATCACGACGAGCGCGCCCGACGCCTGCAGGAAGTCGCGCCGCGTGCGCAGGATGCGCGCCTCGCTCACGCCGCGTCCTTCGCCGCGCCCGCAGTGAGTTCGGCGGCCCGCAGTGCGGCAGCGATGATCTCGACGTGCGTGCCGCAACGGCACAGGTTGGCCGACAGCGCCTGACGCACCTGCTGCTCGGTCGGCTGCGGCGTGCGCGCGAGCAGCGCGACCGTCATCATCAGCATGCCGTTCAGGCAATAGCCGCACTGCGCCGCCTGGGCGTCGATGAAGGCCTGCTGCACCGGATGCAGGCCGCGCTCGTCAGCCAGCCCTTCGAGCGTCGTCACGCTGCGGCCGGCGACACCGGCGAGCGGAATCACGCAGGCGCGCGCCGCAATGCCGTCGACGAGCACGGTGCAGGCGCCGCACTCGCCGAGGCCGCAGCCGTACTTCGGGCCGTTCAGGCCAAGGTCGTTGCGCAGCGCGGCAAGCAGCGTCGTCGCGGGCGAGCACGACAGCACCTGCGGCTTGCCGTTGACGACGAGCTTCGTTTCCACCCACGCGGGCACGGCCGCGGATGCGGATTCCTTCGGCCGCATCCCTGCCTGCGCCCCGGCATCAGACACTGAGATAGGCGCGCCGCACATCCTCGGCGGCGGCGAGTTCCGCCATCGTGCCCTTGAAGCGGATCTGGCCCTTCTCGAGCACGTAGGCGCGGTCGGAAACGAGCTCGGCGAAGTGCATGTTCTGCTCGGACAGCAGGATGCTCACGCCCTGCGCCTTGAGTTCGAGAATCATGTGCGCCATCTGCTCGACGATCACCGGCGCGACGCCTTCGGACGGCTCGTCGAGCAGCACGAGAAAGGGGTTGCCCATCAGCGTGCGGGCGACGGTCAGCATCTGCTGCTCGCCGCCGCTCATGCTGCCGCCGGGGCGGTTCGGCATCTCGCCGAGGTTCGGGAACAGCTTGAACAGGCGCTCCGGGCTCCACAGCGGCGCGGCCGAGCCGTCCGGCCACTGACGCGCCGCCTGGCGGCCGACCTCGAGGTTCTCGAGCACCGTGAGATCCGTGAAGATGCGGCGGTCTTCCGGCACGTAGCCCAGGCCGTGCGACGCGACGTCGTGCGGGTCGCTGGTCGAGATGTCGCGCCCCATGAAACTCATCGTGCCCTTGTACTTGTCGAGCAAACCCATGATCGCCTTCAGGGTCGTCGACTTGCCGGCGCCGTTGCGCCCCATCAGCGCGACGACTTCGCCGCGCCGCACCTCGACGTCGACCTGGAACAGAATCTGCGCCGCGCCGTACCAGGCGGCGAGATCGATCACTTCGAGCAGCGGCTTGTCGCCCCCGGCCGTCGCTGCGCTCATGCTGCCGCTCCTGCGCCCGCGGCTTCCTTCTCGAAGGTCTTGCCGGAGCCGAAGTAGACCTCCTGCACCTTCGGATGGTCTCGAATCTCGAGCGGCTTGCCTTGGGCGATCAGCCGTCCGCGCGCGAGCACGATCATCCGATCGGCGTAGGCGAAGACGACGTCCATGCTGTGCTCGGTGAAGAGCACGCCGATGTTGTGCTCGACGACGAGCTGCTTGGTCAGCGCCATCAGTTCGTTGCGCTCCTTGGGTGCCATCCCGGCGGTCGGCTCGTCCATCAGCAGGAGCTTGGGCCGGTTCGCCATCGCGATCGCGAGTTCGACCCGTTTCACGTCGCCGTAGGCGAGCACGCTGCACGGCCGATCGGCCTGTTCTGACATCCCGACCTGGGCCAGCAGTTCGATTGCCTCCAGCCGCTTGTGCGCCGCCGCCGGCTTCCACAGCGAGTACAGCTTGTGGTCGGCCGAGATGAGCGCCATCTGCACGTTCTCGACCACCGTCAGCGACGCGAAGGTGGCGGCGATCTGGAACGTGCGGCCGACGCCGAGTTGCCAGATCTGGCGCGGCCGCAGGCCGATGAGTTCCTTGCCGTCGAGCCGAATCGAGCCGGAATCGGCGCGCAACTGGCCGTTGACCATGTTGAAGGTCGTCGACTTGCCGGCGCCGTTCGGCCCGATCAGCGCGAGCAGCTCGCCCGCTTCGAGCGTGAAGTCGATCCCGTCGACCGCCCTGTTGCCGCCGAAGGACTTGCCCAGGCCGCGCACTTCGAGCAGGCTCATGGCTGCCCCTCCTTCGCTTCACGTTTGCCGTAGACGATCTGACGCAGGAAGCCGGCGATCCCCTGCGGAAAGAGCAGCACCAGGATCAGGATGATCGCGCCGAGCATCGCGCGCCAGTACTCCGTGTTGCGGGCGACGATATCGTGCAGCCAGGTGAAGACGACCGCGCCGACCGCACCGCCCGAGAGTGTCTGCAAGCCGCCGAGCAGCACCATCACCAGGCCGTCGATCGACTTGCTGACGTACAGGCCCTCGGGCGAGATACTGCCCTTCGAGAACGCGAACAGCGCGCCGGCCAGCCCGGCAAAGAGCCCGGCGATCGTGAAGGCGATCCACTGGTTGCGCTTGACGTCGATGCCGATCGCATCGGCGCGCAGCGGCGAATCGCGGCCCGCACGCATCGCATAGCCGAATGGCGAGAACAGCGCACGCCGCAACAGCAGCATCGAGCCGACGACGAGCACGAGCGTCAGGTAGTAGTAGCGGCTGCCTCCCACCAGCCACGATGCCGGCCAGACGCCGGTGATGCCGTTGCTGCCGCCGGTGAAGCTGTCCCATTGATAGACGATCGCCCAGGCGATCTGCGCGAAGGCAAGCGTCAGCATCGCCAGATAGACGCCCGACAGGCGCACACAGAACCAGCCGAAGAGGACCGCGCCGAGCGCGCCGACGACCGGCGCGAGGATCAGCGCGAGCTCCATCGGCAGCGCGCGCAGCAGCAGTGCCGCACCGTAGGCGCCGAGCCCGAAATAGGCGGCGTGGCCGAAGGAATGCATGCCCCCCGGGCCCATGATGAAGTGCAGGCTGGTCGCGAACAGCGCGGCGATCAGCAGGTCGATGATCAGCACCGTCGTATACGGCGAATCGGCGGTAAAGAGCGGCATCGCGACGAGCGCCAGCAGCAGGACTGCCGCGCCGGTCTTGAAGAGGTTGTCGGCCGGACGCAGCGGCGCTTCGACCGTGCCCGCATGCCGGCTCGGCGCCTGCTCGCGCCCCATCAGCCCCCATGGGCGCCAGATCAGGACGACCGCCATGACCAGAAACTCGACCACCAGGGTAAGCTTGGAAAACGAGATGCTGAAGCCGAACACGTCGACGAGACCGAGCCAGATGCAGATCGCCTTCAGCTCGGCGATCAGCAGCGCGGCGACGAAGGCGCCCGGGATCGACCCCATGCCGCCGACGACGACGACGACGAAGGCGCCGCCGATGATCTGGAGGTCGAGTTCGAGGTTCGCCGGCTCGCGCGGCAGTTGCAGCGCGCCGCCGAGGCCGGCGAGCAGCGCGCCGAGCGCGAATACGGCCGTGAAGAGCCACGCCTGGTTGACGCCGAGCGCGGCAACCATCTCGCGGTCCTGCGTCGCGGCGCGCACCAGCGTGCCCCAGCGGGTGCGCGTGAGCAGCATCCAGAGCAGGCCGAGCACGATCGGGCCGACGGCGATCAGCAGCAGGTCGTAGGACGGAAACTGGCGCCCGAGGATCATGACCGAGCCGGTGAAGCCCGGCGCGCGCGGCCCGAGCAGTTCTTCCGGCCCCCAATACCAGAGCACCGCATCCTTGAAGACGAGGACGAGCGCGAACGTCGCGAGCAGCTGGAACAGCTCGGGCGCGCGATAGATGCGCCGCAACAGCACGATCTCGATCAGCGCGCCGAGCACGCCGACGACGACCGCAGCGAGCAGCAGCGCCGGCCAGAAGCCGATGCCGCCGCCGAGCCGCTCGACGAGCGAATAGGCGACATAGATGCCCACCATGTAGAACGAGCCGTGGGCGAAATTGACGATCCGCGTCACGCCGAAGATCAGCGACAACCCGGCGCCCACCATGAACAGCGACGAGGCGCCAGCCAAGCCGTTGAGAAGCTGAACGATGAGACCGGAGAAGCTCATGATGGGGCCTGCGGTTGCGGGTTCGGGAGAACCGGAAATCGCTCGCAGCGGGCCGCACGGCCCACCGGATCAGATGGCACCTGGATCGAACAGCGCGTGCCGTGCGGCACGCGCCGATCTCGATCGCAGGAACAGGGTCAGTCCGCGGGACGCATCTTCTTCACTTCGGCATCCGACGGCATGTACTTCGCCCCGTCGAGATACCTGTAATCGACCATCACGCCCTTGCCGTCGACATTCTTGGTCTTGCCGACGAAGACGCCCATCGTCGATTGGTGGTCGATCGGCCGGTAGGTGATCTTGCCGAACGGCGAGTCGACCTCGAGCCCGCTGAAGGCCTGGACCAATGCGTCGGTCTTCGTCGATCCGGCCTTCTTGATGCCGGCGGCGAGCGACTTGATCGCGCTGTAGCCGACGACCGAACCGAGGTAGGGGTGCTCCTTGAACTTCGCCTGGTACGCGGCGAGGAAGGCCTTGTGCTCGGGAATGTCGATGCCGTACCACGGGTAGCCGGTGACGACCCAGCCGTTGGGCGCCTCGTTCTTCAGCGGCTCGAGGTACTCGGGCTCGCCGGTCAGCAGGCTCACGACCTCGCGGTCCTTGAACAGGCCGCGCGTATTGCCTTCGCGGACGAATTTCGCGAGGTCGGCGCCGAACAGCACGTTGAAGATCGCATCCGGCTTGGCGTCCGCGAGCGCCTGCACGACGCTGCCCGCATCGACCTTGCCCAGCGGCGGCGCCTGCTCGGCGACGAATTCGATATCGGGCTGCGCCGCCTTCATCAGCTTCTTGAAGGTGGCGACCGCCGATTGCCCGTATTCATAGTTCGGGTAGACGACCGCCCAGCGCTTCTTGTTCATCTTCACCGCTTCGGGCACCAGCATCGCGACCTGCATGTAGGTCGACGGGCGCAGGCGATAGGTGTACTTGTTGCCGTCTTCCCAGACGATCTTGTCGGTCAGCGGCTCGGCGGCAAGGAAGAAGGTCTTCTTCTGCTTGGCGAAGTCCGTCACCGCAAGGCCGACGTGGGAGAGGAAGGTGCCCGTCAGCACGTCGACCTGCTCGCGCGAGATCAACTCCTCGGCCGCGCGCACCGCATCGCCCGGATTGGCGTTGTCGTCGCGCGTGATGAGTTCGACCTTCTTGCCGTTGATGCCGCCGGCGGCGTTGATCTCCTCGACCGCGAGTTCCATCCCCATCTTGTACGGCCCGAGGAACTGCGGCTGCGCCTTGTAGCTGTTGATCTCGCCGATCTTGATCACGTCGGCGCCGAATGCCTGCGGCATGCCGACGACGGCAAAGGCCATCGATGCGGCGGCGGCGCGCCAGATCTGTCTGCGGTGGGTCATCGCTTGTCTCCTGTTGGAGTGGGTTGAGAAAACTTCGGATCGGCCGCCTGCCTCAACGCAGGCCGTCCTCGCCCTTGATCTCGCTGGCCTTCAATCCGCCGACGCGCGCCAGCGGCCGGCCGCTGTCGGTGACGACGACCGCGACGACGATCTCGTTCGCCCGCGGCGCGTCGCCGATGCGCGCTTCCATGGCGTCGAAATGGCTGCGCACGAAGGCGGCGTCCTTGTGGCCGAGCGGCACGTCGATCGCGGTACCCAGGCCGCCGCGCTTCTTGCTCGAAGGCACGAGCGCGGCGCCCTTCTCGACCGCGGCGCGCAGCGGCGCGCCGAGCTTGGGGTGCAGGATCGCGGCGGCGTGCTCGATCTCGCCTGCTTCGCCGACGATCGCCGCCTTGCCATAGCTTTGCGCCTGCCCCGGCGCGATGCCGAGCGCATCGACGCAGCGCTTGCCGAGCAGCCCGCCGAGTTCCTCACCAATCGCGCTGAGTTCGTCGAGGTTCTCGACGTAGCGGCCGGCACACGGGTTGTCGATCACCGCCATCGCGAGCGCGCGGCGGGTCGGCGGCTCGACCGCGCGGCCCATCTCGATGCGGATTTCGTCGACCTGAACGACGATCTTGCGAATCCTGGCAGCCATGTTGTTTCCCATTCGGTGAATGTCGAGGCAGGGCCGGCGGCTCAGCGCAGGCCGTCCCAGTTCTTGATCGCGCTCGCGGCGAGGCCGCCGACGCGGGCGTGAATGCGCGATCCGGTGCTCATCGCGAGAATGAAGACCAGTTCGTCGGCCGCCGGAGCGCCCGGCACGCGCACCTCCATCGCGTCGAAATGGCTGCGCACATAGGCGGCGTTGATGTGCGTCAGCGGCACGTCGAGCGCCGTGCCGGGCGCGCCGACCTTCTTCGTCGACGGCACGAT
>CALMIL010000256.1 GCA_937864005.1 uncultured Burkholderiales bacterium
AGCGCTCGATGTGCGCGAGCACGCCGCGCATCACCTCGAGCGGCGAGAACGCCTTGTCGCGATAGCCGGCGGCGAGCGCCGCCGCCGGCAGGTCGTGCAGATCAGGCATCGACGCTTCGCGGCGGTATTGCCTGCCCTCGCCTGCGCGCCGTCACGTCACCAGCTCATCGCCGACAGGTCGTTGACGAAGAGCGGCATCGCCGTCCACAACCCCTTGATCTTCTTGTTTGCAACCGTGATGAACTGCGGCTGGTAGAGGAAGGCGGCAACCGCGTCGTTGGCGATCATCTTTTGCGCCTCGCCGAGCAGGCGCGCGCGCTCGGCCGTGGTCGGCGCGTTGTTGATCTGCTCGTAGAGCTTGTTGAACGCCGGGTTCTCGTAGCCCCAGTAGTAGCCGGGCTTGGCGAAGTTGCCGAGGTCGAACGGCTCGACGTGCGAGACGATCGTGAGGTCGTAGTTGCCGTTCTTGTAGACGGCATCCAGCCACTGCGCCCACTCGACATTCTCGATCTTGACATTGATGCCGACCTTGGCGAGTTGCGCGGCGATCACCTCGCCGCCCTGGCGCGCGTAAGCCGGCGGCGGGAGTTTGAGCGTCAGTTCGAGCGGCAGCTTGACGCCGGCCTCCTTCAGCAGCGCCTTGGCCTTCTCGACGTTGTACGGGTTGATGCCCGTCGTGTCGATGTAGCCGAGCGCGCCCGGCACGTAGTGGCTGCCGATCGGCACCCCGAGGCCGTCGGCCGCGCCCTCGATCACCGCCTTGCGGTCGATCGCGGCGGCGATCGCGCGCCGCACGCGAACGTCGTTCAGCGGCGGCTTCTTGTTGTTGATCGCGAGGATCGTCTTCGCCCGCGTGCCGGCGATGATGACCTGAAAGCGCCCGTCGGCCTTGATCTGCGCGAGGCTGCGCTCGGCGGTGACGCGCGGGAAGGCGTCGACGTCGCCCGCGAGCAGCGATGCAACCTGCGCCGCCGGTTCGCTGATGAAGCGGAAGGTCACCTTCGCGAGCTTGATCGACGCCGCGTCGCGCCATTGCGGCCAGCGCACGAGCGTGATCGACGAGCCCTTGGCCCAGCTGTCGAGCATGAACGGCCCGGTGCCGACCGGCTTCGTCGCATTCGTCTCGACGCTCTTGGGCTCGACCATGATCGCCGTCGCCTGCCCGAGCAGGAACAGCAGGTCGGGCTCGATCGTCTTCATGCCGATCACGACCGTGTGGTCGTCGACCGGCTTGACGAACGCCATGCTCTGGAACAGCCGCTTGTCCTTGTTCGTGCTCTTCTCGGCGGCGGCGCGCTCGAACGAATACTTCACCGTCTGCGCGTTGAACGGCTCGCCGTTCTGGAACTTGACGCCCTTGCGCAGCTTGAAGGTCACCGTCTTCAGGTCGGGCGAGACTTCCCAGCTCTCCGCCAGCAGCGGCGTGACCTTGCCGTCGGCGTTGACCTTGGTGAGCGTCTCGAAGATGTTGTAGAGCACGACCTCGGCGATTGCCGACGCGGCGCCGGCCGTCGGGTCGAGGCCCGGCGGCTCGAGCGTCATGCCGATCACCATCGTGTCCTTCTTCGCCTGCGCAGTGCTCGCAAGTGGAACGACGGCCAGCATCGTCATGGCCAACAGCGCAATCAGTCGTTTCAGCATCGTCGGTTTCTCCTGGGATCGCCGCACGGTGGCGGGCTCGGGTCGTGGGAATCAGGTCTGATCCGCGGCTTGCTATGGTGCCACGGCCTCGCCCCCGGTGGTCGCAAGGCCCTGCGCCATCACGCGCTCGGCATGATGACACGCTGCGCGATGCCCGCTTTGCACGATGCGCAGCAGCGGCGCCTCGACGCGGCAGCGATCGGTGACGTAGGGGCAGCGGTCGGCGAAGGCGCAGCCGGCCGTGACGCGGCGCGCTTGCTCGTCGGCGGCGGCGGGCGACATCTGGCTCGCCGCACCGGCCGGCGCCGCGCGCCGGCGCTGCACGCCCGGCTGCGCGCGCGGCACGGCAGCGAGCAGCGCCTGCGTGTACGGATGCGCCGCGGCGCGGAACAGCACTTCGGGCGCGCCCTGCTCGACGATCCGGCCGAGGTAGATCACGGCGACCTCGGCGCAGACGTGATCGACGACCGCGAGGTCGTGGCTGATCAGCAGATACGTGATGCCGAACTCGGCCTGCAGGTCGAGCAGCAGATTGAGCACCTGCGCCTGCACCGAGACGTCGAGCGCGGAAACCGGCTCGTCGGCGACGATCAGCCGCGGCCGGGTGACGAGCGCCCGCGCGATCGCGATGCGCTGGCGCTGGCCGCCGGAGAACTCGTGCGGATACTTGTCGAGGTCGGCAGCGCGCAGGCCGACCGCCTCGAGCGTCTCGCCGACCCGCCGACGCTGCTCGGCGCGGCTTGCGCCGCCCTGCGCCGCCATCGGCTCGCCGACGATGCGCGCCACCTTCTGGCGCGGGTCGAGCGAGCCGTACGGATCCTGGAACACCATCTGGAAGTGCTGGCGCATCCGGCGCAGCGCCTCGGCCGGCAGCGCGTTGAGGTCGGTGCCGTCGAAGCGCACCGTCCCCGCGGTCGGCGCCTCGAGCGCCATCGCAAGCCGCGCGAGCGTCGACTTGCCCGAGCCGGACTCGCCGACCACGCCGAGGCTGCGGCCGGATTCGATCGCGAGGCTCACGCCGTTGACCGCATGCACCTTCGGCGCCGGCCGGAACACGCTCTCGCGCGAGAGCGTGTAGTGGCGTAC
>CALMIL010000257.1 GCA_937864005.1 uncultured Burkholderiales bacterium
GGCAAGGCGCCGGCGCAGGCGAAGAACGAGACGACGCTGCAGGACGCGCACGATCTGGCGGCGCTCGCGCGCTGCGACATCATCGTCACCGCGCAGGGCGGCGAGTACACGAAGAAGGTCCATCCGGCGCTGCGCGCCGCCGGCTGGAAGGGCTACTGGATCGACGCCGCGAAGACGCTGCGCATGAACGACGACGCCGTCATCATCCTCGACCCGGTGAACCGGCCGGTGATCGACGCCGCACTCGCGCGCGGCGTGCGCGACTATGCCGGCGGCAACTGCACCGTGAGCTGCATGCTGATGGGCGTCGGTGCGCTCTTCAAGGCCGACCTCGTCGAGTGGATGACGTGCACGACGTATCAGGCGGCCTCGGGCGGCGGCGCGCAGCACATGCGCGAGCTGCTGACCCAGTACGGCACGCTCAATGCCGAGGTGCGCGCGCTGCTCGACGACCCGGCGTCGGCGATCCTCGAGATCGACCGCCTCGTGATCGACAAGCAGCGTGCGCTCGGCGACGACGAGACGGCGCACTTCGGCGTGCCGCTGGGGGGCAGCCTGATCCCGTGGATCGACGCCGACCGCGGCGACGGCACCAGCCTCGAGGAGTGGAAGGGCGGCGCCGAGACGAACAAGATCCTCGGCCGCGGCCCGGGCTTCGGCAGCGCGGCGACGCCGATCGACAGCCTGTGCGTGCGCGTCGGCGCGATGCGCTGCCACAGCCAGGCGCTCACGATCAAGCTCAAGCGCGACCTGCCGCTGGCCGATATCGAGCCCATGATCGCCAACGACAACCCGTGGGTGAAGCTCGTGCCGAATACGCGCGACGCCTCGGTGCGCCAGCTCACGCCGGTCGCGGTGTCGGGGACGATGGACATCCCGGTCGGCCGGCTGCGCAAGATGGCGCTCGGACCCCAATACCTGGGCGCTTTCACGATTGGCGACCAGCTGCTGTGGGGTGCGGCCGAACCGCTGCGCCGCATGTTGCGCATCCTGCTCGAGCGTTGACGATCGATGGCGCGAGCGTTGCCCGAGCACAACGAGCGAGCCGGTCACCGGGGCCCGCCTGTATCCGTTCGAAATGTCAGGCAATGCATGAGCTTGTCACCCTATCTGCCTGATGTTATTGTGATTTGCGCCGCAAAGTCGGCGCTATTTTTGGCTCATCCGTAGTTTCGACGGATCACAATGAAAAGCTACGGGCAGTTCTGCCTCACGGACGACATGCACCCGCGGGAGGCGCTGCCCACCCGTTCGATCGATAGGGAGATGCCTTGAAAAGTTCGTCGCTGATGCCGGGGCGCTTCGCCCTTTCGGGGGTCGCCGCGGCCGCCCTGTGTCTCTTCATGCCGAGCGCGTGGTCGCTCGGACTCGGACCGCTGGTCGTCAAGTCGTCCCTCGGCGAAGGGCTGCGCGCCGAGATCGACGTCAGCAGCATGACGCCCGAAGAGGCGTCGAACCTGAAGATCAGGATTGCAAACCCCGAGGCCTTCAGCGCCGCGGGTGTCGACTACAACAATATCCTGTCGGAGACGAAGGTCAGCTTGCAGCGGCGCAGCGACGGCCGGCCCTACCTGCGATTGACGAGCGACCGCGCGGTGCAGGAGCCGTTCGTCGATGTCATCCTCGAACTGAACTGGAATACCGGGCGCCTGGTGCGCGAATACACGCTGTTGTTCGACCCACCGGTGACGCGCACCGCGCAGGCGCCGGCGCCACAACCCACCACCGCGCCGGTCGCTTCTGCGGCGCCCGCGCCCGCGCCATCGCGCACGGTCCCGAAAGTGCCGCCGGCGCCGCCCGCCGCCGTCCCGCCGCCGCCGGAAGCGAAGGCTGCGGCGCGGCAACCGGCGCCTGCACCCGCCACGGCGCCCGCGCCCGCCACGGCGCCCGCGCCTGCCACGGCGCGCGCGCCTGCACCAGCGCCTGCGCCTGTGCCGAGTGTGGCGGGGGCGGCGCCGGCCGCATCCGATTCGTATCGCGTGAAGCGGGGCGATACCCTTTCGGCGATCGCCGGCCAGATGCAGGCGCAGGGGGTTTCGCTCGATCAGATGCTCGTCGCGCTATATCGCGCGAATCCGCAGGCTTTCATCAGCGAGAACATGAACCGGCTGAAGGCCGGCGCGCTGCTCGAGGTGCCGCAGGCCGACGCGGCGCGGGCGATACCGAACGCCGAGGCGCAGCAGGTGATCCAGGCCCAGAGCGCGGATTTCAACACTTATCGCCAGCGTCTGGCCGGTGCGGCCGTCGCGGCACCCGAAAGCGGCACCCGCCAGGCCAGCGGCAAGGTGCAGACCGCGGTCGAGGATCGCACCCATGCCGGGACGCCGGCGCCCGACAAGCTGACCCTGAGCAAAGGCGACGTCAAGGCTTCGGCGCCCGAGGACCGCCTGTCCAAGGAGCGCGAGGCGAAGGACGCCGCCACGCGTGCCGCGGAACTGAAGAAGAACGTCGACGACCTGCAAAAGCTCGCCGCGGCGACCTCCGCCAAACCGGCCGTCGCGCCGACCGAAGCGGCGCCTGCCGCCGCCTCGGCGCCCGCAGCGGCGGCGGCGATCGTTGCCAAGGCGCCCGAAGCGGCGCCGGCTCCCGCCTCGGCACCGGCGCCCGAGGCCGCGGCGTCGGTTGCGATTGCAACCGCTGCGGTGCCCGCTTCGGCGGCCCCCGCGCCCGTCGCCCAGGCCCCCGCGCCCGCCGCCAAACCGGCGACGGCACCGCCCGCGCCGATGCACGAAGAACCCGGCCTGGTCGGCACCATGCTCGAGGACCCGATGGCACTCGGCGGTGCGGGCCTGATCGTCGCTCTGCTCGCCGGATTCGGCGTCTACCGCTTCCTCAAGCGCAAGGGCAAGGACAGCGGCGAGACATCGTTCCTCGAAAGCCGCCTGCAGCCCGACTCGTTCTTCGGCGTCAGCGGCGGCCAGCGCATCGATACGCGCGAGACCGCGGCGACCGGCACGCCGTCGTCGATGAGCTATTCGCTCAGCCAGCTCGATGCGATCGGCGACGTCGATCCGGTGGCCGAGGCCGATGTCTATCTCGCCTACGGGCGCGACCTGCAGGCCGAGG
>CALMIL010000258.1 GCA_937864005.1 uncultured Burkholderiales bacterium
ACCCAGCAGCGCCACGACAAGAACAAGCTCTACGCGCTGCATGCGCCCGAGGTCGAGTGCATCGGCAAAGGCAAGGCCCGCAAGCCCTACGAGTTCGGCGTCAAGAGTGCGGTCGTGGTCTCGCACAAGCACGGCCTGATGCTGGGCGCGCGCACCTTCCCCGGCAACCCGTATGACGGCCACATCCTGAGTGCGGTGCTCGAGCAGGCGACGAACCTGCTGCAGGACCACGCCGTCACGCCCGCTCAGATCGTGGTCGATCTGGGGTTTCGCGGCGTGGACGCCGACAACCTGGGCAAAGAGATCATTCACCGCGGCCGCTACAAGAGCCTGAGTGCGCAGCAAAGGCGCTGGCTGCGAAGACGCCAGGCGGTCGAGCCTGCGATCGGGCACCTGAAGTCGGACCACCGGATGGATCGGTGCTGGTTGAAGGGCGCGCTGGGTGATGCCCTGCACTCGACCAGCTGTGCCGCGGGCTACAACCTGCGCTGGCTGCTGCGCGCCATCGCCAAGCTGGGCATCGGGCCGGCTTTTTTGTGCCTGCTTCGAATGGTGCTGCTGCCAGCGATGGCGATGCAATCGGCGCAAACGGGCGGCAGGCGCGTGCAGTTCGCCGTATGAGAAGTGTTCGAACGTGGCGTCGGTGCTATGGGCTCGGCCAAAGAAGATCGAAATCGGTCCCGTCGCTGGCAAAGTTGGATTTTGCAGGGCCGACTACGTATCACTCGCTTATTATGAGCCTGTGAACGCGATCAACTGGCAGCCCAAGGCCCTTCGCCAGTTGCGCAAGATCGACGATCGGGCAGGGAAGCAGATCCGAGCCGCAGTCAGCGCCGAGTTGCTCGACTTGTCGGCGGCCAGGAACGTCAAGGCTCTCACAAACCACGAGTACGCGTATCGCCTGCGCGTCGGCAACTACCGGGTCTTCTTCGACTTCGATGGCGCGGTACGGATCGTGAGCATTGAGGAGGTCAGGAAACGCGATGAACGCACGTACTGAGTTTCAGATCATCGTCGGCCAAGACGGCAAACCCGCCTTTGTGGTCGTCCCCTACGAACAGTTCCGCCGAATGAAGGGCGGGTTCAGCCACGGCACCGTTCCGAACGAAGTCGTCAACGCGGCCTTCGAGCGAGGTGTCTCCGCGATGGCTGCATGGCGTGAACACTTCGGCCTCACACAGGCTGAGGTCGCTGCCCGTATCGGCATCACGCAGGCCGCGTACGCGCAGATGGAACGCGTCAAGCAGCCCCGCAGGGCGACGCTCGAGAAGGTGGCCGCCGCTCTCGGCCTCGAGGTCGAGCAACTCCGCTGGTGAGCATCCACCGGGTGCCGTCCAGCCTTCTTCCCCAGTTCTCTCGCGGACAGGTGCCAAGCAATCGCGCGGCGATAGAGGCCAACGCGTCGTTGGTGTGATTCGGTCGTTCGCACAGAGGCTCGATAGGACGCGTCCGGTGCGCGCAAGACCCTCCCCAGGCATGTCGCGAGGCTTCCCCGAGGCGGTCGGGTACCGAAGTTACAAGAAGCGCTCGAGCAGCCGCCGCGATCGCCGATCAAGCGCCGCGGGACGCGGGATCACGAACGCGATGCCGTGGCGGTCGGTGACGAGCAGGCGGCCGTCGGGCAGGTGGCGGATGTCTTCCTCGGCGTTGAGCGTCAGCACGTGGCGCCCACGGTCGGTCTCGACCGTCCAGTCGCTCGGCGTGCTGAAGGTCGAGACTGCGAGCAGCGCATGAATCTCGGGCATGAAGTCGCGCGCGCCGAGTTCCTCGTCGATCAGACCGCGCATGGCGGCGGGCAGCATGGCCGGGTCTTCGATCCACAACAACTCGCGGCCATCGACGCCAACGAGCGACAGCGCGCCGCCGGGGTCGGACAGCGGAAAGGCGCGCACCGGGTGGACGTCGTCGTGGCGGCTGCCGTCGGCCAGCACCAGTGCCAGCCGGCCGTGGTCGTCGCGTTGCAGCGTGGTCGACTCCATCATTCCTCCAGCCAGGTGTGGCGCTGCTGCTGCGCCTCGTGCAGCCGCCAGTAGGCGCCTTGGGCTGCGAGCAACTCGGCGTGGGTGCCGGTCTCGACGATGCGCCCGCGGTCGAGCACGACGAGGCGGTCGGCGCGCTCGAGCGTCGACAGCCGGTGCGCGATGGCGATCGTCGTTCGGCCCTGGACCAGGTTGTCGAGCGCCTTGCGGATCTCGCCTTCGGTTTCGGTATCGACCGACGAGGTCGCTTCGTCGAGGATCAGGATGCGCGGGTCGATCAGCAAGGCGCGCGCGATGCTGATGCGCTGGCGCTCGCCGCCCGACAGCCCCTGGCCGCGCTCGCCGACCAGGCTGTCGTAGCCGTGCGCCAGGCGCAGGATGAACTCGTGCGCGTGCGCCGCGCGCGCGGCGGCGACGATCTGCGCGCGGCTCGCATCCGGCCGGCCGTAGGCGATGTTGTCGGCGATCGTGCCGAAGAAGAGAAAGGGCTCCTGCAGCACGACGCCGATCTGGCGCCGCCAGTCGGCCACCGCGAAGCGGCGCAGGTCGCAGCCGTCGGCCAGGATGCGGCCCTCGGTCACGTCGTGGAAGCGGCAGATCAGGTTCACGAGCGTGCTCTTGCCCGATCCGCTGTGGCCGACGAGGCCGATCATCTCGCCGGGATGGATGTGCAGGTCGAGCTGGCGGATCACCGCCCGCGGCCCGTAGCGAAAGCCCACCCCCTGCAGCCGCAACTCGCCGCGCAGCATGCCGACCGGCTGCGGCGCTGCCGGCTCGGGGACGTTGCTCGTGTGGTCGAGGATGTCGAAGATGCGCTTGGCGCCGACCGCGGCCTTCTGCGTCACCGAGACGATGCGGCTCATCGAATCGAGCCGGCCGTAGAAGCGTCCGATGTAGGCGATGAACGCGGTCAGCACGCCGACCGTGATCTGGCCGCGGCTGACGAGCCAGATGCCGAACGCCCAGACGACGAGCAGCCCGATCTCGGTGAGCAGCCCGACAGTCGGCGAGAACAGGCTCCAGGTGCGGTTCAGGCGGTCGTTGACCGCGAGGTTGCGCGCATTCGCGTCGCGAAAGCGCTCGGCCTCGCGCCGCTCCTGGGCGAAGGCCTTGACGACGCGGATGCCGGGGATGGTGTCGGCAAGCACGGTCGTGACCTCGCCCCAGACGCGGTCGATCTTCTCGAAGCCGGTGCGCAGCCGGTCGCGAACGAGGTGGATCAGCCAGGCGATGAAGGGCAGCGGCAGCAGCGTGACGAGCGCGAGCGATGGGTCGATCGAGAACAGGATCACCGCCGTCATGACGATCATCAGCACGTCGGTCGCGAAGTCCAGCGCGTGCAGCGAGAGGTAGACGCTGATGCGGTCGGTCTCGCTGCCGATGCGCGCGATCAGGTCGCCGGTGCGCTTGGAGCCGAAGTAGTCCAGGCTCAGGTGCAGCAGATGCTCGAAGGTGGCGGTGCGCAGGTCGGCGGCGATGCGCTCGCTCACCAGCGCGAGCAGCCAGGTCTTGACCCAGCCCAGCGCCCACGCCACGAGCGCCGACGCCAGCAGGCCGCCGAGCAGCAGCGCCACCAGCATCGGGTCGATCTTCTGCCCGTTCTGGAACGGGATCAGCACATCGTCCATCAGCGGGATCGTCAGGTAGGGCGGCACCAGCGAGGCCGCGGTGGCGACCAGCATGAGCGCGAAGCCGCCGCCCAGTTGCCAGCGATAGGGGTGGGCGAAGCGCCACAGCCGCAGCAGCACCCAGGTCGACGGGCGCTCCACCGGTTCGCTTGCGAAGTCAGTCTCCGGCGGCGCGGCGTCGTCCGGCAGGCCCGGGTCGGCGCGCCGGCGCTGAACACGCTCGAAGGCCTGCACCAGCGCCAGCGCGTCCGGGTTGGCGGCGAGCGTCAGGCGCCAGTGGGCGAGGCGGCGAGCGCCATCGTGCAGCGAGAGCCGGGCCAGGCCGCCGCTGTCGCTGTGCTGCAGTTGGAGTTCCGGCTGCAGCGGCCAGGACTGCCAGCCGTCGCTGCCCGCCTCGCGCACCAGCAGCCGGCGGTCGGTGAGCTGCAGCTCGCCCTCGGCAAAGCGGCCGTCGGCGGCCAGATCCAGCGCCAGGCGCGCCGCGACGGTCTCGCCTGGCTCCAGGGTGGGATTGGCGGGCAGGGCGTCGGTCATCGTGCGGTCGGGGGCGGCAGATTGTCGCCCACGGATCGGGCTTCGATGCGCGCACGGGCGAGCCAGCGGGCGCGCCGCGCGCCGTCTCGCGGCACGGCTTGCGTCCGTTCGGTCGGTTCGCGCGGCGGCGCCGGCCGCTGTCGGATCGGCGCCGACTGTCGCGCAAACGCTGCATGTCAACGCCGGCACGCGCCCGGGCGTTGTCTGCCGGGCCCCGGGCGCGATGCCACGGCGCACAATTTCGACGATCCCCTGCCGTGCAACCGCAAAGCGACCCGAGGTCACCTCCAACGATGACCGTCTTCGACGACATCCGCCTGCTGCGCGTGACCTTTCTGCGCGGCCCCAATCTGTGGACCTACCGCTCCGCGCTCGAAACCTGGCTCGACCTCGGGGCGCTCGAGGACTGGCCGTCCGATCGCCTGCCGGGCTTCGTCGACCGCCTGTGCGGCGCGCTGCCGACCCTGCCCGAGCACCACTGCGGCGTCGGCGAGGCCGGCGGCTTCGGGCAGCGGCTGCGCGAAGGCACCTGGCTCGGCCACGTGCTGGAGCATGTCGTCATCGAACTGCTCAATCTGGCCGGCATGCCGACCGGCTTCGGCCAGACGCGCGGCACCTCGCAGCGCGGGGTCTACCGGATGGTGTTTCGCGCCCGCGATGAGGTCGTCGCGCGCGCCGCGCTGAGTCAGGGCCACCGGCTGCTGATGGGCGTGGTGAACGGCGCGGCGGTCGACGTCGATGCCGCGGTCGCCGTAGTGCGCGAAGCGATCGACGATGCCTACCTCGGG
Organism: uncultured Burkholderiales bacterium; assembly: GCA_937864005.1. Classification (GTDB taxonomy): domain Bacteria; phylum Pseudomonadota; class Gammaproteobacteria; order Burkholderiales; family Burkholderiaceae_C; genus CAIKUF01. The sequence goes on from CALMIL010000258.1 coordinate 4,930, forward strand.
CCGAGCACCGCGCACATCGTTGCCTGCGCCACCGAGCGCGGCATTCCGCACCTCAGGCTGAACGACGGCAACCTGGTCCAGCTCGGCCACGGCCGGCGCCAGCACCGCATCTGGACCGCAGAGACCGACCGCACGAGCGCCATCGCGCAGGCGATCGCCGGCGACAAGGACCTGACCAAGCGGCTGCTCGCCGAGGTCGGCGTGCCGGTGCCCGAGGGGCGCGTCGCGGCCACGCCCGATGCGGCCTGGGAGATTGCAGAGGACATCGGGCTGCCAGTGGTCGTGAAGCCCGCGGACGGCAATCACGGCCGCGGCGTGACGCTCGATCTGCGCACCCGCGAGCAGGTCCAGGCGGCCTGGGTGGTCGCCGAGCGCCACGGCAGCGAGGTGCTGGTCGAGCGCTTCGTGCCCGGCGACGAGCACCGGCTGCTGGTCGTTGCCGGCGCCGTGGTCGCCGCCGCGCGCGGCGAGTCGGCCTGGGTCGAGGGCGATGGCTGCAGCACGCTGCGGGCGCTGGTCGACGCCCAGATCAACGCCGACCCGCGGCGCGGCGATACCGAGGATCACCCGCTCGCCCGGCTGGGCATCGATACCGACGGCGTGATCCGCCAGGACCTGGCGCG
>CALMIL010000259.1 GCA_937864005.1 uncultured Burkholderiales bacterium
GTCGGCGCCAAGGCTGCGAGCCTGACGATCATGGTTGGCGGCCCCGAGGCGGCGTTCGCGCGTGTCAAGCCGCTGTTCGAACTGATGGGCAAGAACATCACGCACGTCGGCGCCAACGGCGACGGCCAGACGACCAAGGTCGCGAACCAGATCATCGTCGCGCTCAATATCGCCGCCGTCGGCGAGGCGCTCGTTTTCGCGAGCAAGGCCGGCGCCGACCCGGCCAAGGTGCGCCAGGCGCTGATGGGCGGCTTCGCGGCCAGCCGCATCCTCGAGGTGCATGGCGAACGCATGATCAAGCGGACTTTCGCCCCCGGCTTTCGCATCGGGCTGCACCAGAAGGATCTGAATCTCGCCCTTGCCGGCGCGCGCGCGCTCGGCGTCGCGCTGCCGCAGACCGCCGGCGCGGCGCAGCTGATGCAGGCCTGCGCCGCCAACGGCATGCAGGACCTCGACCATTCGGCGCTCGTTCGCGTGCTCGAACTGATGGCCGACCACAGCGTCAAGTGAGCAGCCGCACGACGCCCGACCCGCACACGCAGCCGCGCGAGTTCCTGCGCGCGCTGTTCGACGCCGCCGTCGCGTGCGCGCTGCCGGCGAACAACATCGCGCCGTTCCTGCCCCCGCCGCCCGCCAGGGGCCGCACCGTCGTGCTCGGCGCCGGCAAGGCGGGCGGCGCGATGGCGCAGGCCGTCGATGCGCTGTGGCCGGCCGATGCGCCGCTGTCGGGGCTCGTCGTCACGCGCTACGGCCATCTGCCGCCGGCCTACGCTGCGCGCCGGCAGGAAGGCAAGGCGCGCATCGAAGTCGTCCAGGCAGCGCACCCGGTGCCGGACGCCGCCGGGCGCGACGCGGCGCGCCGCATCGCAGCGCTGGCGCAGGGCCTCGGCGGCGACGACCTCGCGCTGTGCCTGATCTCGGGCGGCGGCTCGGCGCTGCTTGCGATGCCGGCCGAGGGCCTGACGCTCGCGGACAAGCAGGCGATCAACAAGGCAATGCTCGAGAGCGGCGCCGCGATCGACGAAATGAACTGCGTGCGCAAGCACCTTTCGGCGATCAAGGGCGGGCGGCTCGCCGCGCTGTGCGCCCCGGCGCGCGTCGTCACACTCTTGATCAGCGACGTGCCGGGCGACGCGCCCGGCGTCATCGCCAGTGGCCCGACGGTGGCCGACGCGACGACCTGCGCCGACGCGCTGCGCATCCTCGATCGTTACGCGATCGCGTTGCCGCGCGCCGCGCGCGAAGGCTTGCAAAGCGGCGCGTTCGAGACGCCGAAGCCGGGCGACGCCTGCTTCGCGGGCCACGCAGTGCATCTGATCGCGGCGCCGCAGCAAAGCCTGGCCGCCGCCGCCGCGCTGGCGCGCGAGGCCGGCGTCGAAGCGCACATCCTGTCCGATGCGATCGAAGGCGAGTCGCATGTCGTCGGGCGCGTTCATGCAGCGCTCGCGCGCGCCGTTGCACGCCGCGGCGAGCCGTTCGCGAAACCCTGCGTGATTCTCAGCGGCGGCGAGACGACCGTGACGGTGCGATCCAGGGGCGGCCGCGGCGGGCGGGCGACCGAATTCCTGCTCGGCTGCGCGATCGGCTTGCAGGCCGAGGCGGGCGTGCATGCGCTTGCCGCCGATACCGACGGCATCGACGGCGTCGAAGACAACGCCGGCGCGATCGTCACGCCCAGCACGCTGGCGCGCGCATCGGCGCTCGGCCTGCAGGCGCAGGACGCCCTCGACCGCAACGACGCCTACAACTTCTTCGCCCCGCTCGGCGATCTCGTCGCGACCGGCCCGACCTTCACGAACGTGAACGACTTCCGGGCCCTGCTCGTGCTCTGACGAGGCAGCCGCAAGGCCGGCGCCGCATCGCGGGCCGACGGTGGCGCGCTGCCGGCTGTAGGAAGCCGCCTACGTCCGGACGGTGTCCGCGCGTCTTGCACGCGATCGGCGATGCGGGCATGCTCGGGGCCAGGGCTTCACCACCCGCATCCGCTGCGGGCGTGGCCCGCGATAGCCGTTCCAGATGTCCAAGCTGCGCGCATTCATCGTCGAAGATAGCCCGGTCATTCGCGAGAACCTGATCGCGACGCTCGAGGAACTGACACCGTTCGAGGTCGTCGGCTATGCCGAGGACGAGCCGAGCGCGCTGCGCTGGCTGCAAGAGCGCGGCAAGGACTGCGACCTTTGCATCGTCGATATCTTCCTCAGGCAGGGTTCGGGCTTTGCCGTGCTGCGCGCCCTGATGGACGGTCCGAACGTGCCGCGCCGCGTCGTGCTCAGCAACTACGCGACACCCGATGTGCGCAGCCGATGCCTCGAGCTCGGCGCGGACCGGGTATTCGACAAATCGAATCAGATCGACGCCCTGATCGGCTACTGCGAGCGGCTTGCCGATGGCGGCGGCGATACCGTTGCCGGCGGCCTTGGCGGCTGAAGATGGATTCGCCGCGCGGCCTACTGGATCAGTCCGGCCTTCAACGCGTAGTAGGTGAGGTCGCTGTTGGATTCGAGGGCCATCTTCTCCATCACCCGGCTGCGATAGGTGCTCACCGTCTTCACGCTGAGCGCCATGCCGTCGGCGATGTGGCTGATCGTCTCGCCCTTGGCGAGGCGCAGGAAGACCTGGAATTCGCGCTCGGAGAGCAATTCGTGCGGCGCCTTCGCCGCGGTCGGGTCCAGGCCGCTCGCGAGCTGTTCGGCGACCGCGGCCGAGATATATTTGCGCCCACGGGCAACGGTGCGGATTGCGTTGACGATCTCCTCGGGGTCGCATTCCTTGTTCAGGTAGCCGCTCGCACCTTGCTTGATCAGCATCGTCGCGTAGTGCGTCTCGGGAAATCCCGAGAGGATCAGGATCGGCAGCTCGGGCTTGCGGGCGTGGATCGCGGCCAGCGCATCGACGCCGCTCTGGTCGGGCATCGACAGGTCCAGCAGCAGCACGTCCAGGTCGCCCTCGCGCACGAGATCGAGCGCCTCGCGGCCGTTGGCCGCCTCGCCGGTGACGCGCAGATCGACCTGGGTGGCGAAGAACTCGCGCAATCCGGTGCGCACGATGGCATGGTCGTCGGCGATCACGATCCGGATCATGTGGGGGCGGCTTGCGAAGACATTGCGTACAGCGAGTGTAGTGTGCCGCCCGAGGCTGCGGCATGACGAGGCGAAACAGGCTGCGCGGCGAGTCGATCGCCGTCATTGCGGCCAGCCTCGCCGCCGTGCTGATGCTCGTCATCAGCGGAACATCGCACTGGCTTGTGAACGAGGCACGCGCTGAACGGGCCTCGATCGACGAAGCCCGCATTCGCGTGCAGCAACTGCTGCTTGGCGTGACCGACGCCGAGGCCGCCCAGCGCGGCTTCCTGCTCACCGGCCGCAAGGAGTACGGCGATCCCTACCACGCGGCACTGATGTCGCTGCCCGAAACGCGCGCCTGGCTGCGCAAGCACTATGCCGGGCGTGCGCAGCTCGAGCAGATGCTGACCCGGCTCGACGAACAGGTCGAAGAGAAGCTCTCGGAGCTTGCGCTCGTGATGAAGCTCTATGAATCAGGTCGCGGCGACGATGCGAGAGAGATGCTGCTGACCAATATCGGCAAGGAGCGCATGGACGCGCTGCGATCGTCCGCGCGGGTCTTGCTCGATGCCGAAACCAGTGGCGGCGAGGCGATGCGCAGGCGCGTCGACCAGATTCTGATGCTCGACCGGATCGGTGTCGCATTGATGACGGCGCTCAGCCTCGTCGCGTTGCTGATGTACCTGCGGTCGACGCACGCGCTCGGAGTCGAGCGCGCGCGCCGGCAGGCGGCGATCCAGACCGAACGCGATCAGCTCGAGGAGGAGGTTGCGCGCCGCACGGACGAACTCACGGTGCTGTCGCGCCACCTGATGACGACCCGGGAAGACGAGCGCGCCCGCCTGGCGCGAGAACTGCACGACGAACTCGGCGCCCTGCTGACCGCCGCCAAGCTCGACGTCGCGCGGATGAAGACGCGCATCGCCGCGCTCTCGCCGGAGATGGGCGAGCGCTTGACGCATCTGTCCGAGATGCTCGACGGCGGCATCTCGCTCAAGCGCCGCATCATCGAGGACTTGCGGCCTTCGTCGCTGTCCAACCTCGGCCTGATTGCCGCTTTGCGCATCCTGATCGGGGACTTCGAGAAGCGCACCGAGCTTGCGGTGCGATCCGATCTGCATCCGGTGGCGCTGCGGCCCGAATGCGATCTGACCGTCTATCGCCTGGTGCAGGAAGCGCTGACCAATATCGCCAAGCACGCCAAGGCGCGCAGCGTCCACATCGTGCTTCGCGCGCACGACGGCAGGGCCGTGATCGAGGTCGGCGACGACGGCGTCGGCTTCGATCCGGCGCGGGCGAAGATGGCGGGCACCGGCCTGCTGGGAATGCGCTATCGGGTCGAGGCCGAGTGCGGCAGCTTGCGGGTGCACAGCGCGCCGGGCAAGGGCACGAGCCTCGAGGCGGCGCTGCCGCTGCTCGAGAGGCCGGCGACGACATAGCGTTCGACGCCGCGCCGTGGGCGTCTTCCTACAGCGCCCCGCGCCGACCGCTCACACC
>CALMIL010000260.1 GCA_937864005.1 uncultured Burkholderiales bacterium
CCGCGCACACGAGAAAGGGCGCCCGCAGGCGCCCTTCGAAGCGGGTCAGACGATGCTCAGACCTGATGCAGCCTACGCCGACGCGCCATGTAACCGACGACGCCAAGACCGGCAATCATCAGCGCATAGGTCTCGGGTTCCGGTACCGCGCGCACCGGTGCATGTGCTTCACGCCGTCGGCAGCTTGTAGTCCTTGAACTGCTCGCGCAACCGGTTCTTCAGCATCTTGCCGGTTGCGCCGAGCGGGATCGCTTCGACGAAGACGACGTCGTCGGGCGTCCACCACTTGGCGATCTTGCCGTCGAAGAAGGCGATCAGTTCGTCGCGCGTGACCTCGGCGCCGGGCTTCTTGACGACGACGAGCAGCGGGCGTTCGTCCCACTTCGGATGGTGCGCCGCGATGCACGCCGCCATCGCGACCGCGGGATGCGCCATCGCGATATTCTCGAGGTCGATCGAGCCGATCCACTCGCCGCCGGACTTGATCACGTCCTTGCTGCGGTCGGTGATCTGCATATAGCCGTCGGCGTCGATCCTGGCCACATCGCCGGTCGGGAACCAGCCGTGGCCGTCGGCATCGGTCAGGAGCGGATTGCCGCCCTCGTCCTTGAAGTAGCGGTTCACGACCCAAGGGCCGCGCACCAGCAGCTCGCCCGATTTTTCGCCGCCCCACGGCAATTCGGCGCCATCCTCGTCGACGATCTTCATGTCGATGCCGTAGAGCCCGCGGCCCTGCTTGGCCATCACGGCATAGTGCGCCTCCTGCGATTGCCCGAGATGCTTGGGCTTGAACGCGCAGGCCGTGCCGAGCGGGCTCGTCTCGGTCATGCCCCAGGCGTGCAGGACGTCGACGTCGTACTTCTCCTTGAAGGCGCGGATCATCGCCGGCGGGCACGCCGAGCCGCCGATCACGGTGCGCCGCATGGTGCTGAACTTCAGTTTGCTCGCATCCATGTAGGCGAGCAGGCCCTGCCAGACGGTCGGCACGCCGGCCGAGACGGTGACCTTCTCGGACTCGAGCAGCTCGTGCAGCGACTTGCCGTCGAGCGCGGGGCCGGGGAAGACGAGCTTGGCGCCGACCATGCACGCGGCGTACGGCAGGCCCCAGGCGTTGACGTGGAACATCGGCACGACCGGCAGGATCGCGTCGCGCGCCGAGCAGTTCAGCGTATCCGGCAGCGCGACGGCATAGGTGTGCAGGACCGTCGAGCGGTGGCTGTAGAGGACGCCCTTCGGATGGCCGGTCGTGCCCGACGTGTAGCACAGCGACGAGGCTGCGTTCTCGTCGAAGCTCGGCCAGACGTAGGCGTCCGACGCGGCATCGATCAGATCCTCGTAGCACAGCAGGCCCGCAACCTTGCTCTCCTTGGGCATGTGCGCGCGGTCGGTCATCGCGACGAACTTCTTGATCGTCTTCACGCGCGCGGCAAACGCCTCGACGAGCGGCAGGAAGGTGAGGTCGAAGAAGAGCACGCTGTCTTCCGCGTGGTCGGCGATATAGACGACCTGGTCGGGATGCAGCCTCGGATTGAGCGTATGCAGCACCGCGCCGAATCCCGAGACGGCGTAGTAGAGCTCCATGTGACGATAGCCGTTCCAGGCGATCGTCGCGACGCGGTCGCCAGCCTTGACGCCGAGCGCGGCAAGCGCATTGGCCAGGCGGCGCGAACGCGCGGCGAGTTCGCGGAAGGTTTCGCGATGGATATCGCCCTCGACGCGTCGGGAGACGATCTCCTGCTCGGCGTGATGGCGCTCGGCGTGCACGAGCAACGAGGAAATCAGCAGCGGCTGCTGCATCATCAGTCCGGGGATGGTCATGGTCGTCTCCTGGTTCAGGGTGTGCGGGGAAGGATAGATCAAGCCAATACGACGTCCCGATTTGCGAGTCGCTTGGCGAGGCCGGTCGCAAGCTTGTTGACGAGGCCGTAGATCGAAAGTTGCGGATTGGCGCCGATGCTGGTCGGAAACAGCGATCCGTCATGCACCGACAGGTTGGCGATCTGCCAGTGCCGGCCATCGGGTCGCGTGACGCCCTGCGCCTCGTCGCCCGCCATCGCGCAGCCGCCCATCACGTGGGCGCTGACGACGCGCGTGACGTAGGGCTTCATCGGCAGCGCCGCGATCGCGTCGCGCGCCTGCGGCCAGTTCGTCCAGGCGCCGGCGAGTTCGTGCACCGCCTGCACCGAGCGCGCGCCGGCCGCGAACTGGATCTCGGCCATGCTCGCGAAGGCGCGGCGCGCGCCGTCCATCACGAAATCGTTCAGCGGATAGTCGAGCACCGGGCTGCCGTCGGAACGCAATGCGACGCTGCCGCCGACGGATTGCTCGTTGAAACCGTCGCGCAGCAGCGCGAGCAGCACGTGGGTGCGCGGCATGTCGGCGAGCGCCTTCGACTGCGGCAGTCCGAAACCGGGCAGCGTCGAGGCGAACAGCACGGGATGAATCGGCGGCACTTCGAGCTTGTAGCCGATCGGGCCGTCGATCGGCGCGGTCTCGAGGAAATGGTCGCAGTAGATCGACTGCGGCGCCCCGCGCCAGGCGGCGACCTCGCGATCGAAGGTCGACGCCATGACGACGACCGGGTGCAGGAAGGTGCGTTTGCCGAGCAGGCGGTGCGGGTCCGGCGCCTGCGAGCGCAGCAGCAGCGCGGGCGAATTGATCGCCCCGCCGCCGACCACATAGTGCTTGGCGACGATTCGCGTCGACACGCCGGGCGCGGCCGTGCCATCGGCATTCACGCCGACGCACTCGAGGGCGACGACGCGCTTGTCGTCGAACTCGAAGCGCTCGGCGCGCGTCTGCACCAGCAGCCGCGCGCCCTTGTCGAGCGCCGCGGGCACGGTCGTCAGCAGCATCGACTGCTTGGCATTGGTCGGGCAGCCGAGGCCGCAGGAGCCGAGATCCCAGCAGCCCTTGACATTGCGCGGGATGACCTTCGTCTCGATGCCGAGCTTGGCGGCGCCGACGCGCAGCAGGTCGTTGTTCTCGTTCGGCGCCTGCTGCCAGGGCTGGATATTCAGCCGCCGCTCGGCCTGCGCGAACCACGGCGCCATCGCCGATTCGGTCAACTCGGCGAGGCCGAAGTGCTGCGCCCAGTAGGCGAGCGTCGGCGGCGGGGTGCGAAACGAGCTCGTCCAGTTGACGGTCGTCGAGCCGCCGACGCAGCGGCCCTGCATGATGTTGATGGCCTTGTCGGCCGTCTTGCGCGACGCGCTTTCCTGGTACAGGCTCGGGTAGGCCTCGCTCTCGAGCTGGTTGAAGTCGCGGCTCGACTTGAGCGGGCCTTCTTCGATCAGCACGACCTCGAGCCCGGCCTGCGTCAGCAGCTCGGCCGTGATGCCGGCGCCGGCGCCGGTGCCGACGATCGCGACGTCGCAGCTCAACTGCGCCGGCAGCGCCGCGTGGCGGCCGCCATGCACGCGCCAGCCGCGCGCCAGGCCGTCGAGGATCGGGTCGGGAAGTTGGCTCATTCGGGTATCGATTCAGTCCAGGGTGCGGCCGGTTCGCTCAGATATCCGTCGGCCCGGGATAGCCGAGCATCGGCCAGGTGGCCGGATCGGCGAAATAGGCCGCGTTCGTCAGGTCGCGCAGGGCATGAAACGCCTGCTGGCGCAGCGCGATCGACGATGTCAGCATGTCCTGCAGCGCGGCCGTGAGCTGCTCGACGGTCGCGTCCGCCCACGGCGGCTGCAGCCCGGCGAGCAGCATGCGCCCGGGTGGCGAGGCAAGCAGCGCGAGCAGTTGCGAGAGTTCGGCCTGCGTTGCGGCGGGGAATCCGGCGATGGTCGCGCCCAGGCGCTGCAGGTGGCCGTGCAGCGCGGCCTCGCGCTTGACCGCATCGGCCGGCAGGTTGCCGTCGAGCACACCGCGTGCCACGGCGCGCATGACGACCATGGCATTGGCCGACAGGCTCCCGCCCGACCACCCCGGCCGCAGCAGCGCCAGGCCCCCACCCGCGGCGGCGAGCACGGCCGCGGCGCCGATGCCGAGCTTCATCAGGGTTCGTCGTTGCATGCGCGTCAGGCGGGTGGGTGATCGGTTGCGACCGGAAGGAAGCGCCGAAGTTTCACATCAAATGCCCGCGGCGCGCCAGAGTCCGGCGACCAAACGCACCGGGGCAAACCCGAATCCGCGGCCGGCGTGCGGGCCTCGACCGCGAGGCGATAGTTCCTACAATCGGCCGGTCCCGCCCTCGCGGCACATCGCGCCGACGCCCGTGTCCCGCTTCGCCAGCCTCTTCGCCGCGCTCTACCTGTTCTGGCTGCTGCTGTCGGGCTACTTCACCGCGTCCCTGATGACGGCGGGCGCCGGGTGCGCGCTCGCCGTGGTCTGGTTCTCGCGCCGCATGGATGTCGTCGACGCCGAAGGCCATCCGGTGCAGCTCGGCATCCGCGCCTGGACGTACTGGCCCTGGCTGATCGTCGAGATCATGAAGTCGGCATGGAGCGTGAGCCGCATCATTCTCGACCCCCGCCTGCCGATCAGCCCGACGCTGGTGCGCTTCAAGCCGGGCCAGAAGAGCGACGTCGGCCTCGTCGTGCACGCCAATTCGATCACCCTGACGCCGGGAACGATCACGATCGAGGCCGGCGCGGGCGAGTTCCTGGTTCACGGCCTGACCCGCGACGCCGCGCAGGGCTGCGTCGCCAGCGAGATGGACCGCCGCGTGACGGCATTCGAAGCGGGCAGCGCGCGGTGATGTTCGCCGCCGCCGCGATCGCATTGCTCGTCACGCTCGCGCTCGCGCTGGTGCGCGCCGCGCTCGGCCCGACGCTGTTCGACCGCGCGCAGGCGGCGAATACGATCGGCACCGTGGCGATGCTGCTGCTGGCGGTGATCGGCTTTCTCAACGGCCGGCCCGAGTTCCTCGACCTCGCGCTCGTCTACGGGCTGCTCAACGTCATCGGCACCATCGCGGTGCTGAAGTATTTCCGCTACGGCGATCTGGGCGACCCGGGGACGGGCAAGGAGGCGTCGCGGTGACGATGGCGATCGACGCCCTGAGCTGGGTCCTGCTCGTGGCCGGCGGGTTCTTTTGCGTCGTCGGCGCCATCGGCCTGCTGCGCATGCCCGACTTCTACACCCGCATGCACGCGGCGAGCATCACCGAGACGCTGGGTGCCGGTTTCATCCTCGCGGGCCTCGTGCTGCAGGCGGGCTTCACGCTCGTCGCCGCCAAGCTCGCGATGATCGGCCTGCTGATTCTCTTCGTCAGCCCGACCGCGACCCACGCGCTCGCGCGCGCCGCGCTCGCGCGCGGCCTCGCGCCGATGCTCGCACCGCAGGAGGACGAGCCATCGAAGCGCTGATCATCAACGTGCTGCTGGTGCTGATGGTCGCGGCCGTCGTCACCCTCGCCCGCGCGCGCAACCTGTTCGGCGTCGTCGTCCTCTCGGGCGTCTACAGCTTCCTGATGGCGACCGTGCTGGTCGCGATGGACGCCGTCGACGTCGCGATGACCGAAGCGGCGGTCGGCGCCGGCATCTCGACGGTGCTCTTTCTCGCCGCCCTCTTCCTGTGCCGCAGCGAGGAGACGAAGCCGGTGCAAGGCCCGTGGCTGCCGCTTGCGGCGTCGATCGCGGTCGGCGCGCTGCTGATGTACGGCACGCTCGGGCTGCCCGGGTTCGCCGATCCGAATGCGCCGATCCACACCCATGTCGTGCCGCGCTACCTGCAGCAAGGGGTGATTGAGACCGGGGTGCCCAATATCGTCTCGGCCGTGCTCGCGAGCTACCGCGGCTACGACACGCTGGGCGAGACGACGGTCGTCTTCACCGCCGGCGCGGGCGTCGTCGCGCTGCTGCGGCGGCGCCGCAAGGGGCCCGAGCGATGAGAAACGACCTCATCCTGCGCATCGTCGCCAAGCTCCTCATCCCGTTCATCGCGCTATTCGCGCTGTACGTGCAGTTCCACGGCGACTTCGGCCCCGGCGGCGGATTCCAGGCCGGCGTGATCCTCGCCGCATCCGTCATCTTCTACGCGCTGATCTTCGGCCTGGACGACGCGCGCAGGGTCGTCCCGGAGCCTCTCGTCGAGTCGATGATGGCGATCGGCGTGCTGCTCTATGCCGGCGTCGGCGTCGCCGGGCTGCTGCTGGGCGGCAACTTCCTCGACTATTTCGTGCTCGACGCCGACCCGGTGCACGGCCAGGAGCGCGGCATCTTCTGGGTCGAGGCCGGCGTCCTGATCACGGTCTCGGGCGTGATGCTCAAGATCTTCTACATGTTCGCCGACCGCGGCCGGGCCGACGACGCATGACGGCGACGCAGTGGGAGGCCCTGGCCGGGCATTTCAGCTACTTCGTCACCATCTTCCTGATGATCGCGGGGCTTTTCATCGTCATCGCGCGCGGCAACCTCGTCAAGAAGCTCGTCGGCCTGAGCATCTTCCAGACCTCGGTCTATCTGCTCTACATCGCACCCGGCAAGGTGATCGGCGGCACGGCGCCGGTCGTAAGCGACGCGTTCAAGATCTACTCGAACCCGCTGCCGCACGTGCTGATCCTGACCGCGATCGTCGTCGGCGTCGCGACGCTCGCGCTCGGCCTCGCGCTCGTCGTGCGCATCCGCGAAACCTACGGCAGCATCGAGGAGGACGAGATCCTCGCCCTCGATATCGCGGCCGACGCGCCGGCGCCGCGCGGGCGATGAGCGCGCGGCGCGCCCCGGATCGATGAGCCTCGCGGCGCACCTGCCGGCGCTGCAGGTCGTCGTGCCGCTGCTCGCGGCGCCGCTGACGGTGCTGCTGCGGCGGCGCGCGTATGCGTTCGCGATCGTGCTGGCGGCGAGCTGGCTCTCGCTCGCGATCGCGATCGCACTGCACTGGCAGGTGCAGGCCAACGGCGTCGTCTCGTACGCGATCGGCAACTGGGCGCCGCCGTGGGGCATCGAGTACCGCGTCGACGGGCTGTCGTCCTACGTGCTGATCCTCGTCTGCGCCATCGCGTCGGTCGTGCTGCCGTACAGCCGCGCGAGCATCGCGGCCGAGATCGAGCCGCAGCAGCACTACCTCTTCTATACGATGTTCGCGCTGTGCCTCGCTGGCCTGCTCGGCATGACGGTCACCGGCGACGCGTTCAACATCTTCGTCTTCCTCGAGATCTCGTCGCTCGCGACCTACGTGATGGTCGCCCTCGCGAGCGACCGGCGCGCGCTGCTCGCCGCCTACCAGTACCTGATCATGGGCACGATCGGCGCGACCTTCGTCGTCATCGGCGTAGGCCTCTTGTACCTGATGACGGGCACGCTGAACCTGGCCGACATGGCGCAGCGCCTCGCGCCGCTGCGCGGCACGCGTCCGGTGCTCGCGGCGCTCGCCTTCCTGACCGTCGGCCTGTCGATCAAGGCCGCCGTCTTCCCGCTCCATCAGTGGCTGCCCAATGCGTACGCCTATGCACCGTCGGCGGTCTCGGCCTTCGTCGCCGCGACCGCGACCAAGGTCGCGCTCTACGTGCTGATGCGCTACTACTTCACGGTCTTCGGCGAGCCGCAGGTATTTGCCCGCCTGCCGATGCAGCAGATGCTGCTCGTGCTCGCGCTGGCCGGCATGTTCGGCGCGTCGACCGTCGCCATCTTCCAGACCGACCTGAAGCGGCTGTTCGCGTACTCGAGCGTCGCGCAGGTCGGCTACATCATCCTCGGCCTGTCGCTGGGCAGCGCAACCGGGCTGAGCGCGGCGATCGTGCATCTGTTCAACCACGCCGTGACGAAGGGCGCGATCTTCATGCTGCTGGGCGCGCTGACGGCGACGCTGGGCGGCGTCGGCCTCGCCGGTATCCGCGGGATCGGACGCTCGATGCCGTGGGCGAGCATGGGCATCGTGATCTGCGGCCTGTCGCTGATCGGCGTGCCGGGGACGGCCGGCTTCATCAGCAAGTGGGTGCTGGTGCAGGCGGCCCTCGAACGCGGCCAGTGGTGGATCGTCTTCTTGATCGTCGGCTCGTCGCTGCTTGCGATCGTCTACGTCTGGCGCTTCGTCGAGGCGGCGTATTTCGACGCGCCACCGGCCGGCGCAAAGCCGCCCGCCATGCTGCGCTGGCAACTCGTCGCGCCGTCGGCGGTGCTCGTCGCGGCGACCGTCTATTTCGGCATCGATACGTCGTTCACGCTCGGTGCGGCGACGGCGGCCGCAGGCCAGTTGTTCGGCGCCGGGCACTGATGGACACGCCTACCGCCGTGCTCGCCGCGCTGCTCGTCCCGCTCGCTGGCGCAGTGCTGATCGCGCTGAGCGGCCGCTGGCCCAATCTGCGCGAAGGCGTGACGCTCGCGACGGCGGCACTGCTCTTCCTGTGCGTCTCGACGCTGCTGCCGGCGGTGCTCGACGGCGCGCGGCCGGCGCTGACGCTGATCGACGTCATGCCGGGCCTCGCGCTGGCGTTTCGCGTCGAGCCGCTCGGCATGCTGTTCGCGCTCGTCGCCTCTGGCCTGTGGATCGTCAACTCGGTCTACTCGATCGGCTACATGCGGGCCAACGCCGAGCAGCACCAGACGCGCTTTTATGTCTGCTTCGCGCTTTCGCTCGCGTCGACGATGGGCATCGCGATGGCGGCGAACCTGTTCACGCTGTTCCTCTTCTACGAGGCGTTGACGCTCGTCACCTACCCGCTCGTCGTCCACGCCGGCACCGGCGCCGCGCGCACCGGCGGCCGCGTCTATCTGGGCGTGCTGATGGGCACGTCGATCGTCTTCATGCTGCCGGCGATCATCTTCACGATGATGGCCGCCGGCACGACCGACTTCATGCCCGGCGGCGTGCTCGGCGGCAAGCTTTCGGGCGCGGCGCTTTGCGCGCTGCTCGCGCTCTACATGTTCGGCATCGGCAAGGCGGCGCTGATGCCGTTTCACCGCTGGCTGCCCTCGGCGATGGTCGCGCCGACGCCGGTGTCGGCGCTGCTGCATGCGGTCGCCGTCGTCAAGGCCGGCGTATTCTGCGTCGTCAAGGTGATCGTCTATACCTTCGGCGTCGCGCCGCTCGCGGCGGCGGCCGACATCAGCTGGCTCGCGGCCGTCGCCGGCTTCACGATCATCGCGGCATCGATCGTCGCGCTCAACGCCGACAACCTGAAGCGCCGGCTCGCCTATTCGACGGTCAGCCAGCTCGCCTATATCGTGCTCGCGATGGCGATCCTCGCGCCGTTGTCGATCGCCGGCGCCGTGCTGCACATCGCGGCGCATGCACTCGGCAAGATCACGCTCTTCTTCGCCGCCGGCGCGATCTACACCGCGGCACACAAGACCGAGGTGAGCCAGCTCGACGGCATCGGCCGGCGCATGCCGTGGACGATGGCCGCATTCGCGGTCGGCGTGCTGTCGATGATCGGGCTGCCGCCGACGGCGGGCTTCGTCTCGAAGTGGTACATGCTGTCGGGCGCGATGGCGGCCGAGCATTGGCTCGCGGTGGCCGTGATCACCGCCAGCACGCTGCTCAATGCCGGCTATTTTCTGCCCATCGTCTATCGTGCCTTCTTCGTCGCCCCGCGGCCGGATCGCGAAACGCACGCCAGCCATGGCGAAGCGCCCTGGACGATGGTCGTCGCGCTCGTCGCGACGGCCGCCGGCACGGTGGCACTCTTCTTCCTGCCCGGAGTGCCTCTGGCGCTCGCGCGGCAGATGATCGGTGCGGGCTGAACCCATGAACGACAGGCACTGGCTCGACGACCCGCGGCGCGTGAAGTGGCTCTGGCGCGGCTTTCTGATCGTGCTCGCGCTCATGGTGCTCGTCGAGCCTCTCGTCGCCCTGCACCCTCATTTCGAGGCCGAGGGCTGGTTTGCATTCAGCGCCTGGTATGGCCTGCTCGCCTGCTTCGCGATGATCGGGCTCGCGAAGGCGATCGCCTTGTTCCTGCGGCGCGACGATGCCTACTACGACGGCGGCGGGCGCGATGACTGAAACCGTGCTCCACCCCGGCCTCGTGCTGATCGCCGGCGCGCTGGCGCTGCCGGCGCTGCGCGGCGCGCTGCGCGCGGCGTTCGTCGTCGCCCTGCCGCTCGCGGTGCTCTGGCTCGTCTGGCAGGTCGGCGACGGCGCGCTCTGGCAGCTTCACTTCCTCGACTTCGAACTCACGCCGCTGCACGGCGACAAGCTGGCGCGCCTGTTCGGCACGATCTTCGCCTTGATGGCGGCCGGTGGCGGCCTCTACGCGCTCGGCCAGGAGAGCCGCGTCGAGCTGCCGGCGGCATTCGTCTATGCCGGCGCGGCGATCGGCGCCGTCTTCGCCGGCGATCTCGTCACGCTCTTCGTCTTCTGGGAACTGATGGCGGTCGGCTCGACGCTCGTCGTCTGGAGCGGCGGCACGCGCGCGTCGTACCGCGCATCGATGCGCTATCTGATGATTCACCTGCTCGGCGGCGTGATCCTGCTCGCCGGCATCACCGGCCACATCACGCAGACCGGCAGCATCGCCTTCGCTTCGATGAAGCTCGATGCGCCGTCGAACTGGCTGATCCTGATCGGCTTCCTGATCAACGCCGCGGCGACGCCGATCTCGGCCTGGCTGCCCGACGCCTACCCCGAGGCATCGTGGAGCGGCATGGTCTTCCTGTCGGCATTCACGACGAAGACGGCGGTCTACGCGCTGATGCGCGGCTTTCCCGGCACCGAACTGCTCGTCTGGCTCGGTCTCGCGATGGTGTTCTACGGCATCGTCTATGCGCTGCTCGAGAGCGATATGCGGCGCATCCTCGCCTACTCGATTGTGAACCAGTCCGGCTTCATGGTCGCCGGCATCGGCATCGGCACCGAGACGGCGCTCAACGGCGCGGCGGCAAACGCCTTCACCGGCGTCATCTATGTGGCCCTGCTGGTGATGGCCGCGGGTTCGGTGCTGCGCATGACCGGCAAGCGCGACTGCTCGGACCTCGGCGGCCTGTTTCGCAGCATGCCGCTGACCACGACCTGCGCCGCGATCGGCGCGCTCTCGATCTCCGCCTTCCCGTTCAGCGCCGGCTTCGTCTCCAAGTCGATGATCTCGCAGGCCGCCGCCGACGGGCACATGCTGGCCGTGTGGCTGCTTCTCGGCGCCGGTTCGGCCGGTGTCGTGCTGCACGCCGGCCTCAAGTTTCCGTGGCTCGTCTTCTTCGATCGCGACGCCGGCCTGCGCCCCGCCGAGGCGCCGGCGAGCATGCGCTGGGCGATGATCTTCTTCGCGTTCCTGTGCATCGCGCTCGGCATCTGGTTCGAGCCGCTCTACGCGATGCTGCCGTATGCGGTCGACCATGCGCCCTACACCGCGGCGCACGTCCTGACACAGACCCAGCTGCTGCTGTTTTCCGCGCTCGCATTCCTCGTCGCGCTGCCCCGCCTGAAGCGCGCGCGGACGATCACGCTCGACGTCGACTGGATCTACCGCCGCGCGCTGCCCCGCGCCACCGCGGTCTGCGCCGCGCTCATCGATCGCGCGATGGGCGCGGCGTCGCAGGCGGTGCAGACGTTCCTGTCGCGCGCCGCAGCGCTGATCTACCGCTTCCACGGACCGCAAGCCCGACTCGCGCGCACCTGGACGACGCGCGGCATGGCGCTGTGGGTGCTCGTGCTGCTGATCGGCTACCTGGTCCTGTATTTCGTCTAGAGCCGCCCTGCGTCATCGCGGCGCGGGCCGCCGCCGGGAACCGCGCAGCTTCTTCAGCGGGGCGACGCACCCAGGCCCGCGAGCCTGGGCAGTTCCGCCAGGAAGGCCTCACGCGCCCGGACGCCCGCAGTGCCGGGTGTTCTGACGTCATCCTGGATCAGGCGGGCGAAGACATAGGTGCGGCTTTCGTGCCTTGCCCAGCCGACGAACCAGCCCCAGGGATGGTCCTCGTCGAGGCTGTAGTCCGCACGGCGCGGGTAGGCCATGCCCGTCTTGCCGTTCACGTGCCAATCGCCCGGCAGCCTCGCCTGCTCGACAACGGCCAGCGTCATGTCCATCGCTCGTTGGCCGATCGGAAGTGTCCGGTTCACGAGCTTGCGAAGAAAATCGACCTGCTCCAGGGGGGAGATCAGCAGCGACGAGCTGATCCACGCTCTATCCAGCCCATTGGCTCTTCCCTCGTCGCCGCTGAAATCGGCATTGCCGTAGGCGAACTTCTCTGCATAGGCGTGCAGCCTGGCTTCGCCGAGGGCGTGCGTCACTTGCTGCGAGTACCAGACCACCGAATATTTCAGCCAGCGGGTCGGATCGACAGGCTGCTTCCACGCGTCGCCGCCCCAGTCGGGATAGCCTTCCCGAAAGGGCAGCACCGGTGAATGCTCGTCCTTCAGGAAGCCGGCGTCGAAACCCATGGCGGCGAGGGCGATCTTGAACGTCGAGGCCGGCGTGTAGCGCCGATCGCAGCGACCCTGCTGCACGATGGTCCTGCCGCTCGCCGCATCCACGACGACGGTGCAGATCGTCCCCGCCCGACTCGGCAGCGGCAACAGCGCCCCCACCAAGGCCAGGCCGCACCAGACGAGAAGTGGCAAGCCCGTCAGGCCTGGCGCGCCGCGCGACCCTTTCGGCACGACGTGATGCCTCGCCACGACCGCGTCAGCCCAGGCGCTCGGGCGACAGGTAGGCCTGGCGGTAGTCCTCGAAGGGCAGGGTATCGGCCGCCTCGATGCGCCGGCGTTCCTCGACCGACGCCCTGGCCATCGCCGCGAAGCGTTGGGCGAGCGTGTCCGGATACGGCAGCGCGAGCAGCGCCTTGCGCGTCTGCATCGACTGCGCGCGGATGAACGCGACGTAGGATTCGTCGAAGTCGCGCGCCACGGTGTCGATGACACGCGCCGACGGCGCCCGATCCAGATCGCCGATCACGCGCCGGCCGTCGGCGAGCGCCTCGCGGTAGCGGTCGCCGCCGTGCACCGCGTCGAGCGCCGCGGCGGCGCTTTCGCACTCGGCGAGCAATTGCAGGCTCCAGTCGACGAGCGCAATCTCGCCCGCGCCGCGTTCGAGCATCAGGCCGGGCTCGCGCCCGCGCGACGCGGCGCGCAACTGGTTGCGGCCGAGCGCGGCGATCTCCTGCGGCGTATCGGGCGGGCTGTCGGAGAGCAGGCAGTGCAGCAGGAAGACATCGAGAAAGCGCATCGTCTGCTCGTTGATGCCGACCGGCTCGAACGGATCAAGATCCATGCAGCGCACTTCGACATATTCCACGCCGCGCTCGCGCAGCGCGTGCAGCGGCCGCTCGCCGGGCTGGATCACGCGCTTCGGACGGATCGTGCCGTAGAACTCGTTCTCGATCTGCAGCAGGCTCGTCGCGAGCTGGTTGTAGTCGCCGCCCGGGTTCCTGATGCCGACCGCGGCGTAGGCCGGATACGGCTTCGTCATCGCGTCGAACAGCGATGCGGCGTAGCTCTCGAGGCTGTTGTAGCTGACGGCGAGCCTGGCCTGCGCGTCGCTCTGGTAGCCGAGCCGCCCCATGCGCAGCGAGGTCGCGTGCGGCAGGTACAGCGTGTGCTGCGACAGGTGCTGCAGTTCGTGCTCGCGGCCGGCGACGAAGCTCGAGCACAGCGCCGGCGACGCGCCGAACAGCGTCAGCAGCAGGAACGAATGGCGGCGGAAGTTGCGGATCAACCCGAAATACTGCTCGCTCGTGACGCCCGGCAGCGACCAGTTGTAGTGGATACCCGAGATCGTCTGCATGCGCCGCCCGTAGCGATGGCCGAGCCCCATGCGATAGACGCTCTTGGCGCGGCCGACGTTGGAGCTGCCGTAGACGCCGATCGGGATCGTCTCGTCGGTCGGCAGGCCGCACGGCATGCTGCTGACCCACAGCATTTCTTCGCCGAGATCGCGCAGCACGTGGTAGACGAACTGGTGGATCTGCGTCAGCTCCTCGAGGCAGTCGCCGACGCCGGCGTGCACGCCGGTGATCAACTCGACCTGCGACTCGCTGAAGTCGGTCGTGATGTGCGGATGCGTCAGCGCCGAGCCGAGCGGCTTCGGATGCGGCGTCAGCGCCAGCGCCCCGCTCGGCCGCGTGCGCAGGCTCTCCTTCTCGATGCCGCGGCGGATGCCGCCCAGCACCTCGGGCGTCAACTCGCGCAGACGCTGCTCCAGTCCCGTCATCCCACCGCCTCCCGGTTCACTCGTGCGCGACGGTAACAGAGCTGCGCCGCCATTGCAGGCGACGGGTCGTCGCGGCGCGCGACGTCAGATCTCCGGCGTCAAGAGCGACATGCCGAGCGCCGCGCGCCGGCGCAGCCAGGGCGACGCACGGTAGCGCGGATCGCCGCCTTGCGCATGCATATTGGCGAGGATCTCGAATACGGTCGCCGCGCCGAGGCGGTCGCCCCAGGCGAGCGGGCCGTGCGGATAGCCGAGTCCGAGCGTGACCGCGCGGTCGATATCGGCCGGCGCGGCGATGCCCTGCTGCGCGATATCGCAGCCGATATTGACGATCGTCGCGACGACGCGCTGCGCCACCGCGCCGCTGCTGTCGCGCAGCACGCTCACCCCCGCCTTGTCGCTCGCGAGCAGGCCGTGCGCCGCGTCGCGCGCGGCGGGCGTCGTCAGCGGCGACAGGATCAGGCTGCGATGGCGTTCGTTGTCGAACAGCAGGTCGAGGCCGACCGTGCGCTTCGCGTCGAGCGACTCGCGCACGCAGCACGCCGTCACGTCGTCGCCGAGCGGCGTGACGATGCACAGCGCGGCGTCGCTCGGGCGCGCGCCGGATTCGGGCGTGACGCCGAGCCTGGCGAGCAGTTCGCGGGCGCGCTCGGCGAGCGCCGGCCGCGCGCTGCTGACCCACACGCTCGCCGGCCGCGCCGCGGGCGCCTCGGCGGACGGCACCGCCACCGCGCGGCCGTCGGCATAGCGGTAGTAGCCCTCGCCCGTCTTGCGCCCGAGCAGCCCGGCGACGCGGCGCTGCGCGGCGAGCGGCGACGGCCGATAGCGCGGCTCCTCGAAATACTGGTGATAGATCGACTCCATCACCGGCACCGAGACATCGAGCCCGGTCAGGTCGAGCAGTTCGAACGGGCCGAGCCTGAAGCCGGCCTGCTCGCGCAGCACGGCGTCGATGACGTGCGGCGCGGCGACGTTCTCGCCAAGCAGGCGCAGCGCCTCGGTGCCGTAGCCGCGCCCGGCGTGATTGACGATGAAGCCGGGCGTATCCTTCGCGCGCACCGGCTCGTGGCCCATGCGTTTCGCGAGCGCGATCATCGCGTCGCCGACCTCGGGCGCGCCGCGCACGCCGTCGATCACTTCGACGACCTTCATCAACGGCACCGGGTTGAAGAAGTGAAAGCCGACGACGCGCTCGGGCCGCGTGCAACCGGCGGCGATCGCCGTCACCGACAGCGACGAGGTATTGGTCGCGAGCACGCAGTCATCGCCGACGACCGCCTCGAGGTCGCGAAAGAGCGCGCGCTTGACGTCCAGATCCTCGACGATCGCCTCGATCACGAGCGCGGCGTCGGCGAGCTGCGCGATGCGCTCGACCGGCTGCAGGCGCGCCATCGCGCCCTGCACCGCGTCGTCGCTCATGCGGCCCTTCTGGCGCAGCGTCTCGAAGGTCTTGCCGAGCGCGTCGCGCGCCTTCGCGGCCGCGCCTTCGAGCGCGTCGTGCATCAGCACCGTGATGCCGGCCTGGGCGGCGATCTGCGCGATGCCGCGCCCCATCGCGCCGGTGCCGACGATCGCGATGCGCAGGTTCGTTGAAGTGGCTTCGAAGCTCATGGCGGTGCAATTCAGTCCGGGATGACGGCGGTGACTTCGATCTCGACCTTGGCCTGATCCTCCATCAGCGCCTTGACCTCGACCGCGGTCATCGCCGCGTTGTAGCTGCCGATCAGCTCGCGATAGGCGGCGCCGATCGCCCGCCCCTGGGCAAGATACTCGGCCTTGTCGGTCACGTACCACGTCATGCGCACGATGTGCTCGGGCTTCGCCCCCGCCTCGTCGAGCACGGCGCGAACATTCTGCAGCGCCTGGCGAACCTGGCCCGCGGTATCGGCCGCCGGGAAGCGGCCTTCGGTGTCCCAGCCGATCATGCCGGCGATGAAGACCATCTGGCCGCGCACCTTGACGCCATTCGCGTAGCCCTTCGGCCGCGGCCAGCCGGGGGGTTGCAGGATCGTCGTCATGGCCGGCTCCCGGTCGCTGCGGCGCGCCGCAGCGCGGGGTCGTCGATTTCGCGCGCGATGCCGAAGCGCTCGATCGCGTCGCGCACGTTCGGCGCGATCGGCCGCGACAGGCCGTCGTCGAGCGAGGTGGTGACGATCACCTGGCGCACGCGCACGCGCATCTCGTCGCCGTGGCGGCAGGTGAGATCGAGCTTGATCGAGCTGCGCCCGATCTCGCGCACCGCAAGCCCGAGCTGCACGCGTTCGCCCATCCGGCTCGGCTTCATGAATTCGCAGCTCAGTGCGACGGTCGGCAGGCCGACGCGCTGACCGATGACGACCTTCGCATAGCCGAGCCCCAGGCCCTCGTCGAACCAGTCCTCGACGTGGCCGTTGAAGAGCACGAAATACTGCGGGAAGAAGACGATCCCCGCCGGGTCGCAGTGCGAGAAGCGGATCAGTTGTTCACGTTCGAAGGTCATCGTGGTCTGCTCTAGGCGCGCAGGCGAAAGCGCTGCAGCTTGCCGGTTTCGGTGCGCGGCAGCTGGTCGCGAAACTCGACCGCGCGCGGATATTTGTAGGGAGCGATTGTCGCCTTCACGTAGTCCTGCAGCGTGCGCACCATCGCCGCGTCGCCAGCGTGCCCTTCGCGCAGGACGACGAAGGCCTTGACGATCTGGCCGCGCTCTTCGTCGGGCGCGCCGATGACGGCGCATTCGGCGACCGCCGGATGGGTCAGCAGGGCCTCCTCGACCTCGGGCGCGCCGATGTTGTAGCCGGCCGAGACGATCATGTCGTCGGTGCGCGCCTGGTAGTGGAAGTAGCCGTCCTCGTCCATCAGGTAGGCGTCGCCGGTGAGGTTCCAGCCGTCCTGGACGTAGACCTTCTGGCGCTCGTCGTCGAGATAGCGGCAGCCGGTCGGCCCCTTCACCGCCAGGCGGCCGACGGTCCCCGCCGGCAGGGGCTTGCCGTCGTCGCCCAGCACGCAGGCGCGATAGCCGGGGACGACGGTGCCGGTCGCGCCGGGGCGCGCATGCGCCTCGTCGGCGGAGATGAAGATGTGCAGCATCTCGGTTGCGCCGATGCCGTCGATGATCTCGATGCCGGTCGCGTCCTTCCAGAGCAGCCGCGTCGCCGCCGGCAGCACCTCGCCGGCCGAGACGCACTGGCGCAGCGTGCCGCCCTGGGCGACGCTCAGGCGCATCTTGCGCGCCGTCTCGGCCATCACGCGGTACGAGGTCGGCGCGGTGATGAGCGTCGTCACGCCGTAGGCCGGAATCGCTTCGAGCAGCGCGGGCGGCGCGGCCTGCTCGAGGAGCACGATCGACGCCCCGACGCTCATCGGGAACAGCACCAGGCCGCCGAGGCCGAAGGTGAATGCGAGCGGCGGGCTGCCGAGGAAGACGTCGCTTTCGCGCGGCCGCAGCACATGGCGCGGAAACGATGTGCAGGCCGCCATCACGTCGCGGTGGAAGTGCATCGTGCCCTTCGGCTGGCCGGTCGTGCCCGAGGTGAAGGCGAGGATGCAGGTATCGACGGCGGCGGTTTCGACATTCTCGAACTCGTCCGACTGAAGCGCCATCGCCGCCTCCAGTCCCTGCGGGCCGTCGTCGTAGAACGCGCGCAGCTCGGTCAGCACCGGTTCGTCGCGCATCGCCGCGCGCAGCTCGTCGATCAGCCGCAGGTCGCACAGCGCGTGCGTCACGCGACCCTTGGCGATCACCTTGCGCAGCTCGGTCGCCCGCAGCAGCGGCATCGTCGCGACCGCGATGCCGCCCGCCTTCATGACCGCGAACCAGCAGGCGACGAGCATCGGGTTGTTCGGCGCCCGCAGCAGGACGCGGTTGCCGGGAACGAGCCCCATATCCTTGACGAGGACGTTGGCGATGCGGTTCGCGCGCTGCTGCAGATCGGCGAAGGTCCACTCGACCCCGCCGCCCGGCGCTCGCAGGCACAGCCTGGCGCCGCGGCCTTCGGCGATGCGCTTGTCGAGCAGTTCGGTCGCGCAGTTGAGGTGGTCCGGGAACTGCAGCTCGGGCCGATCGAAGAGGAACTCGGGCCACTGCTCGGCCGGCGGCAGATGATCGCGGGCGAACGTATCGATGTGGGCGGTGTACGTCATGGCTCGGTTCCGGTCGAAGTCTCAGGTTGCCATTCTGAATCGCGGCGCGGCGGGTCCGCGCGGACCTCGGGGCGGGATCGACCGCGGCGCGCCAGCAGTGTCACGCCGGCTCCCCTTTGTCGCCCGCACGCGCGACGTTGTGCGCCAGCTGGACGCGAAGCGCGCCGAGCTGCTCGTAGAGCGCGTCGAGGGTCGCACTGTCGACCCCGGCGCACAGCTCGACGAGCCAGGATTCGTGGGCGGCGGCGATCGCATCGAACGCATCCCTGCCCGCGGGGGTCAGCCGCAGCAGGATCGAGCGCCGGTCGCTCGGGTCTTCCTCGCGCGTGACGAGGCCGTCGTGCTCCAGATCGTCGGTCAGGCCGGTCACGTTGCCGCCGGTCACCATCAGGTAGCGCGACAGCACGTTCATCCGCAGTCCGCCGGGATGGCGCCGCAACTGGGCCAGATAGTCGAAGCGCGCGAGCGTGATGCCGAAATTCGCGCGCATGCGCTTTCTGATCTCGGTCTCGATCTGCGTGCTGCACGCGAGCAGGCGCAGCCAGACCTTGACCGCGAGCCGGTCGTCGCAGCCGGCGCGCGCCTCGTGGCCGATCCGCTCGTCGCCGAGCAGGCGCGGCAGGTCGAGACCGGTCGGGGAGGCGGTTGCGGCGCCGCTCATGCCGGCCGTGCGCCTCAGATCTCGAGCGCGTGCTTGGCCGGCGTCGCGGCCTGCGCCTCGGTCAGCGCGCGTTCGCGCTCGATATTGCGCTCGAGCTGCGACTTGGCGCTGAGGTACTGCTTCGGCCACGGCATCGCGTGATAGCCGATCTTCGCCGCCTCGAGCAGGGTCCATGCCGGATTCGCCAGATGCGGCCGGGCGACGGCGCACAGATCGGCGCGGCCGGCGGCGATGATGCTGTTGATATGGTCGGCCTCGGAGATCGCGCCGACTGCGATGGTCGCGATGCCGGCCTCGTTGCGGATGCGGTCGGCGAACGGCGTCTGGTACATGCGGCCGTAGACCGGCTTCTGGTGCGCACTGACCTGGCCGGACGAACAGTCGATCATGTCGGCGCCGGCCGCCTTGAAGTGGCGCGCGATCTCGACCGCGACATCCGGCGTGATGCCGCCTTCGACCCAGTCATGGGCCGAGATGCGCACCGAGATCGGCAGATGCTCGGGCCAGACCGCGCGGATCGCCTTGAAGACCTCGATCGGATAGCGCAGGCGGTTTTCGAGGCTGCCGCCGTATTCGTCGGTGCGATGGTTGGTCAGCGGCGAGATGAACGCCGACAGCAGGTAGCCGTGCGCGCAGTGCAGCTCGAGCCAGTCGGCGCCCGCCTCGGCAGCCCAGCGCGCGGCGCGCACGAAATCGGCCGTTACCGCATCCATTTCGGCGCGCGTCATCGGCCGCGCGGTATCGCTGACGCCCTCGAGATACTGCTGCGGCGAGGCCGAGATCAACGGCCAGTTGCCTTCCGGCAGTGGCTGGTCCGCGCCTTCCCAGGCGACGCGGGTCGACGCCTTCGGCCCGGCGTGGCCGAGCTGGATGCCGAACTTCGCGTCGCTGTGGGTGTGGATGAAGTCGGCGATGCGCTTGAAAGCCGTCATGTGCTCGGGCTTGTAGAGCCCGGCGCAGCCTGGCGTGATGCGGCCTTCGGCGCTGACGCACGTCATCTCGGCGAAGACGAGTGCGGCGCCGCCGAGCGCGCGCGCGCCGAGATGCGCAAGATGGAAGTCGCCGGCCACGCCGTCGACCGCCGAATACTGCGCCATCGGCGAGACGACGACCCGGTTCTTGAGCACGACGCTGCGCATCTTGAACGGCGTGAACATCGGCGGCGGCGGCGTCGGGCCGGCGGGCACCTGCAGCCCCGACTGCTCGGCCGAGCGCTCGACGAACCAGCGCTCGAAGCCTTCGAGCCAGGCCTTGTCGCGCAGCCGCAGGTTCTCGTGCGAGATGCGCTGCGAGCGCGTCAGCATCGAGTACATGAACTGCTCGGGCGGCAGCGTATCGGCGTAGCGGTGGCCGACCACCTCGAACCACTCCATCGCGTTCCAGGCCGCATTCTGCAGGCGCAGCACGTCGATATTGCGCAGCTCCTGGTAGCGCTGGAGCACTTCCGGGATGTGCTGCGGCGTCGCGCCGTGCTCGTTGAACTGGCGCGTCAGCTCGATCGCATCCTCGACCGCGAGCTTGGTGCCCGATCCGATCGCGAAGTGCGCGGTGTGCACCGCGTCGCCCATCAGCACGATGTGGCTGCTGCAGTTGAAATACGACCACTGGTCGCACTTGACGCGCTGGAAATTGAGCCAGGCCGAGCCGCGCAGGTGGCGCGCGTTCGTCATCAGCCTGGCGCCCTGCAGGTTGGACGCGAACAGCCGCTCGCAGAATGCGATCGACTGCTCCTGGTCCGCCTTGTCCAGGCCGTGCGCCTTCCAGACGTGCTCGGGCGTCTCGACGATGAAGGTCGTCGTCTGTTCGTCGAACTTGTAGACGTGGGCCTGGAACCAGCCGTGCTCGGTCTTTTCGAACAGGAAAGTGAAGGCGTCGTAGAGCTTGTTCGTGCCGAGCCAGATATAGCGGTTCGGCCGGTCGACGATATCGGGCTTGAAGATCGCGGCGTGCTGGTTGCGGATGCGCGAATTGATGCCGTCGGAGGCGATGATCAGGTCGGCATCGGGATATTCGTCGGCCGAGGTCACCTCGCGATCGAAGATGAGCTTGACGCCGAGGATCTCGCAGCGCGCCTGCAGGATATTGAGCAGCTTCTTGCGCCCGATGCCGACGAAGCCGTGTCCGCCGCTGCGGATCGTGCGGCCCTTGAAGTGCAGTTCGATATCGTCCCAGTGATTGAACGCCTGCTCGATCGTCGCCGCCGTCGCCGGGTCCCAGGCGCGCATGTTGTCCATCGTCGCGTCCGACATCACGACGCCCCAGCCGAAGGTGTCGTAGGGCCGGTTGCGCTCGACGACGGTGATGTCGTGCGATGCATCCTGCTTCTTCATCAGCAGCGCGAAATACAGGCCTGCTGGCCCACCACCGATACAGACGATCTTCATGGCTGGCTTCCGTTTTCCCTTGACCGCGAGATTTATAGTTTAAAAGTCAACTATGCAGAAGTCAACCAAATTTCGCTGTCGGCGCCCGCCTGCGAGCGTGCGGCGTACGGGCGGGCTCGAAAGCGGTCGCGCTCGAGTCATGGCCGCTTGACGATGGGAGCGTGGGAGCCGGCCCTCGCGCGCCGCCGGCCCGGTTTGCACGACGAGACCGCTCGGCCCGCGCTCAGCCGCGCGTGGCGCGGTAGGGTTCGTCTGACGGCAGAAAGTCGGCCTCCGCGCGGGCGGCCCGATCCCACTCCTGCTGGGCCGGTAGTTCGAGCATGCGTTGCACATACGCCTGCGACGCGCCGCCCGGCAGCGCGACGCCGTAGGTGCGCAGGCGCGTGCAGACGGGTGCGTAGTACGCGTCGACGATGCCGAAGGCGCCGAACAGGAATGGGCCGCCGGACGCTTCGAGCGCGCCCGACCACATGGCATCGAGCCGCGCAAGGTCGCGCGCGAGCTCGGGCTTCTCGCGCAGCGCCTTCGCGCCAACCTCGGGAAGGCTTGCCTCGATATTCATCGGGAAGATGCTTCGCAGTGCCGCGAACCCGGCATGCATCTCCGCACACAGGCTGCGCGCCCTGGCCCGCGCGCGACGCTCCAGCGGCCACAAGGCAAGCTGCGGATGACGCTCGGCAAGATATTCGGCGATCGCCAGGGTGTCCCAGACCGCAAGCCCGTCGTCGATCAGCACCGGAACCTTGGCGACCGGCGCGACGGCCAGGAGCCGTTGCCTGAACAGCGAGCCCTCCTCGAAGTCGAGGCGCAGCCGGATTTCCTCGAACTCGATGCCGGCGTGGCGCATCAGCAGCCAAGGGCGCAGCGACCACGACGAGTAGTTCTTGTTGCCGATATAGAGCTGCATGCGCCTCGCCCCCGCCTCAGCGCAGATGGACGGCGGCGCGCCAACGGTTGAGCCGCTGCATCTCGCCGCCGCGCGCCAGCAGCGTGGGCATGACGGCTTCGATGTCTGCCGCCGTGATGCCCAGCACCGCGAGCCCCGGCAGATCACCGGTCGCGATATTGGGCACCTGCATCGAACGCAGGTTGTCGCGCGACAGCAGCGGCGCGCCCGGCAGCCACTCCAGCGTCCAGGCCTGCAGCATGCCGATCGACGCCGGCAAGCGGACGATCCGCCGCTCATGCCCCGACCAGCGGCCCGCCATGCTGACCAGTTCGGCAAGCGTCAAGATGCGCGGGCCGGCGCACTCGAAGGTCTGCCCTGCGGTCGCCGGGTCGTCGAGCCCGTGCACGATGGCCCGGGCCACGTCGTCGACCCAGACCGGTTGGAAGCGCGCCTCGGCGCAGGCCAGCGGCATGAGCGGCGAGATCGCCTGCAGATCGGCGAACAGGTTGATGAAGCGGTCGCCGGCACCGAAGATGACGGACGGCCTGATCACCGTGGCCCGAGGCTGCGCCTCGCGCAGCGCGCCCTCGCCCGCCGCCTTCGAACGAAGGTAGCGCGACGGCGCGCCGGCCGCCGCGCCGAGCGCGCCGACATGCACGAGCCGCGCCACCTCGGCGTTGGCACAGGCGCGCGCGATGCGGCGCGGCAGGTCGACGTGCACGCGCTGGAAGTCGGCCTCGGTGCCGTGCAGGATCCCGACCAGGTTGACGACAACATCGCGCCCGCCGACCAGTCGCGCCAGTTCGCCGTCATCGAACACATCGGCCTGCACGACCTCGATCGTCGGCAGGATCTGCAGATGCCGGGCGTTGACACGCCGCCGTGTCGGCACCGTGATGCGCAGGCCGCCGCCACCATGGCGGCGCACGAGCTCTTCGCACAGCACGCTGCCGACGAATCCGCTGCCGCCGAGGATCAGGATGTTGTCCATGGTGTCTCGAGATCGGTGGACGACGATTTGCACGATGGCGGCAGCGCTGCCCGGCAAGGTGCAGCACGCCGAACCACGGCGCAAGGCGATCAGGGTAGTTTAGGCGTGGTCAGGCGCGCCGCGGCGCAATGGGCGATCCCGATCAGGGGAGTTCCTTGTCCAGCGTCGGCGATGCATCCTTCGGGCCGACCGCGGGCCCGAGCCGCTTCTTGAGCGACGCGCTCGAACCACTGAGCATCGCCTCGTAGTAGGCCGCGTTGGACAGCACCTTCTTCACATAGTCGCGCGTCTCGCCGAACGGAATATTCTCGGCCCAGATCGCGGACTCGAGCGTCGGGCCGTCGCGCCAGCGGCGCGAACGGCCGGGGCCGGCGTTGTAGGCGGCGGCCGCCAGCGGCTGCGATCCCGCGAAATCATCGAGCACGAGCTTCAGATAGGCGGTGCCGAGCCGAAGGTTGGCATCCTTGTCGTGCAATTGCACCGCGGAGTGGTCCATGCCGATCTTCTTCGCCGTCCACTTCGCGGTCGCCGGCATGATCTGCATCAGTCCCGACGCGCCGGCGCCCGATTTCGCGTCCATGATGAAGCGCGACTCCTGCCGGATCAGCCCGTAGACATACGCCGGATCGAGGCCGATCTCTCGCGCGCGTGCGACGACGTCCTTGCGAAACGGCATCGGAAAGCGCTGCGCCATGTCGATCTCGGTGCGGGTGCGGTCGCTGGTATTGATGCAGCGATCCCACACTTCCATGTCGCAGGCGAGCTGCGCCGCGGCGAGCAGTTCGCGGTCCTGCATCCCGCGCAGCGTGAAGTTCCACTCGCGCACGCCCTCGCTGCGCAAGCCGATCGAGATCAGCAACAGGGCGCGCGAAAGCCCCGGGTTGCGCACCGCAGCGGCGCGTTCCTGCGCCGTCAGCGGCGCGGGCTCGGGCGCGAGCGCAATCGGCCGGCCCAGATCCTCGGCCGCCAGCGAGCCGTAGAAGTTCAGCTCCCCGGCAATCGATTCGAGCAGCCGCGTCGCTTCGGGGTCGGCGACCTTCGGGTCGGATGCCGTTGCCTGCAGCGCCCGCGCACGCCAGTAGACCCACGCCGCATCGCGCTGCTCGTCCGCGCTCATCGCGCCAATCGCCTCCAGCACCTGCGGCCAGCGTGCCGCGCCATCGCTGCGCAGCGCTGCCCGCGCCTTCCAGGCGAGGGTATCGTCGCTCCACTCGATCGGCTGCTTCGATTTGGCGGCCGTCTTGGCCGCACGCTGGAAATACGCCGGTGCCTGCGGCGAGAGGTTTTGCGCCGCTTCCCTGCCCACCGACGCCCAGGCCCAGGCGGCGAGGTCGGCCGGGAGGTCGCGCTCCCAGCGGTCGGCAAGCAGGGTTGCCGTCATTTCGGGGTCCTTGTCCGCCAGCCCGATCAGCGCCAGCGCCGCCATTTCGGCCTGGCTGCGCGTCGCCGCCGAGGCGTGCCGCGCGAGATAGCGCGGCGGCGCATCGAGCGCGTCCGCCACTCGCTTGGACCACTGCGCGCCCATCAGCGCCACCGCCTGCCTGGCCGCCGCCGGGCGATTCGCGTCGACCGAGCGGCGTGCCTTGAGCCACACATCGGCATCGGTGAACTTGCCCGCGTCGTAGAGCGTCTGCGCCATCAGCGCGCAGCCGGCGTCGGCGTCGCGCTGCGCGAGCCACGCACTGCGCGCGGCGTCGCGCACATCGCGCCCGGCCAGATGCTCGGTGAGCAAGGCGTAGCAGGTCACCTCGCGGTCGTCGTTCATCCGGAAGCGCGGGTAGTCGATCGCGAAATTCGCCCAGTCGCGACGCCGGCCCAGTTCGAGCAGCCAGTCGTTGCGCAGGCGGTCTTCGACGTAGGTCCCGCTCCAGCGCGTGTAGAAGGCGTTGATCTCGTCTTGCTGCGCGCTCGCGAGCCGGTTCGTCAACTCCCAGTATTCGACCCAGGGCAGCAGCGCATGCCGATCGGCCTGCGCCGCCGCGCGCGCAGCGGCCAGGCGGCTGCTGTTCTTCTTGCGAAACGCATCGCGCGCCTCGAGCACCGTGTCGTTGCCGCTTTGCGCCGCAACCGGCGGCACAACCGCCCACGCCACGACCGCCGCGATCACCGCGGCGGCGAGGCGCCCATATACTGAACTCGATCGATTCATGGCCCGTTCGTTCTCACTATGACCGTCATCCGGACCGCCGAAGGCGCCGAAGAGAGCGGTCATCCACCCGCAAACCGCGCCGCCTTGCGCCGGCGCCTGCTGGCCTGCCGCGAGCAATTCGCCCTTGGCGCCGACGCCGCCACAGCCCAGCGGGCCTTGACCGGGCAGCTTGCGCAGGTATTGCGCGAGCTCGAACCCTCGAGCCTCGGCTTGTACTGGCCGGTTCGCGGCGAATTTAACCCATGCGACGCGCCGCGGGTTGCCGGTTGCACAAGCCTGACGCTCGCCCTGCCCTTTGCGCGGCGCGAACCGCGCGAAATGCACTACCGGCGCTGGAACGGCGACGCGCCCGACGCGGTCGACGAATGCGGCCTTGCGGTGCCTGCGCAAGGCGCCGCCGTCGTCCCCGAAGTCGTGCTCGTGCCCTGCGTCGGCTTTGCGCGCCCGGGCTTTCGGCTCGGCTATGGCGGCGGCTATTTCGACCGCTGGCTGGCGCTGCATCCGCATGTCACGGCGGTCGGCGTCGCCTGGTCGGCGAGCGAGATCGCGCCGCCCGACTGGCGCGCCCAGCCGCATGACCAACCGCTCGCGCTGATCGTCACCGAGGCGGGCATCGTCGCCTGACATCTCGGGTCGACGCTTTCCGCCACCACCAACGGCCCACCGAAGATTGCCATGCAGCATACCGACACCGACGACGAGCGCGCCGCGCTGCGCCGCAAGCTGATCGCGGCGCGCGAAGCGCTCGGCGGCCGGATCGACCTGATCGCGGCGCTGCAGGACGTGCTGCGCGTCTGGCTCGTCGGCCGCCACGAGACGAGCATCGGCGCCTACTGGCCGATCAAGGGCGAGTTCGATCCGCTGCCGGCGCTGTATCGCTGGACCGAAGGCGGGCCCGACGGCGTCGCGCGCCGCATCGGGCTGCCGCGCGTCGATCGCGCGTCGGGGTCGCTGCGCTGGCACATCTGGTTCCCGGGCTGCCCGATGGAGCCCGACGCCTACGACATCCCGAAACCCAAGGGCACCGACGAGCTCGCGCCCGAACTGCTCGTCGTGCCCTGCCTCGGCTACGGCCCGGGCGGCGTGCGCCTGGGCTACGGCGGCGGCTTCTTCGAGCGCACGATGCGCACCGTGCGGCCGCGCCCGACGGCCGTCGGCGTGAGTTTCGCGCAGGGCTTCCTGCCGCTGCTGCGGCCGGGGCCACTCGACTTCGAACTCGACGCCGTGCTCACCGAGGACGGCGTGATGTGGCAGCGAGGGTAATGGTCAGACCTTCGGCGTGAAGCCGAGCCGCTCGCACAGTTCGACGACGAGCGGCGCCTGGTTCATCGTGTAGAAGTGCAGGCCCGGCGCACCGCCTTCGATCAGGCGGCGGCACAGCGCGCTGACGACATCGAGCCCGAACGCGCGGATCGACGCCGCGTCGTCGAGATAGCCCTCCATCTTCAGCGCGACCCAGCGCGGAATCTCGATCCCGTCGCGCGCCGCGAACTGGGCGATCTTCGCGAAATTGTGGAACGGCATGATGCCCGGCACGATGGGCTGCGTGACGCCAAGCTTGCGGACCTCTTCGACGAAGTGGAAGTAGGCGTCGGGGTTGAAGAAGAACTGCGTGATCGCACCGTCGGCGCCCGCCTTCATCTTGTCGGCAAAGTGCTGCAGGTCCTTGGCGGCATAGCGCTGCTGCGGGTGGACCTCGGGGTAGGCGGCAACCTCGATGTGCCAGTCCTTGCCTTGCGTTTCGCGGATGAAGCCGACCAGCTCCGATGCATAGCGGAACTCGCCCGCCGTGGCCGTGCCGCTGGGCTGGTCACCGCGCAGCGCGACGACGCGGCGGATACCGCGCTCGCGGTAGGTGGCGAGGGTCTCGGCGATGTTGTCGCGCGTCGAGCCGACGCAGGAGAGGTGCGGTGCGGCCGTGAAACCCGCGGCGGCGATGTCCATCACCGCGCTCAACGTCTTGTCGCGCGTGGAGCCGCCGGCGCCGTAGGTGACGCTGAAGTACTGGGGTGCAAGCGCGCCAAGCTCCTGCACGACGATCTTGAGCTTCTCGACGCCAACCGGCGTGTTCGGCGGAAAGAATTCGAAGCTGATCGGCAGCGTCATGAAGTCGACTCCTGATTCGTCGCACGGACGAAGAATTCCCGGTTGCCGTCGCCGCCGGTGATCGTGCTCTCGAAGTAGCCCGTCACCCGCAGGCCGAGCGCCGCGCACGCCTGGCGGATGCGCGCCTCGACGGCGGCGTACGAGGCAGCGCTCTTCACGATGCCGCCCTTGCCGATCTGCCCGGGCTGCAATTCGAACTGCGGCTTGACGAGCAGCAGACACTCCCCGCCGGCGGCCGCCAAGCGCCGCACCGTGGGCAGCACATGGGCGAGCGAGATGAACGAGACGTCGGCGACGACAAGGCCGAAGCGCTGCGCGCCGATCGCGGCCTCGATCGCGGCCGCATCGCGCGCATTCACGCCCTCGAAGCAACGCACCCGCGCATCCGCCCGCAGCGTCGGGTGGAGCTGGCCGTGCCCGACCTCGACGCCGACGACGCTTGGCGCGCCGCGCTGTAAGAGCACATCGGTGAAGCCGCCCGTACCCTGGCCGATATCGAGGCACGCCCTGCCCGCGACGCCGATCGCGCAGCGTGCGAGCGCGGCGTCGAGCTTGAGCCCGCCGCGCGAGACGAAGCGCAGCTCGGCATCGTCGGTGACCTCGAGCTCGCAGTCGTCGGGCAGCGCCTCACCCGTCTTGCGCGGCAGCGCCCAGGCCGCGCCCGGCGCGCGCCAGCGCACCGCGCCGCGCGCGATCAGGCGCTGCGCGGCCGAGCGGCTCGGCGCGAGCGCGCGCTGCAGCACGAGCTGATCGGCACGCACGCCGGGCAAGCCTTCAGTAGCGGTAGCTGGCCGGCTTGTACGGGCCCTGCTTCGGCACGCCGATATAGGCCGCCTGCTCGTCGGTGAGTTCGGTCAGCATCGCGCCGACCTTCTTCAGGTGCAGCCGAGCGACCTTCTCGTCGAGGTGCTTCGGCAGCACGTAGACCTTGCCCGCTTCGTAGGCGTCGGCGCGCGTGAAGAGCTCGATCTGCGCGATCGTCTGGTTCGCGAAGCTCGACGACATCACGAAGCTCGGGTGCCCGGTGCCGCAGCCGAGGTTCACGAGCCGGCCCTTGGCGAGCAGGATGATGCGCTTGGCCGGCCGGCCGCCCTCGGCCGGGAAGATCACGTGATCGACCTGCGGTTTGATCTCCTCCCACTCGCAGTCCGAAAGCGACGCGACGTCGATCTCGTTGTCGAAGTGGCCGATGTTGCAGACGATCGCCTGGTCCTTCATCGCCGCCATGTGCTCGTGGCGGATCACGTTCTTGTTGCCGGTGCAGGTGACGAAGATGTCGGCCTTGTCGGCGGCGTACTCCATCGTCACGACCTTGTAGCCCTCCATCGCCGCCTGCAGCGCGTTGATCGGGTCGATCTCGGTCACCCAGACCTGGGCTGAGAGCGCCCGCAGCGCCTGCGCCGAGCCCTTGCCGACATCGCCATAGCCGGCGACGCAGGCGACCTTGCCGGCGACCATGACGTCGGTCGCGCGCTTGATCGCGTCCACGAGCGACTCGCGGCAGCCGTAGAGATTGTCGAACTTGCTCTTCGTCACCGAGTCGTTGACGTTGATCGCACGGAACAGCAGCGCGCCCTTCGCGCTCATCTCGTTGAGGCGGTGCACGCCGGTCGTCGTCTCCTCGGTGACGCCGACGATCTGCGCGCTCTTGCGGCTGTACCAGGTCGGATCGGTCGCAAGCTTCGCCTTGATCGCGGCGTAAAGGCAGGTCTCCTCCTCGCTCGTCGGCTTCTCCAGCACCGAGGCGTCCTTCTCGGCGCGCCGGCCGAGGTGCATCAGCAGCGTCGCGTCGCCGCCGTCGTCGAGGATCATGTTCGGGCCTTCGCCGGCCGCACCCTTCTTGTCGAACTCGAAGATGCGGTGCGTGTAGTCCCAGTAGTCGGCAAGCGTCTCGCCCTTGTAGGCGAACACCGCTGTGCCCTTCACCGCGAGCGCGGCGGCGGCGTGGTCCTGCGTCGAGAAGATGTTGCACGACGCCCAGCGCACCTGCGCGCCGAGCGCCTGCAGCGTCTCGACGAGCACCGCGGTCTGGATCGTCATGTGCAGCGATCCGGCGATGCGCGCGCCCTTCAGCGGCTGGGTCTTCGCGAACTCCTCGCGGATCGCCATCAGGCCGGGCATCTCGGTCTCGGCGATGCGGATCTCGCGCCGCCCCCAGTCGGCAAGCGACAGGTCGGCGACGATGTGGTCGGTGGCGGGTTGCAGCACGGCACTCATGGGCTTGGCTCCGGTTCGGTGGTGAACACCATCGACCGGTGGGCGTGCTGCCTTGGTGGCCGCTCGCCGCACCGGACGGTGGGGACGAGCGCGGTTGGATCGGTTTCCGAGCCTGGGACACACGCCGCACCGATGCGGGGGTCTCGCAGCGCTCCTCGGAACAGTTCGATTATAGGCAAGCTCGATGTGGCGCAAGGGACGCATGCCGCGAGGAAAGCGTGAAGACTGCCGCGCTCCTCGCACAAGCTTGCTGCCCGCATGTCCAGCCCGCCAAGCGGAGTGCATCCCGTGCTCTTCGCTTGGCGTCGCCAGGGCTGCACATGCGCCGGTCGGACTCGGTGTACGGCTTCGTGCGCGACGCCCGACGCGGGTCTGCGGCAGAGCGACTCGCCCGGCCGTCGCCTTTGCGCGGCCCTCTGGCACGTGCAGAATGAAAATGCGGTTCTGCCTCGTGACTGCGGCGGCCGGTGCATTCCGGACGAGGTCCGCAACCAGGCTGGAGGAATCTCATGGCGACTGATATCCACGCGGGCAGTGAAGGCGCGAAGTCCGGGCGCAACGACGCCGACGACGTGCGCAGCGGACGAGCGCTGCTGCCGACAACGGTCTGGCTGGCGTTGATCGGCGCCGCCGTCGCCGTCGCCGCCCTCGTGACCTTCCACATCTCGGGGGCGGGATCGTTGAAATTCAGCCACAACGGCGAGGAGGTCAGCGTCGAGTTGCAACGGGGGCCGCTCACCGCGGAGAAGCTGCAAGGCTTGCTCGAAGGTGATGGCAAGAACGCGCAGGCAGCGCAAGTCTTGAAGGCGATTCTCGCGCAAGCCGGTTACGTGTCGGTCAACGAGAAGCCGCGGGCGGACGCCATCGAAAAGCTCAAGCAGCATGGCTTGTATCCGGTGGAAGAGACGGGACTGGCCGACGCGCTTGCGACACGCTTCGAAACGCTGTATGCGCACGGCAAGGACCTGGACCTTGTCGACCAGTACAGGGCCAGGAAAGTAGCGCTGGCGAAGATTCCCAGCCTCGTGGAACTGCGCAGACAGGCGGAAGTGCAGGAACGACCGTTTCAGCCGATCGCGATCGAGGCGTACGGGAGCTTGCCCGGAATGAGCGCTCGACCCGCCAGCAACTGCATCGTCAAGATTTCTCGCCCGAGTTTGCAAGGCAAGGCAATCAGGTTGGTGAACCCGAAAGATGTGAACCTCACGTTGACGGTACGTGCGCAGTCGGGCCCTCCCGATATGGTCGAACTCCCGCTGATCAATCTGAGCGCCGATCAGTTCAACGCGCTTCGGCTGGAAGCCACCGAGTCCGTCAAGGGCCTGCAGGGCAAGGTTGCCAGCTTGCTGCTGCTACCGGTACCCGCAAGCGAGGCGCCGGACGGGCTGGCCGACTGCGATGACAAGAAGTCGGCCAAGCCAAGCGCTGGGCAGCGAGCATCCGGATCACAGGCGAGAAGCTGAGACCCGATCCATCCCTCTCGAAGGTATGCAGCGGGCAGAGCATTGGCTGCCTCGCAGGAAGCCTGTGCGAAACTGGACCGATGGTCGCCCACCGAATGCGCGAACTGGCGCGGCTGCCCGCCGAACGACTCCGCTTCGTGCGCGGCGTGCTCACCGACATCGACGACACGCTGACCTGCGACAGCGCGATCGAGCCCGCCGCGCTCGACGCGCTGCATCGGCTAAGGACCGCGGGCATCGACGTCATCGCGATCACGGGCCGGCCGGCGGGCTGGAGCGAACCGTTCGCACTCGCCTGGCCGGTGGCGGCGATCGTTGCCGAAAACGGCGGCGTGATGCTGCGCAACGGGGCCGGGCGGCTCGTGCGCGAATACGCGCAGCCCGAGGCCGAACGCCGGGCAAACGCCGAGCGCCTCGCCGCATGCGCCGCCGCCGTGCTGCGCGAGGTGCCGGGCGCGACGCTCGCCGCCGACAGCGCCGGGCGGCTGACCGATATCGCCGTCGATCACGGCGAGTTCGCGCATCTGGACGCGGCGCGGATCG
>CALMIL010000261.1 GCA_937864005.1 uncultured Burkholderiales bacterium
ACGACCGCCGGGCGCATCGGACGGATCGCGATCGGCCTGGGCCTGATCACGCTCGCGCTGCAGTTGATCGTCGGCGCGACCCGCCCGCTCACCGCGTCGCCCGAGGTGCAGGCGCTGCTGCTGGCGTTGCCCAACGATCTGATGCTCGAAATCGTCGTCGGCACCGCGCTGACGGTGATGGCCTACTCGGGTCTCGCAATCGTGCTGCTGATCGCGGCGCTGGCCGCCTCGGGCCTGCTGCCGATGCCGGTCGCGCTCGGCCTCGTGCTCGGCGCCAATCTGGGCAGCGGCCTGCTCGCGCTGATCGCAACCGCCAAATCGAGCGCCGTCGCGCGCCGCGTTCCGCTCGGCAACCTGCTCTTCAAGCTGCTCGGCATCACCGCGATCATTCCGCTCATGCCGTTCATCCGGGACTGGCGAGAGACGCTGTCGATGCCGCCGCACACGCAAGTCGTCGCCTTTCATCTGCTGTTCAACATCGCGCTCGCCGTCGTCTTCATCGGCTTCGCGCCATTCATCGCGAAGATCGTCGAGCGCTGGCTGCGCGAGCCCGAGGCGCCGCCGACCGAGCGGCCGAACCACCTCGATCCGGTCGCGCTCGACACGCCGTCGCTCGCCATCTCGTGCGCGGCGCGCGAGGCGCTGCATCAGGCCGACATCGTCGAGACCATGCTGCGCGGCATGCTGACCGTGATCCGCACCGGCGACCTTTCGCTTGCCCAACAGCTGCGCGCGCTCGACGATACGGTCGATCAGCTCTACGGCTCGATCAAGACCTACCTGACGCAGATCTCGCGCGGCGCGCTCTCCGAGCGCGAAGGCAGCCGCTGGACCGACATCATCTCGTTCGTGATCAACATGGAGCAGATCGCCGACATCATCGAGCGCGTCATCCAGGAGGTCGAGGACAAGAATATTCGCCGCGGCCGGCGCTTCTCGGACGCCGGCATGGCCGAGGTCGCCGACCTGCACGGGCGGCTGATGGCCAATCTGCGCCTCGCGATGAGCGTCTTCCTCGACGGCCACGTGCGCGACGCGCAAAAGCTGCTGCAGGAAAAGGCGATCTTTCGCGATCTCGAGCACGACTATGCGAACGCGCACCTGGCGCGCCTGAGCGAGAACTCGATGCAAAGCGTCGAGACGAGTGCGCAGCACATCGACCTCATCAGCGACCTCAAGCGCATCAACTCGCACATCTGCGCGATCGCCTACCCGATTCTCGAGCAGGCCGGCGCGCTCGCGCCGACGCGCCTGAAGCAAGGGGTGCGCTTCGAGGAGAGCCGGGCGCGCGGTTCGACGCGGCCGGCGCCGCTCGAAGATTGACGCTGACCTGGCCCATCGTTGCCGCGGTGCTGCTGGGCGCACTGCTGCACGCGTCGTGGAACGCGCTGATCAAGTCGGGCCACGACAAGGCACTCGATACCGCGCTGATCCACGTCATGGGCTGCGCGGCGGGCGCCGTGCTGATCCTCGCCGCCGGCCCGCCCCGCGTGCAGGCGCTGCCGTGGCTCGCGGCCTCGCTCGTCGTCCACCTCGGCTACTACATCGCGCTGGCCGGCGCATACCGCCACGGCGACCTCGGGCTCACCTATCCGATCATGCGCGGCGGCGGGCCGCTGCTCGTCGCGCTCGCGCTCTTCGCGAGCGGTGGCGCGATCATCGACGAGTCGATCGCGCTCGCGACCTGGCTCGGCGTCGCCGGCATCAGCGGCGGCGTGCTGCTGGTGGGCATGTCGCCTTCGGCGGCGGGCGGCAACCACCGGCGGGCGCTGCAGTTCGCGCTGCTCAACGCCTGCATCGTCGCCACCTATACGATCATCGACGGCATCGGCGTGCGCGCGAGCGGCAATGCGCTGCAGTATGTCGCGCTGCTGTTCATGCTCGACGGCCTGCCCTACTTCGCGCTCGTGATGCACCGCCGCGGCAGGGACGGGCGCCGCGCCGCCTGGGCCCACATGCGCGGGCGCTGGCCGCTCGCGCTGCTCGGCACCGGCGCTTCGCTCGGCTCCTACGGCATCGCGCTGTGGGCGATGACGCGCGCGCCGCTGGCGGCGGTCGCCGCGCTGCGCGAAACCTCGGTGCTGTTCGCGGTCCTGCTCGGCACCGTCTTGCTGAAGGAGCGCTTCGGCCCGCGGCGCGCCGCCGGAACGATCTGCATCGTCGGCGGCGTGATGGCGCTGCGGCTCGCGCCGGGCTGAACGCGCCGATCGGCGGCGCGGCCGGCCGGGTCGCTCGGGCATCATCACCCCAGCATCGCCAGCACCCCGAGCCAGAGCGGGATCGTGACGACGCACAGAATCGTCGAGACCATCACCAGCCCGGCGACGAACGGCCCGTTGCCGCCCATGCGCGCGGCCAGCACGTAGGATGCGGACGATGTCGGCAGGCTGGCGAAGGCGACGACGACGGCGCGCTGCAGCGGCGACAGCGCGAGCAGCGCGGTGAGCGCGATCGCGGCGAGCGGCAGCGCCGCGTGACGGATCGCGAGCAGCGCCGCCGCCAGCCCGGGCGCGATTCTCAGCTCGCCCATGCGCAGCCCGGCGCCGACCGCCATCAGCCCGAGCGGCAGCGCCGCGAGGCCGATGCGCTGCAGCGCCGTCGTGACCGGCTCGGGCCATTGCAAGCCGGCGATATTCGCCACCAGGCCGGCGACGGTGCTGATGATGAGCGGGTTGCGCGCGATCTCGCGGCCGAAGGTCTGGCCGCCGTGGCGCGCGAGCGGCCAGACGGCGGCGAGGTTGCACACCGGCACGCACACCGCGATCAGGAGCGCGACGACGGCGACCCCTTGCGGGCCGCCGATGCGCTCGGCGAGCGCGAAGCCGATGAACGAGTTGAAGCGAAATGCGGTCTGCGCGCCCGAGGCGTGCAGCCGGGCGTCGACCTTCGGCCACAGGCGCAGCGCGTAGGCCGCCGCAACGCCGGCCAGCGTGATGCCCCAGCCGCAGAGGACGACGTCGATCGCCGCGCCCGGATCGAGCGGCGTCTTGACGATCGAGTTGAACAGCAGCACCGGGAACAGCACGTAGTAGACGAGGCGCTCGACGCCGTCCCACACGCCGCGGTCGAGCGCCGTATAGCGGCACAGCACGAAGCCGCACAGGATGAGCAGGAAATCGGGGACGAGCAGCAGCGTGTTGTCCATGCGCGCGAGTGTGCCAGTGCCGGCCGGCGCCGGCGCGCGCGGGTATGCTCGGCTTCCTGGCGAACGAGGAGGAAGCGTTGACCGCGATCGAGCGCAGCCTGGAGGCCATCGACCGCTTCGCCGATGCGCTGTGGATCGAGGACGGCCTGAGCGCGAATACGCTCGGCGCCTACCGCCGCGACCTGACGCTCTATGCGCAATGGCTCGCCGCGACGCACGGCCGCGCGCTCGACGAAAGCAGCGAGAGCGACCTGCAGGCGCATGGCGTCGCCCACCACGGCACGAGCCGCGCGAGCACCGCGAACCGGCGCCTGAGCGTCTTCAAGCGCTATTTCCGCTGGGCGCTGCGCGAACACCGCGTGAGCCGCGACCCGACCTTGCGGCTGCAATCGGCGCGCCAGCCGCTGCGCGTGCCCAAGACGCTGTCCGAGGCGCAGGTCGAGGCGCTGCTCGGCGCGCCCGATGTCGAGACTCCGCTCGGATTGCGCGACCGCGCGATGCTCGAGCTGATGTATGCGAGCGGCCTGCGCGTGAGTGAAATCGTCGGCCTGAAGAGCGTGCACGTCGGCCTGTCGGACGGCGCGCTGCACGTCACCGGCAAGGGCGCGAAGGAGCGCCTCGTGCCGTT
This sequence comes from uncultured Burkholderiales bacterium, assembly GCA_937864005.1. GTDB lineage: Bacteria > Pseudomonadota > Gammaproteobacteria > Burkholderiales > Burkholderiaceae_C > CAIKUF01. The sequence continues at coordinate 3,774 of CALMIL010000261.1, forward strand.
CGGCGAAGAAGCGCGCGGCTGGCTCGCGCGCTATATGGGCGGCGCGCGCGCGCAGATTCTCGGCCGCCGCAACTGCGAGGCGCTCTTCGTCACCGCGCGCGGCCAGGGCATGTCGCGCCAGGCGTTCTGGCTATTGATCAAGAAGCACGCGCGGACGGCCGACATCACGGTGCCGCTCTCGCCGCACACGCTGCGCCATGCATTCGCGACGCATCTGCTCAACCACGGCGCCGATCTGCGCGCGGTGCAGATGCTGCTCGGCCACGCCGATATCTCGACGACCCAGATCTACACCCACGTCGCGCGCGAGCGCTTGCGCACGCTGCACGCGGCGCACCACCCGCGCGGCTGAAGATCGCGCATGCGGGCGGTTGAACTTGGCGCAAGAATAGCGGTCTGCAGACGATGCCCAGAGTCACCTCCCCCCGCCGCTGGCTTGCCGCCATCGCGCTCGCCGCGCTCGCGCTCGGCGGCTGCGCGACGCTCGACCATGAACAGCGCCGCCTGATCTTCCAGCCCGCCAAGGAGACCTGGTGGGCCGGCGCGCAGGCGGCCGAGGGCATGACCCCGGTCTGGATCGGCTTCGAATCGCGCGAGGACGGCGAGCCGGCGCGGCTGCATGCGCTCTGGCTCGCGAACGACAACCCGGGAGCGCCGGTGCTGCTCTATCTGCACGGCGCGCGCTGGGACGTGACGGGCAGCGCGCCGCGCGTGCGGCGCATGGCGGCGCAGGGCTTTTCGGTGCTCGCGATCGACTACCGCGGCTTCGGCAAGAGCAGCGGCGGCGACGAACTGCCGTCCGAGGCGAAGGCCTACGAGGACGCCCGCGCCGCCTGGGACTGGATCGCGCGCGAGCACCCGCAGCAGCGCCGCTATATCTTCGGCCATTCGCTGGGCAGCGCGATCGCGGTCGAACTGGCGTCGCAGGTGGACGATGCAAGCGGACTGATCGTCGAGGGCAGCTTCACGTCGATCCCCGACGTCTTCACGACCCAGCCCTGGGGCTGGCTGCCGTTGACGGGCCTCATCACGCAGCGCTTCGATGCCGCGAGCCGGATCGACAAGGTGCGCGTGCCGGTGCTCGTCGTTCACGGCAGCGAGGACAGCCTGATTCCCTCCCGCCTCGGCCGCGCACTCTTCGAGCGGGCGCCCGCGCCCAAGCGCTTCGTCCTCGTCGAGGGCGGATCGCACCACAATGCGAATGCGCTCGGCCAGACGCAGTATGCGCAGGCGCTGCGCGAGCTGTTCGGGCCGACGCTGTAGGCCGCCGTCGGGCAGGCGGCTCGGCAGGCTTCGATCGGCGCAGGCCGTGCGGACATCGACGATGAGCACTCTCAAACTGAAGAACAAGCCGCAGACGACGGCGCCGAGGGATCGCGCCCCGGTGCGCGGCAGCGCGCCGCGGCCGCGGCCGACACTCGCGCAGGCCGATCATGAGCGCGAGCGCCGAACCGCTGCCGCGCAACCGGCAAGACGCGAAGAAGCGCGGGCGACTCGTGCCGAGCCCGAGCGCGCGCCCGAAGCCGCGAGCCGCCGGCGCGACGCACCGCCCGCACTGCCGAAAGCCCGCCCGGACCGTGCACCCGTTGATCACCGCCCGCGGCACCCGCCCCGCCAGCCGGACGTATCGCGTCGCGATGCATCGTCCGCGCGACCACGAGCGCCGGCCGCGCCGCCCGGCGACGCGAGCATGCGGCTGTCCAAGCGCATGAGCGAGCTCGGCCTCGCGTCGCGCCGCGAGGCCGACGAGTGGATCGCGAAGGGCTGGGTGCGCGTCGACGGCCGGGTCGTCGCCGAACTCGGTTCGCGCGTGTTGCCCGGCCAGCGCATCACGACCGACCCCCGCGCGCGGCACCAGCAGGCCGGGCGCGTCACGATCCTGCTCAACAAGCCGGTCGGCTGGGTCAGCGGCCAGGCCGAGGATGGCCACGAGCCGGCGATCGCGCTCGTCAGGCCGCAGTCGCAGTGGCGGGAAGACCGCTCGGGCATCCGCTTTCTGCCCGCTCACCTGCGCGGCATCGCGCCCGCCGGCCGGCTCGACATCGATTCGGTCGGCCTGCTCGTCTTCACGCAGGATGGCCGCGTCGCTCGCCAGTTGATCGGCGACGACTCGGACATCGACAAGGAGTACCTCGTGCGCGTCGAGCTCGAAGGCGGCGGCCGGCTCGCCGACGACCGGCTCGCGCTGCTGCGTCACGGGCTCGAACTCGACGGCGTCGCGCTGCGGCCGGCGAGCGTCGAATGGATCAACGACGACCAGCTCCGCTTCGTGCTGCGCGAGGGCCGCAAGCGCCAGATCCGGCGCATGTGCGAGGCGGTCGGCCTCACGGTGACGGGCCTGAAGCGCGTGCGCATCGGGCAGGTGCTGCTCGGCGATCTGCCCGCGGGGCAATGGCGCTATCTGCGGCCGGATGAGCACTTCGATGCCGATTCGCGCTAGGCACGGCGATGCCGGGCACGGCCGATGCGCCGAAGCTGCCGACGCGATCGTTGCCGCACGCCGGTACCGGGGCCGAGGCCGCGGATCACTCGTGCCGCAGCGCCTCGATCGGATCGAGCCGCGCCGCGCGGCGCGCCGGGAAGTAGCCGAAGATCACGCCGATCGCCGCCGAGAAGCCGAGCGCCAGCGCGTTGATGCCGGGGTTGAACTGCACCGGCACCTGCATCAGCTGCGCCAGCCCGACGCTGGCCAGCGCGGCCAGTAGCACGCCCACCACGCCGCCGAGCGCGGCGAGCACGACCGCCTCGATCAGGAACTGCAGCAGAACCTCGCGCTCGAGCGCGCCGATGGCCAGGCGCACG
>CALMIL010000262.1 GCA_937864005.1 uncultured Burkholderiales bacterium
GCCACCTCGGGTTGTGCCGCAAATTATGGAAAGCGCGCCGCCGCTCGAAACCGGAGATAAGCGGGGCAAAGCCGGGCCGGTTCGGCGTGGATCAGGGATGCGCATCGATACTGTCGCACCGCCGTACCATCCGATACAGTCTGGCTCGCCGAAGCGGGGGTAGCGGCCGATGAACGAGTCGCATGTTCTGGTAATGACCGACGTCGTCGACAGTACCGAGCTGGTGAGCAAGCTGGGCGACGCGCAAGCGGCTGAACTCTGGCGCGCCCACGACCGGCTGGCGCGCGACCTGCTGCGCGAGTGGCACGGCCGCGAAATCGACAAGAGCGACGGTTTCCTGCTGTTGTTCGGCAAATGCGCCGATGCGCTCTCGTATGTCATGGCCTACCACCAGGGCCTGGCCAACCTTGCGCTGCCGCTGAGAGCGCGCGTGGGTATCCACGTCGGGCGGCTCGACCTGCGTCGCAACGACGCCGCCGACGTGGCGCTGGGGGCGAAAGCGATCGAAGCCGAGGGACTGGCCAAGCCGATCGCCGCCCGCGTCATGTCGCTCGCCGCGGGCGGACAGACGCTGCTGAGTGAGGATGCGCGCGCCGCTCTTGGGCCGGCTTCGGCCTGGCGCTTGCATTCGCACGGCCATTGGCTGCTCAAGGGTCTCCCAGGCGCGATCGAAGTGTTCGAGGCGGCCGACGCCGAGGCGGCGTTCGAAATGCCGGCGGATTCGGCCAAGGGCTGGCGCGTGACGCGCGTCAACAAGGTGTGGGTGCCGACGCGGGACGTACACCACACGCTGCCCGCCGAGCGGGACCGTTTCGTCGGCCGCCGCAGCGAACTCGAGCGGCTTGGCGAGCGGCTGGATCAGGGCGCACGGCTCGTGTCGGTGGTGGGCATCGGGGGCACCGGCAAGACACGCCTCGCGACGCGCCTGGCGCGCGACGCGCTGGGCGGCTTTGCGGGCGGTGTCTGGTTCTGCGATCTCTCTCGAGCGACGAGCGTCGACGGCATCCACTTTGCAGTCGCCCAGGGACTCGAGTTGGCGCTCGGCGCGGGCGACCCGGTGCGCCAGATCGCGCAGGCGATCGCGGGGTGGGGACGCTGTCTCGTGATCCTGGACAACTTCGAGCAGGTTGCGCGGCACGCCGAGGCGACGCTCGGGCGCTGGCTGGACGGCGCACCTCTCGCACAGTTCCTCGTCACGACGCGCGAGGTGCTGGGCATCTCCGGCGAAGAGGTCTTCGCACTCGCGCCGCTGGACACGGCCGACGCGATCGAACTATTCAACCAGCGCGCCGCCGCGGCACGCATCGGATACGCCGCGGCGAGCGAGGATTCAGCGGCGATCCTCCAACTGGTGACGATGCTCGACGGCCTGCCGCTGGCGATCGAACTGGCCGCCGCGCGCGTGCGCGCGGTGCTGCCGCGCAGCCTGGTCGCGCGCGTGCGGGACCGCTTCGAGCTGGCGCTCTCGCACGGCGGACGCCAGGATCGGCAGGCCACACTGCGCGCCGCGATCGACTGGTCCTGGGATTTGCTGACCGAGGGTGAGAAGGCGGCGTTGTCCACGCTTGCGGTATTCGAGGGAGGCATCGCACTCGAAGCCGCCATCGCGGTGATCGAGCCCGCAGGGCGCGACCCGCTCGACGTTCTCGATACCCTGCAGCGCCTGGTCGACAAGAGCCTGCTGCGCAGCGCCGGCGACGAGCGCTTCGATCTGCTCGAGACGGTGCGCGACTACGCGCTTCGGCGGCTGTGCACCGAGGGCAGCTTTGCGGCAAGCGGGCCGGCCTATGCCGCCGCGGCGAGGGCTCGCCACTGGCGCTATTTCGCGACGCTGGACGACCGCGCCGCGACCGCCCAGCGCTGCGTCGAGACCGACAATCTGGTGATGGCCTGCCGCGCCGCGGCGCAGGCCGATGACGCCGCCGCAGCCACCGGCTGCCTGGTCGGAGCGTGGGCTGCGCTGCGCCTGACCGGTCCGTATCGGGCGGCGGTGGATCTGGCGCGGACGGTGGCCGCGATCGAAACCTCGAGCGACGAGCAGCGCGCATACGTGCACTGGGTGGCGGGCGAAGCGCTCGACATGCTGGGGCATGTGAACGAGTCTCGCGAACAGATCGATGAGGGCCTTCGCCGTGCGCGCGTGGCCGGCGCGCACGCATGCATCGTGCGACTGCTCGTCGCGTCGGCGAGCCGGCAGACGCGCGACGGTCAGTTCGACGATGCGGTCGCGAGCCTGCGGGAGGCGCTCGAACTAACACGCACGCTTGCCGACGTGCCGCTGCAGATGCTGGTATTGAACCAGTTCGGCCAGCACATGGATCATCAGGCACGCTGGAGCGAAGCGCGGCAGTTCTTCGAGCAGGCGTTGGCACTGGCGCGCCAGATCGGCGACCGACGCATGGAGGGCGGTCTGTTGGGCAACCTGGGTGGCCTGCACCACGACCAGGGACAGCTCGATATCGCGCGTGATCACTACGAACAGTCGCTCGTGCTGGCGGGCGAGCTCGGCGATACGCGCTGGGAGGGCAATGCACGCTGCAACCTCGGCCTGCTGCACCAGGAGCAGGGACGCAACGCCGACGCACAGGAACAGTTCGACTCGGCGCTGCGCCTGGCGCGCCGGATCGGCCACGTGCATCTCGAGTACACGGTGTTGTGCAATCTCGGCATGTTGCTTACCGCCCAGGGGCGACTCGAAGAGGCGAACGACTGCCTTCTTCGCGCGGTCGAGGGTGCCCGCGCCGATGGTGATCGGCGCAAGGAGGGCCAGTTCCTGGGCTACCTCGCCGTCGCGCAGGCGCGATGGGGGCGTGCGGCGCAGGCGCGCGACTCCATCGATGCTGCCGAGGCGTTGCTGGCCACGATGTCGGATCGCCTGAGCTTCGCGCTGCTGCAGTGCGACCGCGCCGAGATCGAATCCCTGGCCGGTGACGGGAAGGCGGCCCGGGCCGCCTTCGACCACGCGAGGTCGGCCGCGAAGCAGCTCGGCTGTGGCGCCGATTCCGAACTCTGCCGCCGCCTCGACGCGCTCGCACCGCTCCTTGCCGAGCCCGCCTGACGCCACGTCAGACGCAGCGGCGCTTCAGGTATTCACCATCCTCGGGTCGCCGACCGCGCAGACGCCGACGATTTTGTCGTTCGTGCTCAGGGTCTGCAGGATCAGCGGCACATAGACGATCGCTGGATCCTTGTCCGTGTACAGGTTGAAGCGGCGGTACCACCAGTTGTTGGCGGTCGTGCCGTCACCGATTCCTCCGCCCAGCAATTGGCCGAACCGATCGCGGTACGGGAGGATGCCGTAGCTTTCGTGGAACGCGATGTTGTAGGTGTTCCCGGTGGTTTGCGAGGTGAGAACGTGGTCCTTCAGTTTCCAGACCACGCGTGTCAGCCTATTGAACGTCGTCTCGGCCGGAAATTGCGTCACGCAGTAGTCGATCCCATTCGAGTTGACGAGCCAGACGGCGACTTCGATCACGCACGTCGGGATCAGGGGCAGAGGTGGAAAGGTCGTGCAATCCTGTGGCCGCCCGCCGAGAAGGAGCGCGTTGTAATCCGCCAGGAACGGGGTCAGCCTCCGAAGCATGTCGGGTGCTTCTTTGGACGACGCGGTGTCCGGGTACGCCGGGCTTGCGCAGGCAAGCGCAACAATGACCACAGGGATCGCAAGTCGCATGGCTTCTCCTCGGGCGCAAGGAAGAAGCGTTGTAGGCTCGGCGCTGCGCGCTGTCAAGCTGCTGGTTTCAGGCGTACAGATCGATGCCCCCGGGATGCACGGCGGCCGGCCGGATGCGCAGCGGCTGCGTACTGGCGTCGACCGCCGCGGCGCGGCGACGGCTGCGACCGGTCAGCTCGCCGGACTGCGCGGAGTCGCGCTCACCACGCTGGTCCGGCGCGCGCTCGAAGACGCCGCCGCCCGAAAGCGTCAGGCCCTGCTCGCGCAGCGCCGATGCGAGTTCGGGCAACCCCCGCTCGATGACCTGGCGCGTCGCCGCCGAATCGGCCGCGAAATCGACCCGCGCGTGCGCGCCGTCGATCGCGATGTGGACGCGGATCGGGCCCATCTCGGCCGGTGTCAGCTGCAGTTCGGCTTGCGCCAGGCCGTTGCGCGCGAACAGGCTCACCTGCGCGCCGAGCGCCTTCGCGAAGTCGGGCGCGGCAAGCGGCGTCGCAAGCGCGGCCGTTGGCATCGGACTGGCGTCGATGCGGTGCTGCGCCGCGGCGGCGGCAAAGCCCGGCACGCCCGCATCGGGCGCGCGCGGCGGCAGCGCGAAGCGGTCTGCCGCGGCGTTCGTCGATGCCTCCGTCTTTGCGCTGGTTGCCGCTGCATCGATGAGCGCGGCCGCGTTCTCGGCCGCCGTGCCCCGCTCGTCGCCGCGTCCCGCGCCGTGCTGGCCGGCGTCGCCCGTTGCGCCGCCAGCCAGCGGCAGGCTGGCATGCGCGTTGCCGGCAGCAACCGCCGCCGGCGTGCCGCCGCCCAGGCCGATCCGCAGGTCTTGTGTTGCGCCGCGGGCGGTCGTCGCGGCGCCGGTCGGGGCCTGCGGAATTGCGGGCCAGAAGGCGGGATCGGTGGCCAGCATATCATCCGCGTGGGATGCGCCTTCGATGCGAGGGTCCGCGCCCGACGAGTCGGCCGGCGTCGTGCCGTCGATGGCGATGTCGGGCGACCCCACCCGCAGGTCGACGATCGGCAACTCGCGCCGATCCCCTTCGCCTTGCGTCGGCGTCTTGCCCGCCGAGCCGGGCTTCGCCGCCTCGCAGCCGGTCGACGCTTCGGGCGGTGCGGCGCTGGCGGAGCTGCCTTGCGCCGCTTGGTCCGCCCGATCGCGCTTCGTATCGTTGCGGGTAGGGTTGGCGGGTGGCTTTGCTGCGGCTTTCGGCTCGGAACGCTGTTGCGGCTGCGCCTCCCGACGCTGCTGCAGCAGCGCCGCGAAGCGCTGTTCCGGGGAGGGTCCGTCGTTCTGCGGCGAATAGCGGTTCGGGCCGACCGCCTTGCCTTCGGGTGTGCCGGGTGTCGGGATCGTGAGCGGGGCGGGCATCGCAGCTCCTCGGTGGCCGCGCGGCTCAGGCTGGAGCGAAGCGGTTCGTACGGCGCTCGAAGGCCATGCGGGTGGCCTGGTCGTCCTGGAGCCTCTGCTCGCGCCGGTTCTCCTGTTCGCGCAGCGCCAGGTTGCGCCTGCCGATCAGCTTGCCGACCGAGGCGACACGCAGCTCGCACTCGCGCCACGCCGCTTCGGCCTGCGCCATGCGCTGCGCGGCAATCCGGGCGGCGTGCGACTGCTGCTCGATCGCCTGCGTGAGCCGCGTCACGAAGCCCTGGTAGCAATGGACGATCGCGATCTGGCCGCTGCGGCTGAACTCGCTGCTCCAGCGCTGTTCGTAGTCGCTTCGGTAGCGCTGCAGCTGATCGGCCTGCGCCTGGGCGTTGCGCTGCTCGATCTGGCAGCCGCGCAGCGCGGCGAGCGCGGCGTCGCGTTCGCGCTCGGCGTGGGCGAGCAGGGTGAGGAGGGATTGCATGGCGTTCATCGGCGTCGTCTCGGGCGGCGGCAAGAGGGTTCGGTCAATCGGCGAGCACGGCGTGCAGCGCGCTCACGCTGTCTTCGAGCGTCGCGCGGCTGTGCATGCCTTGTTGCAGCAGGGTGCCGATCTGCGGCGCGAGGGCGACGGCAAGGTCCAGATCGGCGTCGTGCCCCGGCACGTAGGCGCCGAGTGCGATCAGGTCGCGCGCCTTCGCGTGCCGCGAGTGGAGCTGGCGCAGGCGGCGCGCCGCTTCGACGTGGCCGGCTTCGGCGACGTTCGTCATCACGCGCGAGATCGAGCGCTCGATGTCGATCGCCGGGAAGTGCCCGGCCTCGGCCAGCTCGCGCGAGAGCACGATGTGGCCGTCGAGGATGCCGCGCGCGGCGTCGGCGATCGGGTCCTGCGGGTCGTCGCCCTCGGTCAGCACGGTGTAGAACGCGGTGATCGAGCCGACGCCGTGGATGCCGTTGCCGCTGCGCTCGACGAGCTGCGGCAGCTTCGCGAAGCACGACGGCGGATAGCCCTTGGTGGCGGGCGGCTCGCCGATCGCGAGCGCGATCTCGCGCTGCGCCATCGCATAGCGCGTCAGCGAATCCATCAGCAGCAGCACGTGCAGCCCGCGGTCGCGGAAGTGCTCGGCGATCGCCGTCGCGTAGTTCGCGCCCTGCATGCGCGTCAGCGGCGGGGCGTCGGCCGGCGCGGCGACGACGACCGAGCGGGCGAGGCCGCCTTCGCCCAGGATGTCCTCGATGAACTCCTTCACCTCGCGGCCGCGCTCGCCGATCAGGCCGACGACGATCACGTCGGCGGCGGTATAGCGCGCCATCATGCCGAGCAGCACCGACTTGCCGACGCCGGTGCCGGCGAAGAGCCCGATGCGCTGGCCGCGGCCGACGGTGAGCATCGCGTTGATCGCGCGCACGCCGGTGTCGAGCGGCTCGCGGATCGGATCGCGGTCCATCGCGTTGATCGGCCGGCGCACGAGCGGCTCGTTGTGGACGCCGGTAAGCGGCCCCTTGCGGTCGAGCGGCGCGCCCTGCGAATCGACGACCCGGCCGAGCAGGCCCTCGCCGACCGCCAGATGCAGCGTGCGGTCTTCGCGCCGCCGCCAGGGGTGGCGCGCCGCGCCGAGCGCGAGCTGCACGATCGGCGAGGCGCGCGGCACGACGCGCGCGCCGCTGACGAGGCCGTGCACTTCGCCGCTGGGCATCAGGTAGGCGCGGTCGCCCGAGAAGCCGACCACCTCGGCCTGCACCGGCGGCTGGCCGGGCATCTGCACGTCGCAGACCGAGCCGACCGGAAGGCGGACGCCGGCCGCCTCGAGAACGAGGCCGGCGACGCGCACCAGCGTGCCCTGCGACTCGAGCGCGACCGGCTCGGCCGCGAAATCCTGCATGTCGACGAGAAAGCGGCGCCAGTCGGCGGGCAGATCGGCGAACTGCGGCGCGTGGCGCGGCAGCACGCCTTCGGCGGCGAGCGGCGACACGTCGGCATCCGGCGCGCGGTGTTGCGTCTGCACGTTCATGCGGGGTCCGCCTCCCAAGGTAGCTCGCAGCCGAGCGCCGCGGCCGCGCGCGCCCAGCGCGTCGCCAGCGTCGCGTCGACCGCGCCGATATCGGAGTCGACGCTGCAGCCGCCGCGTGCGACGGCGGCGTCGGCGACGAGGCGTGCGCCGCGCGCGGCCAGCGCCTCGCCGGCGCCCAGCGCGACGAGCGGCTCGTCGTCCGGATGCACGCGCAGTGCGAT
>CALMIL010000263.1 GCA_937864005.1 uncultured Burkholderiales bacterium
ATGGAAGAGGGGCTGCGCTTTGCGATCCGCGAGGGCGGCCGCACCGTCGGCGCGGGGGTCGTGGCGAAGATCATCGAATAGTCCGTGCATGACCTGCAGTGCCGGCGGCGCGGGCCGCCGGCATGCCGTGTATCCACCCCGCAGCCCGTGTGAATCGAAGCCGGGCTGCACTGCTCTTTGAAAGACAGTCATGCAAAAGCAAAAGATCCGCATCCGCCTGAAGGCGTTCGACTACAAGCTGATCGACCAGTCGGCGCTCGAGATCGTCGATACCGCCAAGCGCACCGGTGCCGTCGTCAAGGGCCCGGTGCCGCTGCCGACGCGCCTCGAGCGCTTCGACGTGCTGCGTTCGCCGCACGTGAACAAGTCCTCGCGCGACCAGTTCGAGATCCGCACCCATCTGCGCCTGATGGACATCATCGACCCGACAGACAAGACGGTCGATGCCTTGATGAAGCTCGATCTGCCGGCCGGCGTGGACGTCGAGATCAAGCTGCAATAGACAGGGCGCCGCGCCGGAGCGCGTGGCATTGTGCGCGTGCGCACAACTGCTACAATACCCGGCTTTCCCCAGCACGCCCTCGGGCGCGCCGGGTTTCGTCAGGCGCTTCGCGCAGGGCGAACAGTCAGTCCGGCCAATCGATGTCGGGCATTCGAAACAAAGGCCTTGCCTGCGCGAGCGTGCGGGGCTGGAGAAGAACCATGAGTCTTAGCAACCATCTCGGGCTGCTGGGCCGCAAGGTGGGCATGATGCGCATCTACACCGACGACGGCGACGCCGTGCCGGTGACGGTGCTCGACGTGTCCAACAACCGCGTCGCCCAGGTCAAGACCGAAGCGACGGACGGCTACAACGCCCTGCAAGTGGCGTTCGGCGCGCGCAAGGCATCGCGCGTGACCAAGCCCGAAGCCGGCCACCTCGCGAAGGCGGGTGTCGAAGCCGGTACCGTTTTGAAGGAATTCCGCGTCTCGGCCGATGTTGCCGCCGGCTATCAGCCGGGCGCGCAGTTGCCGGTCGCGCTGTTCGCCGTCGGCCAGCGGGTGGACGTGCAGGGCACGTCGATCGGCAAGGGTTTCACCGGCACGATCAAGCGTCACAACTTCGGCTCGCAGCGCGCCTCGCACGGCAACAGCCGTTCGCACAATGTGCCGGGCTCGATCTCGATGGCGCAGGATCCGGGCCGGGTCTTTCCTGGCAAGAAGATGTCAGGGCATCGCGGCGACGTGACGAAGACGGTCCAGAACCTCGATATCGTGCGCATCGACGAGGCGCGACAACTGCTGCTCGTGCGCGGCGCCGTGCCCGGGGCGAAGAACGGCCACGTGGTCGTGCGTCCCGCAGTGAAGGCCAAGTCCGCCGACGCGGCGACGAAGGGAGCCCAGTGATGCAGATCGAGCTCCTCAACGATCAGGGCCAGGCGACGTCCAAGGTCGACGCACCCGATACCGTCTTCGCGCGCGACTACAACGAAGCGCTGGTGCACCAGGTCGTCGTCGCTTTCCAGGCGAATGCCCGTCAGGGCACGCGGGCCCAGAAGGACCGCACGATGGTCAAGCACTCGACGAAGAAGCCGTGGCGCCAGAAGGGCACCGGCCGTGCGCGCGCCGGCATGACCTCTTCGCCGCTGTGGCGCGGAGGCGGCCGCATCTTCCCGAACTCGCCCGACGAGAATTTCACGCACAAGGTCAACAAGAAGATGTACCGCGCCGGCATGGCGGCGATCTTCTCGCAGCTCGTGCGCGAAGGACGCCTTGCGGTGGTCGATTCGATCACGGTCGATTCGCCCAAGACGAAGGCGCTGGCCGCCAAGTTCAAGGCGATGGGGCTCGACTCGGTGCTCGTCATCGCCGAGCAGGTCGACGAGAACCTGATGCTCGCGTCGCGCAACCTCGCCAACGTGCTGGTCGTCGAGCCGCGCTACGCCGATCCGCTCTCGCTCGTGTACTACAAGAAGGTGCTCGTGACCAAGGGCGCGATGGAGCAACTGAGGGAGATGCTGGCATGAGCGCGGATCGAAAACTCAACGAGGGCCGCCTCGCGCAGGTGCTCGTCGCGCCGATCGTGAGCGAGAAGGGCACGATGCTCGCCGAGAAGCACAACCAGGTGCTCTTCAAGGTGCTGCGCGATGCGACCAAGCCCGAGATCAAGGCCGCGGTCGAGCTGATGTTCAAGGTCGAGGTCGAATCCGTCCAGACCGTGCAGCACAAGGGCAAGGTCAAGCGCACCGGAAAGACCATCGGCCGCCGCGACCACGTCAAGAAGGCCTATGTCTCGCTGAAGGCGGGGCAGGAGCTCAATTTCGTCGGAGAGGGCGCTTAAATGGCTGTCGTCAAAGTCAAACCCACCTCGCCCGGCCGGCGCGCCGTCGTCAAGGTGGTGCACGCGCACCTGTACAAGGGGCGCCCCGAGGCGTCGCTGCTCGAGCCGCAGATGCAAAATGCCGGCCGCAACAACAACGGCCACATCACGATCCGCCACAAGGGCGGCGGTCACAAGCACCACTACCGGGTCGTCGATTTCGTGCGCAACAAGGACGGCATCCCGGCCAAGGTCGAGCGCATCGAGTACGACCCGAACCGCACCGCGCACATCGCGCTCGTGTGCTACGCCGACGGCGAGCGCCGCTATGTGATCGCGCCGCGCGGGCTGGAGGTCGGTGCCATGCTGATGTCGGGCGCAGAGGCGCCGATCAAGGCCGGCAATACGCTGCCGATCCGCAATATCCCGGTCGGCTCGACGATCCATTGCATCGAACTGCTGCCGGGCAAGGGCGCGCAGGTCGCGCGCTCGGCCGGCACCGCCTGCACGCTGCTCGCGCGCGAAGGCATGTACGCCCAGGTCCGCATGCGCTCGGGCGAGGTGCGCCGCATCCACATCGACTGCCGCGCGACGATCGGCGAGGTGAGCAACGAAGAGCACAGCCTGCGCCAGTACGGCAAGGCCGGCGCCAAGCGCTGGAAGGGCATCCGCCCGACGGTGCGCGGCGTCGCGATGAACCCGGTCGACCACCCGCACGGCGGCGGCGAAGGGCGCACCGGCGAAGGCCAGGTGCCGGTCTCGCCGTGGAACACGATGACCAAGGGCTATCGCACTCGCAGCAACAAGCGTACGCAGACGTTCATCGTCTCGCGGCGCAAGAAGTAAGGGAACAGTGGCATGACCCGCTCACTCAAGAAGGGCCCGTTCGTCGACCACCACCTGCTTGCCAAGGTCGAGAAGGCCGTCGCCTCGAAGGACAAGAAGCCGATCAAGACCTGGTCGCGCCGCTCGACGATCCTGCCCGATTTCATCGGCATCACGATCGCCGTCCACAACGGCAAGCAGCATGTGCCCGTCTACATGACGGAGCAGATGGTCGGTCACAAGCTCGGCGAATTTGCGCTCACGCGCACCTTCAAGGGCCACCCGGCCGACAAGAAGGCCAACAAGAAGTAAGGGAATGACGACGATGGAAACCCGTTCAATCGTCCGTGGCGTTCGTCTCTCGGCAGACAAGGGCCGGCTGGTTGCCGACCTCGTCCGCGGCCGCCCCGTCGCCCAGGCGCTCGACATCCTGACGCTGACCCCGAAGAAGTCGGCCGGCATCATCAAGAAGTGCCTCGAGTCGGCGATCGCGAACGCCGAGCACAACGACGGCGCCGATATCGACGAGCTCAAGGTCAAGACGATCTACGTCGAGCAGGGTGCCACGCTGAAGCGCTTTTCCGCGCGCGCCAAGGGCCGCGGCAACCGCATCAGCAAGCCGACCGCGCACATCTACATCACCGTCGGCAACTAAGGGCACGACATGGGACAAAAGATTCATCCGACCGGCTTTCGTCTGCCCGTCACCCGCAACTGGTCTTCGCGCTGGTACGCGTCGAGCAAGAACTTCGCCGGCATGCTGGCCGAAGACCTGAAGGTGCGCGAGTTCCTGAAGGCGCGGTTGAAGAACGCCGCCGTCTCGCGCATCCTGATCGAGCGTCCGGCCAAGAACGCGCGGATCACGATCTACTCGGCGCGGCCCGGAGTCGTGATCGGCAAGAAGGGCGAGGATATCGAGAACCTGAAGGCCGAGCTGACGCGCCGCCTTGGCGTGCCAGTGGCCGTCAATATCGAGGAAGTGCGCAAGCCCGAGGTCGACGCGCAGCTGATCGCCGACAGCATCACGCAGCAGCTCGAGAAGCGCATCATGTTCCGCCGCGCGATGAAGCGCGCGATGCAAAACGCGATGCGCCTGGGCGCGCAGGGCATCAAGATCATGTCGTCGGGGCGCCTGAACGGCATCGAGATCGCGCGCTGCGAGTGGTATCGCGAGGGCCGCGTGCCGCTGCACACGCTCAAGGCCGATATCGACTACGGCTTCTCGGAAGCGAAGACGACCTACGGCGTGATCGGCGTCAAGTGCTGGGTCTATCGCGGTGACCGGCTGGCCAATGGCGAGTCGCCCGGCCTCGTCGCCCGTCCCGATGCCGAGGGCGACGATCGGCGTCCGCGCCGTGGCCCCCGTCCGGGCGCACCGGCGGGCCGTGGGCGTCCGGGCGGCGGTGTCGATCGCGGTGCGCCGCGCTCGGCCGGGCCGGCCGATGCCGCGGCCGCGCCGCCCGCCGGTGTCGACGGGCCGAAGACCGGTGCCGTCAAACGAGTTCGCAAGGTGGCAGCGCCCGCCGCTCCTGCCGAGCCGAAAGAGGAGTAATCGAGCATGCTGCAACCAGCACGTCGCAAGTTCCGCAAGGAGCAAAAGGGCCGCAACACGGGCATCGCCACGCGTGGCGCGGATGTCTCGTTCGGCGATTTCGGCCTCAAGGCCACCGAGCGCGGCCGCATCACGGCACGTCAGATCGAGGCCGCGCGGCGCGCGATTTCGCGCCACGTCAAGCGCGGCGGCCGGATCTGGATCCGCATCTTTCCGGACAAGCCGATCTCGCAGAAGCCGGCCGAAGTCCGGATGGGCAACGGCAAGGGCAACCCGGAGTACTACGTCGCCGAGATCCAGCCCGGCAAGGTGCTCTACGAGATCAACGGCGTTCCGGAGGCCCTCGCCCGCGAGGCCTTCCTGCTCGCCTCGGCCAAGCTGCCGCTGCGCACGACCTTCGTCGCGCGCCAGGTGGGCGCCTGAGCCGCGAACACAGAAGAGACGACCATGAAAGCATCCGAACTGCGCGGCAAGGATATTGCCGGGCTGCAAAAGGAAGTGTCCGAACTGCTCAAGGCCCACTTCGGCCTGCGCATGCAACGGGCCACCCAGCAACTGAACAACCACGCCGCTCTGGGCAAGACGCGGCGCGATATCGCACGCGCCAAGACGGTGCTGGCAGAGAAGAAGAGGGCCGCCAAATGAGCGACGCAACGCAGGCCGCGGCGCCGGTGAAGAATACCCGCACGCTGATCGGCAAGGTCGTCAGCGACCAGCGCGCGAAGACGATCACGGTGCTGATCGAGCGCCGCACCAAGCACGAGCTCTACGGCAAGATCGTCGCCCGCACGAGCAAGTACCACGCGCACGACGAGAGCAACGAATGCAAGTCGGGCGACGTGGTCGAGATCTCGGAGTGCCGCCCGATCTCGAAGACCAAGGCCTGGGTCGTGACTCGGCTGATCGAAAAGGCGCCGGTGGTCTGACACCTGCATCGCCCGCGAGCCTCTCCGAGCGACCCAGGGCCGGGCCAAGCCCGGCCCGCCCCCCGTGGGGGGTCAAGCAAAGTGGCAAAGCGACATTTGCTTGAGAAAAGGGTCAATCGCGGGCCGCCCGACCCGACGGCCGGATCGCTGACATAGTGGGCGACCGGCCGTCGCTCGTTTCGGCGCGAGGCGGCGGCCGCCTCCCGATACCACCCCAGGAGCATTCCTCATGATCAAGATCGGCGACAAGCTGCCCGCCGGCAGCCTGCAGGAGTTCATCGAGGTCGAAGGCGAAGGCTGTTCGATCGGCCCCAACAGCTTCGACATCGAAAAGGCCGCGGCCGGCAAGAAGATTGCCATCTTCGGGCTGCCTGGCGCCTATACGCCGACCTGCTCGGCAAAGCACCTGCCGGGCTATGTGCAGATGGCCTCGCAGCTCAAGGGCGCCGGGATCGACGAGATCTGGTGCGTCTCCGTGAACGACGCCTTCGTGATGGGCGCCTGGGGGCGCGATCACAAGACACAGGGCGCGGTGCGCATGATGGCCGACGGCAGCGCCGATTTCGCGCGCGCGACCGGCCTCACGCTCGACCTCACGTCCAAGGGCATGGGCATGCGCGCGCAGCGCTATTCGATGCTGGTCGACAACGGCGTCGTGAAGACGCTCAATATCGAGGCGCCGGGCAAGTTCGAGGTGAGCGACGCGGCGACGATGCTGGCGCAGGCCAAGTCCTGACGCAACGGCGCAACAGATGCAGCGCGCAAGGCGCTGCATGCGGTGCGCGATGCAGGCCATTTGACGCTGCTGCCGGTTTCGTGACATAATTTAAAGCTTCGTTGCTGATTCGCCCCTTCTTGCGAGGGGATGCGGGACAGCGGCTCCGCCCATACCGCCAGGACAGCCCGCCGGGATGCCTTGGTGACGGGCCCAAGACTGACCAGCGCGCCGCGGTGACCGTCACCGCGGCATAGATGGGACAAGTTGGGGACTGAACATGATTCAAATGCAATCGCGACTCGACGTCGCGGACAACACTGGCGCGAAGTCCGTCATGTGCATCAAGGTGCTGGGCGGCTCCAAGCGGCGCTATGCGGCGATCGGCGACGTGATCAAAGTCTCGATCAAGGAAGCCGCGCCGCGCGGCCGGGTCAAGAAGGGCGAGATCTACAGCGCCGTCGTCGTTCGCACCGCCAAGGGCGTGCGCCGGCCGGACGGCTCGCTCGTCAAGTTCGACGGCAACGCCGCCGTGCTGCTCAATGCCAAGCTCGAGCCGATCGGCACCCGCATCTTCGGCCCGGTGACGCGCGAGCTGCGCACCGAGCGCTTCATGAAGATCGTTTCGCTCGCACCCGAAGTGCTCTGAGCGCAAAGGCCAAGGAAGACTCATGAACAAGATCCGCAAGGGCGACGAGGTCATCGTCTTGACCGGCCGCGACAAGGGCAAGCGCGGCAAGGTGCTCGCGCGCGTCGATGCCGACCACCTGAGCGTCGAGGGCGTCAACATCGTCAAGAAGCACGTCAAGCCCAACCCGATGAAGGGCACGACGGGCGGCGTCATCAGCAAGACGATGCCGATCCATCAATCCAATGTGGCGATCTACAACGCGACGACGGCGAAGGCCGACCGCGTCGGGATCAAGCTGCTCGCCGATGGCAAGAAGGTTCGCGTCTTCAAGTCCAGCGGCGAGCAGATCACGGCTTAAGGGGCCCGCACATGGCTGAACAACAACGCGCCCGGCTGCGGGCTGTCTATCGCGACACGATCGTGCCCGAGCTGATGAAGAAGTTCGGCTACAAGTCGACGATGGAGGTGCCGCGCCTCACCAAGATCACCCTCAACATGGGCGTGAGCGAGGCGGTGGCCGACAAGAAGGTGATGGACCACGCGGTTTCCGACCTCGCGAGCATCGCCGGCCAGAAGCCCGTCGTCACGAAGTCGAAGAAGGCGATTGCCGGCTTCAAGATCCGCGACAACGTGCCGGTCGGCTGCATGGTCACGCTGCGCGGTGTGCAGATGTACGAGTTCCTGGACCGATTCGTCACCATCGCGCTGCCGCGCGTGCGCGACTTCCGCGGCATCTCCGGGCGCGCGTTCGACGGCCGCGGCAACTACAACGTCGGCGTCAAGGAACAGATCATCTTTCCGGAAGTCGACTACGACAAGATCGACGCGCTGCGCGGTCTGAACATCAGCATCACGACGACCGCGAAGACCGACGACGAGTGCAAGGCGCTGCTCGCCGGCTTCAAGTTCCCGTTCAAGAACTAAGACAGGGGCAGACCCGTGGCCAAACTCTCCCTCATCCAGCGCGAACTCAAGCGCGATGCGCTGGTCGCCAAGCATGCGAAGAAGCATGCCGAACTCAAGGCGATCGCCAACGATGCCAAGAAGTCCGACGAGGAACGCTATGCCGCGCGCCTGGAGCTGCAAAAGCTCCCGCGCAACGCGTACCCGACGCGCCAGCGCAACCGTTGCGCGCTGACCGGGCGCCCGCGCGGAACCTTCCGCAAGTTCGGTCTGGGCCGCAACAAGATCCGCGATCTCGCCTTCGCCGGCGACATCCCCGGCATCATCAAGGCCAGCTGGTAGTCGGCCCGATCAGGAGAAATTCGCATGAGCATGAGTGATCCTATCGCCGATATGCTGACGCGCATCCGCAATGCGCAGGCGGTGGAGAAGGCGGTTGCCGTGATGCCGTCATCCAAGCTGAAGGTGGCGATCGCGCAGGTCCTGAAGGACGAGGGCTACATCGACGATTTCGCCGTCCGCGGCGAAGCCGCCAAGCCGCAGCTCGAGATCGCGCTGAAGTACTACGCCGGGCGCCCGGTGATCGAGCACATCGAGCGCGTGAGCCGCCCCGGCCTGCGCGTCTACAAGGGCCGCCACGACATTCCGAGCGTGATGAACGGCCTGGGCGTGGCGATCGTCACGACGCCGCGTGGCGTGATGACCGACCGCAAGGCGCGCCAGAGCGGAATCGGCGGCGAAGTGCTGTGCTACGTCTCGTGATCGACGACGCCGCGCAAGGTATGACCCAGGAGAGGCTGCAATGTCCCGCGTAGGAAAAATGCCGATCGCCATCCCGCAAGGCGTGGACGTGGCGATCACCGCCGAGCAAATCAGCGTCAAGGGCGCGCTCGGCTCGCTCGCGCGCGCCGCGAACCCGATGGTTTCGATCCGCAAGGAAGACGGCCGGCTCGTCGTCGCACCGGTCGGTGATGCGCCGGGCACCGATGCGATGTCGGGCACGATGCGGGCGCTGCTCGCCAATATGGTCGAGGGCGTTAGCAAGGGCTTCGAGAAGAAGCTCACGCTCGTCGGCGTCGGTTTTCGCGCCCAGGCGCAAGGTGCCAGGCTCAACCTGCAGATCGGGTTCTCGCATCCGGTCGTGAAGGACATGCCCGCCGGCGTGACGGTGACGACACCGTCGCAGACCGAGATCGTGATCAAGGGCGCCGACAACCAGGCCGTCGGCCAGGTCGCCGCCGAAGTGCGCGCCATCCGGCCGCCCGAGCCCTACAAGGGCAAGGGCATCCGCTACGCCGACGAAAAGGTCACGCTCAAGGAAACCAAGAAGAAGTAAGGAGCCCGCACATGTTGAACAAGTCCGAACAGCGCCAACGCCGCGCGCGCTCCACCCGCAACCGGATCGCCAAGCAGCGCGTCGCGCGCCTTACGGTGTTCCGCTCCAACCTGCATATCTACGCGAGCGTCATCTCAGACGATGGCGCGCGCGTGCTGGCGAGCGCGTCGACCTCCGAGGCCGAAGTGCGCAAGCAACTCGGCGCACCGGGCAAGGGCGGCAACGCGGCGGCGGCGGAAGCGGTCGGCACGCGCATCGCCGAACGCGCCAAGGCGGCCGGCATCGAGAAGGTCGCCTTCGACCGCGCCGGCTACGCCTACCACGGCCGCGTCAAGGCCCTGGCCGAAGCCGCGCGTGCGGCCGGCCTGCAGTTCTAACCGCGCGCAACAGACTCGCAAGAGCAGCGATCAAGGATTTCGACAATGGCAAAGTTTCAACCCCGTGCGCCGACCGAAGCGAGCGAAGACGGCCTGAAGGAGAAGATGATCGCGGTCAACCGCGTCACGAAGGTCGTCAAGGGCGGTCGCATTCTCGGCTTCGCGGCGCTGACGGTGGTCGGCGACGGCGACGGCCGCATCGGCATGGGCAAGGGCAAATCGAAGGAAGTGCCGGTCGCCGTGACGAAGGCGATGCAGGATGCGCGGCGCAACCTGATCAAGGTCTCGCTGAAGGAAGGCACGATCCATCACCGCGTCGTCGGCGAGCATGGCGCGGCACACGTGCTGGTCGCCCCGGCGCCGGCCGGCACCGGCATCATCGCCGGCGGCCCGATGCGCGCGGTTTTCGAGGTGATGGGCGTGACCGATATCGTTGCCAAGAGTCTCGGATCGACGAACCCCTACAACCTGGTGCGCGCCACGCTCGATGCGCTCAAGCACACCAATACGCCGGCGGAAATCGCCGCCAAGCGCGGCAAGACGGTCGAAGAGATCTTCGGCTGAGCGCCACGCGGCAAAGGAACGGGAGAACGAAGATGAGCGAGAAGAAGACGGTCAAGGTGAAGCTGGTGCGCAGCGTCGCAGGGACGCGGCAGTCGCATCGCGCGACGGTGCGCGGCCTCGGCCTGCGCAAGCTCAACAGCGTCTCCGTCCTCGAAGACACCCCCGCCGTGCGCGGGATGATCAACAAGGTCGACTATCTCGTGCAGGTGCTCTGAGCCGCACGGCAAGACTGGATACGAAATGGAACTCAACACGATCAAGCCGGCCGGCGGCGCGAAGCACGCCAAGCGGCGCGTCGGTCGCGGCATCGGCAGCGGCCTGGGCAAGACCGCGGGCCGCGGCCACAAGGGGCAGAAGTCCCGTGCCGGCGGCTATCACAAGGTCGGGTTCGAAGGCGGCCAGATGCCTCTGCAGCGCCGCCTGCCCAAGCGCGGCTTCAAGTCGCGCACGCTGCGCTTCAACGCCGAGATCCGGCTCTCCGACCTCGAGCGGCTGCCGGTCGCCGAGATCGACGTCCTGACCCTGAAGCAGGCCGGGCTCGTGCCCGAACTCGTGCGCGCGGTCAAGGTATTCGCCGCGGGCAAGCTGACGAAGAAGGTCACGCTCACCGGCATCGCGGCGACCGCGGGCGCCAGGGCGGCGATCGAAGCCGCCGGCGGCTCGGTCGCCTGAGGCCGGCCGACCCGCAAGAGGAAACCGACCGCACGTGGCCACCAACGCGAATCAACTCGCAAAGAGCGGCAAGTTCGGCGACCTGCGTCGCCGCTTGACGTTTCTGCTGCTGGCGCTCGTCGTCTACCGCATCGGCGCGCACATTCCGGTGCCGGGGATCGACCCCGTCTCGCTGCAGCAGCTCTTCAAGGGCCAGCAGGGCGGGATACTGAGCCTGTTCAACATGTTCTCGGGCGGGGCGCTGTCGCGCTTCACCGTCTTCGCGCTCGGCATCATGCCGTATATCTCGGCGTCGATCATCATGCAGTTGATGACCTACGTCGTGCCGACGCTCGAGGCGCTGAAGAAGGAGGGCGAGGCCGGGCGGCGCAAGATCACGCAGTACACGCGCTACGGCACGCTCGGCCTGTCGCTCTTTCAGTCGCTGTCGATCGCGATCGCGCTCGAGAGCTCGCCCGGCCTCGTCATCGCGCCGGGCTTCGGTTTCCGGATCACGGCGATGGTGAGCCTGACCGCGGGCACGATGTTCCTGATGTGGCTCGGTGAGCAGATCACCGAGCGGGGTCTGGGCAACGGCATCTCGATCCTCATCTTCGCCGGCATCGCGGCCGGCCTGCCGAGCGCGATCGGCGGCCTGCTCGAACTCGTCCGCACCGGCGCGATGAATATTCCGATCGCGATCTTCATCGTCGCGGTCGTCATCGCGGTCACCTACTTCGTCGTCTTCGTCGAGCGCGGACAGCGCAAGATCCTCGTCAACTACGCCAAGCGCCAGGTCGGCAACAAGGTCTATGGCGGGCAGTCGTCGCACCTGCCGCTCAAGCTCAACATGTCGGGCGTCATCCCGCCGATCTTCGCGTCGTCGATCATTTTGCTGCCGGCCACCGCGGTGGGCTGGTTCGCGACCGGTGAGAGCATGCGCTGGCTGAAGGATCTGGCCAGCCTGCTGTCCCCGGGCCAGCCGATCTACGTCATACTCTATGCGGCGGCGATCGTCTTTTTCTGCTTCTTCTATACGGCGCTCGTCTTCAACAGCCGCGAGACGGCGGACAACCTGAAGAAGAGCGGCGCCTTCATTCCGGGCATCCGGCCGGGGGATCAGACGGCGCGCCACATCGACCGCATCCTGACGCGCCTGACGCTCGGCGGCGCGATCTATATCACGGTCGTGTGCCTGCTGCCCGAGTTCCTGATCCTCAAGTACAACGTGCCGTTCTATTTCGGCGGCACGTCGCTCCTGATCATCGTCGTCGTGACGATGGACTTCTGGGCCCAGGTGCAGTCCTACGTCATGTCGCAGCAGTACGAGTCGCTGCTGAAGAAGGCCAATTTCAAGGCCGGCTGAGCGAACAAGGGATCAATGGCAAAGGACGACGTCATCCAGATGCAGGGGGAGATTCTCGAGAAGCTCCCTAACACGACATTTCGCGTCAAGCTCGAGAACGGCCACATCGTTCTGGGCCACATCTCCGGCAAGATGCGCATGCACTACATCCGCATCCTGCCGGGCGACAAGGTGACGGTCGAGTTGACCCCCTACGACCTGAGCCGGGCGCGCATCGTCTTTCGCGCCAAATGAAGGTTTGAATATCGAGACAGACCCCTCGCGGGGTCGAGGAGAAGCAAATGAAAGTCGCAGCATCGGTCAAGAAGATGTGCCGCAACTGCAAGATCATCCGGCGCCATGGCGTCGTGCGCGTGATCTGCACCGACCCGCGCCACAAGCAGCGCCAAGGGTGAGGCCGGCAGCGCGAGGGGCGATGTCGGCCCTGGCGCTCCAGCAGCACGAAGGCGCGCCAAGAGGCGCGCGGACAGCAAGGAAATAGAGGACATTCGACATGGCACGCATTGCCGGTATCAACATCCTGCCGCACAAGCACACCGAGATCGGGTTGACCGCGATCTACGGCATCGGTCGGCCGACGGCGCAGAAAATCTGCACCGCTGCCGGTGTGCCGTTCGATCGCAAGATCAAGGATCTCTCCGACGCCGATCTGGAGCGCATCCGCGAGGAGATCGGCCGATTTCAGATCGAAGGCGACCTGCGCCGCGAGATGTCGATCAATATCAAGCGGCTGATGGATCTGGGCTGCTACCGCGGCTTCCGTCATCGCCGCGGACTGCCCGTGCGCGGCCAGCGCACCCGCACCAACGCGCGCACCCGCAAGGGGCCGAAGAAGTCCGGCGCCATGGTCAAGAAGTGAGATTGAAGGAACGTCAACATGGCTAAAGCACCGAATACCGCCGCCCAGCGCGTGCGCAAGAAGGCCCGCAAGAACGTTGCGGACGGCATCGCGCACGTGCACGCGTCGTTCAACAATACGATCATCACGATCACCGACCGCCAGGGCGGCGCGCTGGCGTGCGCCTCGAGCGGCGGCCAGGGCTTCAAGGGCTCGCGCAAGTCGACGCCGTTCGCCGCCCAGGTGGCGGCCGAGATGGCCGGCCGCGCGGCGCAGGAGCAGGGCATCAAGAATCTGGACGTCCGCATCAAGGGCCCGGGGCCCGGCCGCGAGTCGTCGGTCCGCGCGCTCGCCGCGCTCGGCATTCGCATCAACCTGATCTCGGATGTGACGCCGGTGCCGCACAACGGCTGCCGTCCGCAGAAGCGCCGCCGCATCTAGGCTTTTGTTTTCGTGCGCCGGCAGGTGCGGTTTCGTGCCTGCCGGCGGTTCCATTGAAGCCGGATGCAATCCGACCTCCGGCTTCGCAACGCCAACGTTCGAGCGAAGAACAACAATCCGCGCCGAACTCGCGCCGGGGCCCCTCGGGGTCCGCTGCGTCAGATTGAAGAGGACATCAAGTGGCACGCTATCTCGGCCCCAAGGCCAAACTCTCCCGCCGCGAAGGCACCGATCTCTATCTCAAGAGCGCGCGTCGCCCGATCGGCGACAAGTGCAAGTTCGAAGCCAAGCCCGGCCAGCACGGGCGCATGTCGGGCTCGCGCACGTCCGACTTCGGGCTGCAGCTGCGCGAAAAGCAGAAGGTCAAGCGCATGTACGGCGTGCTCGAACGCCAGTTCCGCCGCTACTTTGCCGAGGCCGAGCGCCGCAAGGGCAACACCGGCGCGAATCTGCTCGCGCTGCTCGAGTCGCGCCTGGACAACGTCGTCTATCGCATGGGTTTCGGCTCGACGCGCGCCGAGGCACGCCAGCTCGTCGGCCACAAGGCGCTGACCGTCAACGGCCAGGTCGTCAATATCCCGTCCTTCATGGTCAAGGCGGGCGACGTGGTCGCGGTGCGCGAGAAGGCGAAGACGCAATTGCGCGTCACCGAGTCGCTCAAGCTCGCCGAAGGGCAGGGCATGCCGGCGTGGGTGTCGGTCGATGCGTCCAAGCTCGAAGGCACCTTCAAGAAGGCGCCGGACCGCGACGAATTCGGCGCCGAGATCAAGGAAGCGCTGATCGTCGAGTTGTACTCGAGATAAGCCTTCGCCAAACGAACGGCGGGGTGCCGGCCTGTGAAGGCCACCCCGGCCCTGGCGCTTCGCGGGCCGGCACGAAGCGACGAGAAAGCCCCAAGACCGGCGCGGTCCATCAGCCTTATCGGTGTAACGAGCCGAGGGTATTGAAACGAACAGGACTTCCATGCAAACGAATCTGCTGAAACCCAAAGCCATCAACGTCGAGCCGCTCGGCGGCAACCGCGCCAAGGTCACGCTCGAGCCGTTCGAGCGCGGCTACGGCCACACGCTCGGGAACGCGCTGCGCCGCGTGCTGCTGTCGTCGATGGTCGGCTACGCGCCGACCGAGGTGACGATCGCCGGTGTGCTGCACGAGTACTCGACGATCGACGGCGTGCAGGAAGACGTCGTCCACATCATGCTCAACCTGAAGGGCGTCGTCTTCAAGCTGCACAACCGCGACGAGGTCACGCTCGTGCTGCGCAAGGAGGGCGAAGGCCCGGTGACGGCGGGCGACATCCAGACGCCGCACGATGTCGAGATCATCAACCCCGAGCACGTCATCGCCCACCTGTCGCAGGGCGGCAAGCTCGACATGCAGATCAAGGTCGAGAAGGGCCGCGGCTACGTGCCCGGCACGATGCGCCGCTACGGCGACGAGCCGACGAAGTCGATCGGCCGCATCGTCCTCGACGCCTCGTTCTCGCCCGTCGCACGCGTGAGCTATACGGTAGAGAGCGCGCGCGTCGAGCAGCGCACCGACCTCGACAAGCTCGTGATGGAGATCGCGACGAACGGTGCGATCAGCCCCGAAGAGGCGATCCGCGCGTCGGCCAAGATCCTCGTCGAGCAGATCGCCGTCTTCGCGCAGATCGACATCGGCGAGGCCGGCCTTGGCGGCGAGGCCGCGTTCGCGCCGCCGCGCGCCGGCGTATTCGATCCGATCCTGCTGCGCCCGGTCGACGAACTCGAACTCACGGTGCGCTCGGCCAACTGCCTGAAGGCGGAGAATATCTACTACATCGGCGACCTGATCCAGCGCACCGAGACCGAACTGCTCAAGACACCGAACCTCGGCCGCAAATCGCTCAACGAGATCAAGGAAGTGCTCGCCTCGCGCGGGCTCACGCTCGGCGGCCGGCTCGAGAACTGGCCGCCGCAGGGTTTGGACAAGCGCTGACGCGAACAGGAAAGACGGCCTGAAGGCCGTCATCGGATGACGACCGCCACGGCGGTCGAACAGGAAGGGTTGCCGCTGAACCGGCAAACCGGTGCACCCGGCAGTACCTGATACGGCTGCCGGAATACAAGCAAGTGAAAGGAAACCAGCACCATGCGTCACCGTCACGGACTGCGAAAACTCAACCGCACATCGGAGCATCGCCAGGCGATGCTGCGCAACATGTGCAACTCGCTGCTCACCCACGAGGCGATCAAAACCACGCTGCCGAAGGCGAAGGAACTGCGCCGCGTCGTCGAGCCGCTGATCACGCTCGCCAAGGAGCCGACGCTCGCCAACCGGCGCCTCGCGTTCGACCGCACCCGCGATCGCGCGGTCGTCACCAAGCTGTTCGCCGAGATCGGGCCGCGCTACAAGGCGCGCCCGGGCGGCTACACGCGCATCTTGAAGATGGGCTTTCGGGTCGGCGACAACGCGCCGATGGCCTTCGTCGAACTTGTCGACCGGCCCGAGGTCGCCGCCGTGGCGGCGTCCGACGCGGCCGAATAGCGCGCCCGGCCCCGACGCGCGCCAGGAGCGCGCCCGGGCCGTGGAACCTATCCCGGCGCGGGCACTCCCTTTCGGAGTGCAGCTCGCGTATAAGCTTGGCGTCTTCATGAGGGTTCGATGAACACGCTCTCGTCCATCCGCGCTTTCTCCATCGGCGCCGCGGGACTTCGCCTCTTGCTGCTCGCGATGCTGGCGATCGCTTTCGGCGCGGCGCGCGGCGCGGACACCTTTCTCGAGCCCGAGCGCGCCTTCGTGCTGTCGGGGCGGGCGATCGACGCGCGCCAGGTCGAAATCCGGTTCGACATCGCTCCCGGCTACTACCTCTACGGCGACAAGTTTCACTTCGCCGCCGATGGCGTGACGCTCGGCACGGCGGAGCTTCCGAAGGGCAAGATCAAGTTCGACGAGACCTTTCAGAAGGACGTCGAAACCCATCGCGACACGATTCGCATCGTGCTGCCGGTGGAGCAGGCGGCGGGCGAGTTCAAGCTCGCCGTGACGAGCCAGGGATGTGCCGACCAGGGCCTGTGCTACCCGCCGCAAGAGCAGTTTCTGGCCGTCAGTCTGGCGGGATTCGGCGGCGACGGAACGGTGCGTCTGCTTGCGGCGACTGAACCGTCGGGCGATCTTTCGACACTTGCCGCAGCCGGCGTGCCCTCGTCTGCGGCAGCGTCCGGCGACCCGGTCGACGCCGCACTGCGCGGCGGGCGCTTCTGGACGATCGTCGGCGTCTTCTTCGTCGCCGGCGTGCTGCTGTCGTTCACGCCTTGCGTGCTGCCGATGCTGCCGATCCTGTCGTCGCTCATCGCCGGCCAGGGCGAAAGCGTTTCGCGCGGGCGCGGCCTGGCCCTCGCGGCGAGCTATTCGCTCGGCATGGCGCTCGTCTATACGCTGTTCGGCATCGCCGCCGGCCTGGTCGGCGAGGGGCTTGCCGCAACGCTGCAGAAACCCTGGGTGCTCGGCCTCTTCGCGCTCGGGCTGCTGGCACTGGCCGGGTCGATGTTCGGCTTCTACGAGTTGCGCCTGCCGCATGCATTGCAAGGTCACGCGCACCGAGCGAGCAGCAAGCTGCCGGCCGGACGCATCGCCGGCGTCTTCGCGATGGGCGGCATCTCGGCGCTGATCGTCAGCCCCTGCGTCGTCGCGCCGCTCGCCGGGGCGCTCGTCTACCTCAGCCAGACGCGCGACGTGATGCTCGGTGGCACGGCGCTCTTTTCGCTCGCCAGCGGCATGAGCGTGCCGCTGCTCGTGCTCGGCGTGTCCGAGGGCGCGCTGCTGCCGCGCGCCGGCGCGTGGATGGAAGGCGTGAAGCAGTTCTTCGGTGTTCTCCTCGTCGGTGTCGCGATCTGGACCATCCAGCCCGTGCTGCCGGGCCCGCTTTCGCTCGCGCTGTGGGCCGTGCTGCTCGTTGGCAGCGCGGTTGCGCTCGTCGAATTCCGGCGTGCCGGACGGCGGCCGCTGTGGCGGCTGATCGCGGCGTCGGTTGCCGGGCTCATCGGCGTGATGCAGTTGCTCGGCGCGGCCTCGGGCGGTATCGACCCGCTGCAGCCGCTGCGCCACCTGGCGGCGGCGTCGCCGGCCGCAAATGCGGCGACGGTGCGCTTTGCTCCGGTGCGCAGCGTCGCCGAACTCGATGCGGCGCTGAGCAGCGCGGGCCGGCCGGTGATGCTCGACTTCTATGCCGACTGGTGCGTATCGTGCAAGGAGATGGAGCGCTTCACGTTCGCCGACCCCGGCGTTCGCGACAAGCTCGCCGGCGCCTTGCTGCTGAAGGCCGACGTGACCGCCAACAACCCGCAAGACCGCGAACTGCTGCGGCGCTTCAACCTCTTCGGCCCGCCGGGAACGATCTTCTTCGACGCCCAGGGGCGCGAGATCGAAGGCGCGCGCGTGATCGGCTTCCAGGACGCCGAGCGCTTCACGCAGACCCTGAGGACCGTCGGACTCTGATCCATTGCGCCCCGACGGCCGAGCCTCTTGTCGCAGGTTATGCTAGAATTGCAGGCTCAGTCGCGGGGTGGAGCAGTCTGGTAGCTCGTTGGGCTCATAACCCAAAGGTCGCAGGTTCAAATCCTGCCCCCGCAACCAGAATTTCAGCCGGGGGTCAGCGATTTTCGGGCATCGAGCGCCGGCCGCAAGGTCGGCGTTTTGCATTTGTGCGCTGCGCTGTCCCGGCTTATGCCGGGCGAGCGAAGAATCCGTCCAGTGCCGGCACCAGCGACGGGAATTCCTGCGCAAAGCGCGCACGGTTGACGAAATAGGCTTCGCAGGCCACGGCGAAAAACTCGGCTGGCGCGGTCGCGCCGTAGGCATCGAGCCAGGGCCGCTCGGTGCCGTCGCGTTCGGCCTCGAACACGGCGCTTCGAAAGCCTTTGTAGGCCGGCTTCCATGCCGCCTGCCAAGCCGCGCGGGCAGCGCGCGGGCCGCGCGTGCCGAGCAGGCCCGGCGGCAGCGGCGGGCAGCCGTTGGCATGACCGTCCTGCATGTCGATCTTGTGCACGAATTCGTGCACCACGACATTCCTGCCCTGCTCGGTGCCGGCGCTGCCCTCGGCCACATGCTGCCAGCTCAGCATCACCGGCCCGCGCTCCATGGCTTCGCCGGCCAGCACTTCGGTGTACTGGTGCACCACGCCGGCGGGGTCGGTGCGCTTGCGCCGCGCCACCGCCTCGCCGAGGTGAACGACGATCGTGACGAAATCGTCGTACCAGGCGAGCGCCTCTGCGGGCTTGCCCCAATGCAGCAGCGGCAGGCAGGCCTGGGCTGCGATGTCGAGCGCCATCGCATCGGTCACCACCAGACCGTGCGCGCCGTGAAACTGCTTGCGGTCCAGAAACAGCGCTGCCAGCGCGCGCAGCTTGCTCTGCTGCTCGAGCGGCAGCGCGGCGAGAAAGCGATAGCGCGCCAAGACTTGCAGCCACATCTCGGCCGGGATGTCGGGCGCCGGCACGAAGGTGGCGCGCAGCTTGTTGCGCAGGCGGTTCCAGAAGCGCTTCCAGAAGGACATCGGCCCTACATGGGACCGATGCGGCCGCGTTCCAGCCCCGAGCGGCCGCGCGAGCGCGCGCCATGCGTGCGGCGCGGCTCGCGGGATGTCGTCTGCGGCGAGCCGGTGCGAAGCCCCTTCATCCTCGCCTCATCGATCGTGTGCTTCAATGCCCCGATGCTCGCCTCGCTGAAAGAGATGTTTGCCGAGTTGTTCGCGCCCGACGAAGCCGCTGCGCGCGCCGACGAACCCATGCTGCAACTCGCGACCGCCGTGATGCTGGTCGAGGTGATGCGCGCCGAGCCGAGCATCGGCGCTGCGCAGCGCCTGGCGGTCGTCGCCTCGCTGCGCGACACCTTCGCGCTGTCGCAGGCGCAGATCGAAAGCCTGATCGCCGCCGCCGAGAAGGCTTCGCTCGAGGCGACCGACCTGTTCGGCTTCACCTCGTATATCAACGATCATTTCGACATGCCGGCCAAGCTGCGCATGGTCGAACACATGTGGCGCGTCGCGTATGCCGACGGCCACCTCGGCGACCAGGAACGGCACGTGATGTGGCGGCTGTCGGACCTGTTGCACGTGCCGCAAGGCGCCTACATCAACGCCAAGATGCGGGCGAAGTCGATGGCCGGCGTGCAGTAGCAGGCCCGACGCGCCGCGTATAGGCCGGCATACGCCGCTTCCGGCGCCGCAGCGCACGTCCATTCTCATGACCCGGCCGGAGCGGCGCCGGCTCTGGCGCCGGCTCTGAAGCAATCGGTGTATATACTCCTACATATCGCTTCCGGAGTCATTCACGATGAAATCCAATCTGCCGCGCCTTGCCGCCCTCGTCCTGGCTGCAACCGTCGGTCTGGCGGCGCATGCCGCCGACCTCACGGTCTCGGCCGCCGCGAGCCTGACCAACGCGTTCAAGGATCTGGCGCCGATCTTCGAGTCCGAGAACCCTGGCACCAAGGTGCAGTTCAATTTCGCCGCGTCCGGCGTGCTGCTGCAGCAGATCGCCAAGGGGGCGCCGGTCGACGTCTTCGCGAGCGCCGACCAGAAGACGATGGATGACGCGCAGAAGCAGGGTCTGGTGCAGCAGGCGGCACGCCGCAATTTCGTCTCGAACGCGCTCGTCGTCATCGTGCC
>CALMIL010000264.1 GCA_937864005.1 uncultured Burkholderiales bacterium
CGCGACCTACGACGCGACGCGCACCGAGATCGTCGGCGGCGGCATGGCCGTGACCGACGCCGCCGTGACCGGCCACACCGGCGCCTTCACGATGACCGGCGGCGCCATCACCGGCGTGGGCAACCTGGCCGTCAGCGGCGCGGCGAGTTGGACCGGCGGCTCGATCGGCGGCTATGGCGGCAACCTGGTCAGCAACGGCACGCTGGCCATCAGCGGCAGCGCGGTCAAGCAGTTGGGCAACTACTACGGCAACGGCAGCAGCGGCGTCGTCAACAACGCCGCGGCCACCTGGAGCGGCAGCGGCAACCTGGGCAACTATGGCAGCGGGCGCTTCACCAACGCGGCCAGCGGCAGCTTGGACATCCAGACCGACGCGGACTTCACTGCCGGCACACTCATCAACCAGGGCACGCTGACCAAATCCTTCGGCGCCAGCGACGGCAGCAACATGACCGTGGTCACCGGGCAGTTCAACAACACCGGGCGCGTCAATGTGCAGCAAGGCGTGCTCGAAGTGACCACGCCGTTCAACAACCAGGGAGTGATCGACGTCGCGGCGGCGGCGCAATTCCACGGCAACAACGCCGCGTTCAGCAACGCCGGCACGATCCAGGGCAACGGCACGGTGCAGACCGCCTTGAACAAGGCGCTGAGCAACGATGGCGTCATTAGCCCCGGCAATGGCATCGGCAAGCTGACCATAGCCGGCGACCTGAAGGCCGACGCCGCCGGCTCGCTGAAATTCGAGTTGACCAGCCTGGCCAGCTTCGACCAGTTGGCGCTGACCGGCGACGTCACGCTGGGCGGCGACATCGGCGTGTGGAACCTGGGCTACACGCCGAAACTCGGCGACAGCTTCGTCGTCATGACCTTCGACCAGCGCCTGAGCGGCACCACTTTCGCCTCGCTGACGACGCACGGCTTCGCGCCTGGCGTGGCCTTCGAGACGATCTACCACGACCACGACGTGACGCTTGGCGTGACATCGATCGCGGCGGTTCCGGAACCGCGTACCTGGCTGCTGATGTTGGCCGGCATCGGCGTGATAAGTACGAGTCTGCGCCAGCGGCGCAACGCCGCCAACTGCTGACGGCAGGCGATCCGTACGCCCCGGCCCCGCCTATCGGCGGCCGCCGGGCTTTCGCCTTGCGCCGCGCTGCGCTATCTTGCGTCACCCAAAGCGCGCCCTCGCCCATGTCCGCACTTCCTGCCCTCGGCGCCGCCCTCGCCGTGCAGTTGCTGCACACGCCCCAGTTGCTCGTGGCCGGCGCTGCGGCACACGCACTCGAACGAAAGGACGCCGCGCTGCTCGCCATGCTCGCGCTCGACGGACCCTGGCCGGCAGAGCGCGCCGCGGCGCTGTTTTGGCCGGACAGCCCCGAGCGCCAGGCGCGCACCAATCTTCGCCAGCGTCTTTTTCGCCTGCGCAAGCTGGCCAATGCCGACGTGGTTCATGCGCACGGCATTCTGCGGCTGGCAAGCGGCCTCACCGTCGACCTGCATCAATTCGAGCAGGCGCTGGCCGACGACACGCTCGCCGGTGACGGCGAGTTGCTCGGCGCGCTGGACTACAGCGACAACGAAGCGCTGGCCGAATGGGTCGACGATGCGCGCCGTCGCTGGCGCGAACAACGCATCGAGAAGCTGGCGGCGCGCGCCAGTGCACTCGAGGGCAGCCAGCAGATCGCCGCCGCGCTACCGATCGCGATGCGCCTGGTGGCCGAAGCGCCGTTGCACGAATACGCCCATCGTCGGCTGATGCGGCTGCACTACCTGCACGGCGACCGTGCGGCGGCGCTGGCCGCCTATGAACACTGCCTTGCAGCGTTGAACGAAGGCCTGGGCACGCGGCCTGGCGCCGAAACCACCGAACTCGCGGCGCTGGTGCAAAGCAGCGGCCTGCTGCCGCAGCCGGGACCGACGCCACGGGTCGTCGCCATCTTGCGCCCGCCGCGCCTGTGCGGCCGCGATCAACCTTGGCAGGTGCTCGAACGGGCGAATGGCGCTGCTGCGCTGGTCTTTCTCGAAGGCGAGGCCGGCATCGGCAAGACGCGCCTGCTCGGCGACTTCGCAACCGCCCACGACAACGCGCCGGTGTTCGGCGCGCGCCCCGGTGACGCCGCGCTGCCCTATGCGCTGCTGGCGCGTATCGTGCGCGGCTTGGCGCTGCGCCTTGCGCCGCCGCAGGCTGGCTGGGCCTCGAGCGAGCTGGCCCGCGTGGCGCCGGAACTCGGCGTGGCGGCGCCCGGCCAGTTGTCGGCGCTGCGGCTGCAGCAGGCACTGGCGGCGGCGCTGACCGAATGGCACGACATCGGGTTGCGGCTGCTGATCATCGACGACCTGCACCATGCCGACAGCGCGTCGCTGGAGTTGCTGCTCACGTCGAGCAACGGCCATTGCGAACAGGGCATCACCTGGATTTTCGGTGTGCGCAGTGGCGAGCTGCCCGCCGCCGCGGCAGCCTGGCTCGACGGCCAGGACGATGCAGACGCGCTGCAACGCATTGCGCTTGGCCCGCTCGACGTCTCGGGGGTCCAAGCACTGCTGGCGTCGCTGGCGCTGCCCGGGCTGGACGCCGAACACTGGGCGCCCGCGCTGACGCGGCACACCGGCGGCAACCCGCTGTTCGTGCTGGAAACGCTGATTGCCCGCTTGCAACAGGGCAACACAGCGCCGCCGGCGGGCGAATCGGCGGCACTGCCGGCGCCAGAGCGCATTGGCCGGCTGATCGAGCAACGCTTGGCGCAGCTTTCGCCGGGGGCTTTGAAGCTGGCGCGGGTGGCGGCAGTCGCCGGGCCCGACTTCACGGCCGCGCTGGGTGCGCAGGTGCTCGGCCAACATGCGCTGGACATTGCCGACCACTGGCGGGAGCTGGAAACGGCGGCAGTGATTCGCGACGCAGCCTTCGCGCACGATCTGATCTTCGAAGGCACGCTGCGCTCGATTCCGCAAGCCATCGCCCGGCTGCTGCATCACGATGTGGCGCTGGTGCTGCAAGCCGCCGACGCGCCGGCTGCGCGGCTGGCCGCACACTGGGCCGCGGCGCAGGACTGGACGGCCGCCGGCCAGGCCTATGCCGCTGCGGCGCGAGAAGCCTGCGCGGCCTCGCGGCGCATCGAAGAGGGGCAGTTCTGGGACGACGCGGTGCGCTGCCACGATCTGGCCGGCAACGTCGATGCGGCCTTCGAAGCGCGGCGCGACAGTATCGAAACAGCCCTCGCCACGTGCAGCGCGGAAAGTGTGCTGTCGCTCACCGAAGGCCTGCTGCGCAGCGCCCGCAACGCCGCGCAATGGCTGGACGCGCAATTGGCGCACGGCAAGGCGCTGCTGACGGCCGGGCGGCGTAGCGACGCGATGGCCCTGGCCGACCAGGCGCTGGTGCTGGCCGCGGCACAGCCCGAGCCGTGGCCGCGCTTTGACGCGGCGCGTCTGAGCGCGCTGGCGCTGTCACCGGGGCCGCGCGCGGCCGAAGGCATCGAGCGGCTGCGCACCTTCGCCGGGCTGGTCGAAACCCAGGGCAGCGCGACGCGCAAGCGCGACTACTACTGCGATCTGGTGGTCGCCGCGCACTGCGCGGGCCGCCGCAGCGAAGCGGCAGCGCTTTATCCGCTGGCCATCGCCAGCGCCCGCGGTGCGGGCGACATCAACGACGAAGCGGTGTCGCTGGGCAACCTCGGCGGGCTGCTTTTGCAGCTCGGGCGCTTGCCGGCTGCGCGGGATCAGTTTCAGCACGCGTTGCGGCTGTTCGATCGCGAAAGCGGCACGCACGGCCTTCCGCTCGCCGCGGCTCGGCTGAACATGGCCTCGGCCGATGCGGCGCTCGGCCACTACGACGCCGCGCTGGCCGGCTTCGACATGGTGCTCGAGTTGCTCGATTCGGCGGGAGGCAACTTGCAGCGCGCAGCGTGCGAAACGCAAATCGCGAACACTTGGCTGCATCTGGGCCAGCCGGCGCGGGCGATGCGCGCGCTGACCCCGATTTCCGACGAGGCCGCGGCGCAATCGCCGCAGCGCTTGGCGCGGCGGCTGACGATCGAGGCGCGCATCGACCGTACGCTTGGCCGCCCAGGGTTGGCGCGGCTGGACGAAGCGTTGCGCTGCGTCGGCACCAACAACGAGCCCTACATCCGCTTGCTGGTCGAGCTCGATCGCAGCCGCTACGTCGAGGTTGCCGAGGCGCTGCAGGTTTGCCTGCGCGTCCAACATGAAGCCGCTGCGGATGAACTGCAGGCCGTGGCGATGCGCGCGCGGGTCTTCGGCATCGAGGCGCTGTGCCGCGCCGGCGACACGGCTCAGGCAGCCGCGCTGGCGCGTGAATGCGTGGCGTTGTGGTGCGAGTGCCGACCGGCGGACCTGTACTGGCCCGAGGCCCTGTGGATCGCATACCAGGCGCTGGACGGCGTCGACGAAGCCACCGCGCAGGCGGCGCTGGAAGAGGCAGCCGATTGGATAAGCAACACCGTGCGCACCCACGTGGCTGACGTGCTTCGGGATGCCTTCCTGCACCGCAATTTGGTGAACCGCGACATCCTGACCGCCCAAGGTCGGTGGCAGGCGCGATTGCCGCGCTGAGATCGGTGGGCGGCGCCTTCACATGATCCGCGAATCGCTGCTGGCGCCACGCGGCGCGAAGGCCTGCAGCGATGCGGCGTCCGCCGAACCGGCCCGATCACGTCGGCGGGGGGCCGGCCGTGCCCCTCGGCTCCGCGGCCAGCGCGCGCACGTCTTCTTCCCAACCCTTCAGCCGTTCGGCGGCGAACTTGCGCTGCTTCGGTGTCGTGCCGTTGTGAAAGCGGGCGGCGAACTCGCAGCCGTAGCGTTTCAGGCGCTCCTGCGCTTCGCGCATCGCGGGGTTCGGCGAGTGCTGCACCTGGTCGGCGAGCACGCGCAGCGCGGCCTGTGCCTGCGCGGGACTTGCGCGCTCGCGCTGCAGGCGGCGCAGCGTCTGCAGCACGATCTGCTGGCGCGCGATGCGATCGGTCAACCAGCGTTCGGGATCGAACGGCGAGGCCGCGACCGCACGCACGACCTCCTCGCGCTGCCTGTCGTCGATCGTGTCGTAGAAGAGTTCGAGACGCTCGACGCTGCGGTTGACGGCAGCTTGCAAGCGCTCCTTCGGATCGGGCTGCATGAAGTCGTCGCGAAAGTCGGCGTTCGTCTTGTCGAAGCGCTCCTGCATGTGCGCAAACTGCTTGGCGTCGAGCGTGAGCGCGATCTCGGCGATCGCCGGCAGCGCATGGTCGAAGCTCGTCATCGCCTGCGCCTGGATCTCGTCGACCCAGCGGCAGAGCTGGGCCGGCGTGACGTTGGCGACGACCTCGGTCTGGGCGCGCTGCAGCAGCACGGCGTAGACCGGCAACTGCGTGCTGCGGTGCCAGGCGTAGACCTGGCCGATGCTCTCTCTCGCGCGGGTCGTCTGCGCACTCGTGAAGTCGACGTAGTTGTCGATCATCCAGTAGGCGAGCGTCGGCACCTGGGGGTAGGTGATGCGCAGCACGCTGCAGCCGCCGAGCAGCACGGCGCACAGCGCGAGCGCGAAGATAATCTTGGCTCTGGCGACGAATGGAAGCAAACGCATGGCACTCGATATCGTGATCATGGCGGCGGGCAAGGGCACGCGCATGAAGTCCGCGCTGCCCAAGGTGCTGCACCGGCTCGCCGGGCGCAGCCTATTGCAGCACGTTCTCGATACCGCGGCGCAGCTCGGGGCGGACCGCACCATCGCCATCACCGGCCATGGCGCGGAGCGCGTCGAGGCGTCGGTCGCCGCGCCGAGCCTCGTCTTCGTGCGCCAGGAGCCGCAGCTCGGCACCGGGCATGCGGTGCTGCAGGCGGTGCCGCAGCTGCACGCCGAAGGCACGACGCTGATCCTGAACGGCGACGTACCGCTGATCGAGGCGGCGACCGCGCAGGCGCTGCTGGCCGCCGCCGGCGGCGGGAACCTCGCGTTGCTCACCATCGATCTCGCCGACCCGACCGGCTACGGCCGCGTGCTGCGCGGCGACCCGGCGGGGCGCGGTGCCGATGTCGGCGGCCGGGTGCACGGCATCGTCGAGGAAAAGGACGCGACGCCCGCGCAGCGCGCGATCCGCGAGATCTACACCGGCATCATGGCGGCGCCGACCTCGCATCTGAAGCGCTGGCTCGCGAGGCTGACCAACGACAATGCGCAGCGCGAGTACTACCTGACCGACATCGTCGCGCTGGCGGTCGCCGACCGGGTGCCGGTCGTCACCGCGAATCCGCGCCACGAGGCCGAGGTGCTCGGCGTCAACAGCCCGCTGCAGCTTGCCGAACTCGAGCGGCGTTTCCAGCGCGCGCAGGCCGATGCGCTGATGGAGGCCGGCGTGCGGCTCGCCGATCCGGCGCGCTTCGATCTGCGCGGCGAGCTGCAATGCGGCAGCGATGTCGAGATCGACGTCGGCTGCGTGTTCGAAGGCCGTGTCGCGCTCGGCGACGGCGTGCGCATCGGCGCCCACTGCGTGATTCGGGACGCGACGATCGCGACCGGCGCCGTCATCCATCCGTTCACGCTGATGGAGGGCGCGACGATCGGCGCCGGCGCCCTCGTCGGGCCGTACGCCCGGCTGCGCCCGGGCGCGACGCTCGGCGAAGATGTGCACATCGGCAACTTCGTCGAGGTGAAGAATTCGACGCTCGCACGCGGCGCGAAGGCGAATCACCTTGCCTACCTCGGCGATGCGAGCGTCGGCGAGCGCGTCAACTTCGGCGCCGGCAGCATCATCGCCAACTACGACGGCGCGAACAAGCTGCGCACCGAGATCGGCGCCGACGCCCACATCGGATCGAACTGCGTGCTCGTCGCCCCCGTCACGATCGGTGCCGGCGCGACGATAGGCGGTGGCTCGACGATCGCCGAAGACGCGCCGCCCGGCAAACTCACCGTCGCCCGCTCCCGCCAGGTGACGATAGAGAACTGGCGGCGGCCGCTGAAGGCGCGCTGAGCTGTGGCCGTCAGCAATTCTGTTTGAGGATTAGTTCCGATGCGCATGTTCATCGTACTGGCCTTGGTGGTTGTCGCCGGTTGTGCGTCTACTCCGATCCCGACAGATCAAGCAGAGCCGACCAAGGACATCGTCGATCGAACCGTGACCACCCCGCGTGATGGTGCGAGTCAGGTCGTCATTAAGCGAGACAGTGGCGCAACCGGTATCGCTTGTTCCATTCGCATTTCGCTCAATGGAAGACCTGTCGCAAACCTCCGCGCTGGACAAGTCGTGACTGTCTATCTCAGTCCCGCTGAGTACATCTTTGGCGCAGCTTCGACAGGTCTTTGCGGCGGCGGGGATGCGGAAGCTCAAGTTCAACTTGGCCGAAACGAGATGCGAACACTGAGAGTCAGCATCGATCAAAATGCATCAATTCGGATCGGACCAACCGCGCACTAGTTCGCGATCGTGCGCGCCCGAACCGGGGCATGAGGTTAGATCCGTGCGCGGCGAGCCGGATCAGAACAGCGCCATGCTCAGCTTGCGCCGGTAGCCGTCGACGATGGGGTCGGATTCGACCGCCGCCGCAAGGCCGGTGACTTCGAGCGCGCCCTTGGCGGCGGCGGGGGCGGCGGGCTTCGGCGCCGGCTTGGTCATCAACTCGAGGATCGCGACATAGGTCTTGCGCGCAAGCTCGTCGCTCCATGCCTTGTCGCGCATCACGATCTCGAGCAGTTCGTCCATTGCCTCGGTAAAGCGGCCGGCGGCGAAGTGGAGCTGCGCGAGGGCGAAGCGGGCGTCGAAGTCGCGCTTGTTCTGCGCGATCGCGGCGCCGAGCTCGCTGGCGCTGCGCGCCTTCGGCGCCGCCTCGGCGGCCGAAAGCCAATGGCCGAGCGCCGCGATGCGCGGGTTCACGATCGCGCGCGCTGCCATCGGCTGAAACGCGGCGCGCGCGTCGGCTGTCTGGCCTTGCTGCAGCAGCAGCGTCACCATCTCGCCGCGCGCGGTGTCGTTGTCCGGGTCCGTCGCCAGCGCCTGCGTGAGCCGCGCGAGTGCGGCGTCCGGGTCGCCGCCGGCGGCAAGCGCGCCGGCCTCCTCGATTTGCTCTTCGGCTTCGAGCTCCTGCTCGCTCGGCACGTGCTTGTCGAGGAACTGGCGCACCTGCGCCTCGGGCAGCGCGCCGACGAAGCCGTCCACCGGCTGCCCCTGGTGGAAGAGGACGCAAAACGGAATCGAGCGCACGCCGAAGGCCTGGCTCAACTGGCCGGCGATGTCGGGC
This sequence comes from uncultured Burkholderiales bacterium, assembly GCA_937864005.1. Taxonomy (GTDB): domain Bacteria; phylum Pseudomonadota; class Gammaproteobacteria; order Burkholderiales; family Burkholderiaceae_C; genus CAIKUF01. The sequence continues at coordinate 8,230 of CALMIL010000264.1, forward strand.
TGGTCGTCGCTGTTCAACTTGGCGAGCTTGAAGCGCCCGCCGTAGTCTCGCTCGACCTTCTCGAGGATCGGCCCGAGCGTGCGGCAGGGCGCGCACCACGGCGCCCAGAGGTCGAGCAGCACCGGCTGGCGCATCGACTCCTGGATGAGGTCGGTTTCGAAGTTCTTGAGCGTGATGTCGGTCATGTCGTGTCTTGCGATGCGTTGCGTCCAGGCGCCATTCTCGCCCGTCGCAAGGGGTGCCGCGGCCGTGCGGCCAATCAGCGCTTGGCGCCGTGCGCGCGGCGCATGCTGCGGGTGAACGCCTCGCGGCCGCGGGCGCTGCGCTCGAGGCCGCGCGCGACGTTGCCGCAGACGAGGTCGCACAGCGCGTAGACCGATTCGTCGGCGATGCGGTAGTACGCGCTCGTGCCGCGCACTTCGCGCAGGACGAGGCCGTGCTGCGTCAGGATCGCGAGGTGGCGCGAGACGTTGGCCGCCGTGAAGCCGCACGCCTGCGCGAGGTCGCCGACGTTGCGCTCGCCGCCGCGCAGCAGGTTGAGCAGGTTCAGGCGCGTCGGTTCGGACAGCACCTGGAAGTACGCGGCGACCTGCTCGATCGCCTCCTTGGGCAGGCCTTCCATGCGTGGGCAGTCGGCGGATTGCGATTTCGCAATGATGCCCGATTGCCCTTCGGCATGATGTGCATTTGTCTTTGAATGTGCTTGACTATTTAGCTGCATACGCAAATAATACAGCACCGAAGCGCGGGATGGCAAGCCGTTTCGCACCGGCCAGACGCGGCAACCGAACCGCCGCATCGGCAAGCAAGGGAAGGAAAATGCGCAAGATTCTCGTGTTGTGCGCGGCGCTCGCAGCCGTGGCCGCCGCCGCGGCGGACACGCCGGCTGCGCCCGCCGCGCCGCTCGCGACGGCCCCGGTGCAGGCGGCCGGCGCCGCTCAGGGCCGCACCTTCGACGCCGTCGTCGAGGCGGTGCGCCAGACGATCGTCGCGGCGCAGGTCGCGGGGGCGGTGACGGCGCTCGACGTGAAGGCCGGCGACAGCGTCAAGGCCGGCCAGGTGCTGGCTCGCATCGACGCCCGCGCCGCGCTGCAGACGGCCGCGTCGAGCCAGGCGCAGGTGCGCTCGGCGCAGGCGATGCTGGAGGTTGCGCGCAAGGAATACGAGCGCCAGCAGCAGCTCTTCAAGAAGGACTACATCAGCCAGGCGGCGCTCGAGCGCGCCGAGTCGCAGTTCAA
>CALMIL010000265.1 GCA_937864005.1 uncultured Burkholderiales bacterium
CGCAGCCCGGGCTCTACCTGCTCGAACCCGGGCCGGGCGCCGCACCGGGCCTGCGGGTGCGCTGAAGCAGCGGCTTCCCGCCGCATCGCTGATGCCGATTTGCGTTCAATCGCAAGGAATCCGGAAAACTCTGGCGATGCTTCGCTGTGGTTCGCGTACGGCCGCCGACGCACGCGACCGCCAACGCGTCGTGCCAGGCGCCACCCGCCAGAGGCTCATGCTGGGGTACCAGAAATCGCCCCTGCCGGGTGGCACCTGACACGAAGCCGGGGCGTAGGTGGTCTACGTCGCGAACACCACGAGCGCTGCCGCAATGCCGGACCCGCACAGCCGGCGATGCGCCTGCGAGGCGCCGAGGAACGCAGCGCCCATGGCCGGCGCGCGCAGCGCGCTTCGTGATCCGATTCGTCGCGACGGGTCAAACGCAGCGAACGCCGCGAACGCAGTTCGCGAAGTGAGTTGGCGACGAGGCCATGGGAGCGAGTACCGCAGGGCAGTCGGCGCCGTACAGGCGACGGCCGCCTCGCCGAAGCGACGCGGGCTGTGTGGGTCCGGCTTTGCCGTGCCGGCCGTCGCCAGGACAGTGGCGGCCGAGGTCAGGCCGCGTTCGATCCCGAGTTCGCATCGCTTCCGCGCAACGGACAGTTCGTCGTCAGGGTCATTCGACGCGCACATCGCATTCACATATGATGCGCAGATGGAGCTGAAGACGGCGCGCCTGACACTGCTCATCGACCCGGCCAAGAAGCTCGCATTCGAGGAGCTTTGCGCGGCCCTCGACCAGACGCCGTCGCAGGTCGTGCGCCAGATGATCCGCGACTATCTGGCCGCGCACGGCGTGAGCTACGTGCCCAGCGGCGCCGACTCCGGCAAGCCCGCGGCACGCCCGGCGAAGGCCGCGCCCGCTCGCGCTGCGCCCTCCCGCGCCGCGGCCCCGCAACGACACAAAAGCAAGTGAGGCCGCGGTGACGCACCCCGCGCAGTGGCTGGCGCTGGACGGCATGCTGCTCGTGCTGGGCGCATGGCTGGCGATCGGGCTCGCCGGCATCGCGGCGCTGCGCAGGCTCGGCTTCGTCGCCCGCATCCTGTTCCCGATCGGCGGCATCTTCGGCCTCGCGCTCGCCGTGCTTGCGCTAGCCAGCGTGTTCGGCGACGCCCAGGTCGCGGTGCTCGCGCTCGGCCTGCCGGGGCTGCCGTTTCATCTGCGGCTCGACGGCCTCGCGGCCTACTTCCTGTTCGTCATCGGCGCCGTCTCGGCCGGCGTCTCGGCATTCGCGGCCGGCTACTTCCGTACCGGCGAAGGCACGCCGCCCGGCCTGCTGTGCCTCGAATACCACGTCTTCCTCGCGAGCATGGTGTTCGTCGTCCTCGCCGACGACGCCTACGCGTTCATGGTGGCGTGGGAGACGATGGCGCTGGCGTCGTACTTCCTCGTCACCGCCAACCACCGCATCGCCGAGGTGCGCGCCGCGGGCTACGTCTACCTGACGCTGGCCCATATCGGCGCGCTCGCGATCCTGCTCGCGTTCGGCGTGCTGCAGGCGCAAAGCGGCGACTACAGCTTCGCCAACCTGCGCGCACAAACGCTTTCGCCGTTCTGGGCCGCGATCGGGTTCGGCCTCGCGCTGCTCGGCTTCGGCGCCAAGGCCGGCCTCGTGCCGCTGCACGTCTGGCTGCCCGAGGCGCACCCGGCCGCGCCGTCGCCGGTCTCGGCGCTGATGAGCGCGCTGATGCTCAAGGTCGCGGTCTACGGCATGCTGCGCGTCGCCTTCGACCTGCTGCACGCGCCGCAGTGGTGGTGGGGCGCGGTGCTGCTCGCGGCGGGCCTTGCGACGGCCCTCTTCGGCGTCGTCTTCGCGTCGGTGCAGACCGACATGAAGCGCCTGCTCGCCTATTCGTCGATCGAGAATATCGGCCTCGTCTTCGCCGGCATCGGCCTCGCGCTGATCTTCCTCGCCTATCGCATGGCGCCGATGGCCGCGCTCGCGCTCACCGCGGCGCTCTACCACGTCGCCGGCCACGCGTTCTTCAAGAGCCTGCTGTTCCTCTCCACCGGCTGCGTGCTGCACGCGACGGCCGAGCGCAACCTCGGCAAGCTCGGCGGCCTGATCCGCAACATGCCGCGCGTCGCCTGGCTCACGCTCGTCGGCGTGCTGGCAAGCGCCGGGCTGCCGCCGCTGTCGGGCTTCGTCTCAGAGTGGCTCCTGCTGCAGAGCTTCCTCTTCGCGCCGGGCCTGCCCGATTCGCTGCTCAACATGCTGATCCCGGTCGTCGCCGCGATCATTGCGCTCGTCGCGGCGCTCGCCGGCTACACGATGGTCAAATTCTTCGGCGTCATCTTTCTCGGCCAGCCGCGCGAGGAAAAGCTCGTCCGCGCCCACGACGCCGACCGCTGGGAGCGCATCGGCATGGTGTGGCTGGCGCTGGGCTGCGTCGTGCTCGGCCTGGCCCCGGTGCAGTTCATCGGCGTCATCGCGCCGGTCACGCGCCAGCTCGTCGGCGCCGGGCTCGGCGACGCGATGGCCGCGAACAACTGGCTGCTCGTGCCGACGAGTGCCGAGCGCGCGAGCTACGGGCCGGTGATCTTCCTGCTCGGCGTTGCGGCAAGTTTCGCACTCGCGTTCCTGATCGTGCGCCGGCTCTATCACGGCCGCATCCGCCGCGCCCCGGCGTGGGACTGCGGCCACCCGTGGCAGACCGCGCGCATGCAAGACACCGCCGAAGGCTTCGGCCAGCCGGTGCGCCAGATCTTCGAGCCGTTCTTTCGCATGCAGCGCGAACTGCCGTCGCCGTTCGACGCCGCGCCGCGCTACCGGGTGACGATCGAGGATCACTTCTGGCGCTGGCTCTATCTGCCCGCGGTCGCGCTCGCCGAACGCATCGCCCGCCTCGTCGGCCTGATGCAACAGGGGCGCATCGGCACCTATCTGCTGTGGAGCTTCCTGACGCTGATCGCAACCCTGCTCGTGGTGAAGCGATGAACGTCTACGGCGCCTTCGCTCAAGCGCTCGAGATCGTCGTCGCGCTCGCCCTTGCGCCGCTTCTGACCGGCTGGGTCAACCAGTGCCGCGCCTGGCTGCAGAACAAGTCTGCGCCGCCGCTGCTGCAGCCCTACCGCGTGCTGCACAAGCTCTTTCACAAGGAGTCGGTCGTCGCCCATGGCGCGTCGCCGCTCTTTCGCGCGACGCCCTATATCGTCTTCGGCTGCATGCTGCTGGCGTGCGCGATCGTGCCGACGCTGTCGACCGACCTGCCGCTCGCGCCGGCGGCAGACGCCATCGCGCTCGTCGGCCTCTTTGCGCTGGCGCGGGTCTTCATCTCGCTCGCGGCGATGGACATCGGCACCTCGTTCGGCTCGATGGCGGCACGGCGCGAGATGCTGATCGGCTTCCTTGCCGAGCCGGCGCTCTTGATGGTGCTCTTCTCGGCGTCGCTGATCTCGCACTCGACGCTGCTGCCGACGATCGTCGACACGCTGTCGCACCGCGAGTTCGCGATCTACCCCGGCCTTGCGTTCGCGGGCGTCGC
>CALMIL010000266.1 GCA_937864005.1 uncultured Burkholderiales bacterium
ATCAATTCCAACCCCTGCATCAGCTATCTGATGGAGGAGAACACGATGGCGATGCAGGCGCTCGTCATCGCGCACGCGGCTTACGGCCACAACAGCTTCTTCAAGGGCAACTATCTCTTCAAGATGTGGACCGATGCGGCGTCGATCATCGACTACCTGGTCTACGCGAAGAACTATGTCGCCGAGTGCGAGGAGCGCCACGGCATGCAGGAGGTCGAAGACCTGCTCGACAGCTGCCACGCGCTGATGAACCACGGCGTCGACCGCTACCGCCGGCCGAGCCGCAAATCGCTCGCCCAGGAGCTCGCCGATCGCAAGGAGCGCGAGGCCTATGCGCAGCAGCAGGTCAACGACCTGTGGCGCACCCTGCCCCGGCGGGCCGGCTCGCCGAGCGAAGCGCAGGCGCAATCGAAGCGCTTCCCGGCCGAACCGCAGGAGAACCTGCTCTATTTCATCGAGAAGCGCGCGCCGCTGCTCGAACCGTGGCAGCGCGAAGTGGTACGCATCGTGCGCAAGGTCGCGCAGTATTTCTATCCGCAGCGCCAGACGCAGGTCATGAACGAGGGCTGGGCGACGTTCTGGCACCACCGCTTGCTCAATACGCTGTACGACGACGGCTTCCTGTCCGACGGCATGATGATCGAGTGGCTCGGCTCGCACACCAACGTGATCTTTCAGCCGCCGGTCGGCCACCCCGCGTACAACGGCATCAACCCTTACGCGCTCGGCTTCGCGATGTATACCGATATCAAGCGCATCTGCGAGGCGCCGACCGAAGAGGACCGGCAGTGGTTCCCCGATATCGCGGGCAAACCCTGGCTGCCGACGCTGGATCACGCGATGCGCAACTACAAGGACGAGAGCTTCGTCGGCCAGTTCCTCTCGCCGCGCCTGATGCGCGAGATGCGCCTGTTCGCGATCGTCGACGACGAGAAGGAGAGCGAACTCGAGGTCAGCGCGATCCACGACGAGGCGGGCTATCGCCGCGTGCGCGAGGCCCTCGCGCGGCAGTACGACCTCGGCCAGCGCGAACCCAATATCCAGGTCTGGGACGTGAACCTGCGCGGCGACCGCGCGCTCACGCTGCGCCACACGCAGCACGACGATCGGCCGCTGCACGACAGCGCCAAGGAAGTGCTCAAGCACGTCGGCCGGCTGTGGGGCTTCGACGTTCATCTGGACAGCGTCGGCGCCGACGGTATCGCCACCCAGCGTCTGACGGTGCGCGGCAGCGCGGGCTGAGCGCGCACTGCTGGGCCGGTCCAGCGAATCGGCGCGCGGCGTCAACGCCCGACGAGCAGCTTGCCCTCGGCGAGCGAGAGCGGCTCGGGCAGGCCGGACAGCACGAGCGTATCGCCGCCTTCGAGCGTCAGTTCTTCGCTCGGCGCGAGCACCGCGCCCCCCGCGCGGCGCAGCGAGACGACGCTCACGTCCAGGCTGTGCAGCACCAGATCGGCGAGCGTGCGGCCCCGCAGCGGGCTCGCCAGCGGCAGCGTGACCGAGAGCAGACGGCGGTTCTGCTTCTCGGCGCTCGAATCGTCGTCGGCGCCGCGGAAGTAGCCGCGCAGCAGGCCGTAGCGCGCGTCGCGCTGATCCTGCATGATGCGGATCACGCGCCGGATCGGCACGCCGACGAGCGCGAGCGCATGGCTCGCAAGCATCATCGAGCCCTCGATCGCCTCCGGGACGATCTCGGTCGCGCCCGCCGCATGGAGCAGTTCGAGGTCAGCATCGTCGAGGGTGCGCACGATCACCGGCACGCTCGGCGCGTGCAACTGCACGAGCTTCAGGATCTTCAGCGCCGACGGCGTATCCTGATACGTCACGACGACCGCATTGGCGCGCGTCAGCCCCGCCGCCATCAGGCTCTGCAGACGTGCCGCGTCGCCGAAGACGACGCTCTGCCCGGCGGCCGCCGCCTGGCGTACCCGGTCCGGGTCGAGGTCGAGCGCCATGTAGGGGATCTTCTCGCCCTCGAGCACGCGCGCCAGGTTCTGGCCGCTGCGTCCGAAGCCGGCGATGATGACGTGCGCCTCGGCGTTGATCGAGCGCTTCGCGATCGTCGTCATCGCCACCGACTGCATCAGCCAGTCGGTCGCCGACAGGCGCATCACGATGCGATCGCTGTAGATCACGAGCAGCGGCGCGGCGAGGATCGACAGCACCATGCTCGCGAGCACCGGGCTCACCCAGCGCGGCTCGATCAGCCCCTGCATCGCGCCGAGCGTGAGCAGCACGAAGCCGAACTCGCCGGCCTGCGCCAGATACAGCCCGGTGCGCAGCGAGACGCCGGGCGCCGCGCCGAAGACCCTCGCCACCGCGGCGACGAGGGCGAATTTCAGGACCACCGGCAGCGTCGTCAGCACGAGCACGAGGCCCCAGTTGTCGACCACGTCGTGCCCGTTGAGCTTCATGCCGATCGTGATGAAGAACAGCCCGAGCAGCACGTCGTGAAACGGCCGTATATCGGCCTCGACCTGGTGCTTGAACTCGGTCTCCGCGATCAGCATGCCGGCGACGAATGCGCCGAGCGCGAGCGACAGTCCGGCGTGCTCGGTCAGCCACGCGAGTCCGAGCGTGATCAGCAGCACGTTGAGCACGAACAGCTCCTCGCTCTTGCGCCGCGCGACGATCGTCAGCCACCAGCGCATCGCCCGCTGGCCGCCGACGAGCAGCAGCCCGAGGAGCACGATCGCCTTCAGCCCGGCCCAGGCCAGCGAGGTCACCATGCCGGTGCCGCTCGAGTTCAGCGCCGGGATCAGCACCAAGAGCGGCACGACGGCCAGGTCCTGGAACAGCAGTACGCCCATCACCCGCCGCCCGTGCTCGCTCTGCAGTTCGAGGCGGTCGGCCATCAGCTTGACGACGATCGCGGTGCTCGACATCGCCATCGCCGCGCCGAGCACGACCGCGCCCTGCCACGTCAGATCCCACGGCCGCGACGAGAACGAGAACAGCCACTTCAGCAGATGGTGGCCGAGCACGGTGCCCAGGATCGTCAGCAGCACCTGCGCCATGCCGAGCCCGAAGACGAGCTTTCGCATGCTGCGCAGCTTGGGCAGATTGAACTCGAGCCCGATGACGAACATCAGGAAGACGACGCCGAACTCGCCCAGGTACTGAAAGCCCGCCGAATCCTTCGCCACCGCGAGCGCGTGCGGGCCGATCAGCACACCGACGAGCAGATAGCCGAGCATCGGCGGCAGTTTCAGCAGGCGGCACGCCACCGCGCCGACGACTGCCGCGAGCAGGTAGAGCAAGACGAGATCGAAGGTCGTTGCCATCGCGAAGGCCGCCCGCGGCGCGGACCCGGCACGCCCCGGCCTGAGCCTAGAATCGTTCGATGGTAATGGACGCCACGCCCGCCGGCCCGGCCTGACGATGCCGCGCGCCACCGCATTCGAGCCGGCGCGCGCGCTGGCGCTCGCGCACCGCACCTTCGACATCGAAGCGCAGGCGCTGCTCGGCTTGAAGGCGCGCACCGGCGACGCCTTCGCGACGGCGGTGCAATGGATGCTCGGCTGCCGCGGCCGCATCGTCGTGATGGGCATGGGCAAGAGCGGCCACGTCGGACGCAAGGTGGCGGCGACGCTTTCCTCCACCGGCACACCGGCCCTGTTCGTGCATCCGGCGGAGGCCAGCCACGGCGACCTCGGCATGGTCACCTCGCGCGATGTCGTCGTCGCGATCTCGAACTCGGGCGAAAGCGACGAGATCAATGCGATCCTGCCCGCCCTCAAGCGGCTGGACGTGCGCGTCGTCGTCATCACCGGCCGTGCCGATTCGACGCTCGCCCGCCACGCCGACCTGACACTGGACTGCGCCGTCGATCAGGAGGCCTGTCCGCTCAACCTCGCGCCGACCGCGAGCACGACGGCGCAGATGGCGCTCGGCGACGCGCTCGCCGTCGCGCTGCTCGACGCGCGCGGCTTTCGTGAAGAGGACTTCGCGCGCTCGCACCCCGGCGGTGCGCTCGGGCGCAAGCTGCTCACCCATGTGCGCGACGTGATGCGCGGCGGCGACGCCGTGCCGCGCGTCGCGCCCGACGCCGTTTTCATGGAACTGCTGCGCGAGATGACCGACAAGGGCCTGGGCGCGACCGCGATCGTCGACGACACGGGCCGCGTGCAGGGCATCTTCACCGACGGCGATCTGCGCCGCCTCGTCGCCCGCGGCACCGACCTGCGGGCACTGCGCGCGCGCGAGGTCATGCACCCGCGGCCGCACCTGGTGCGCGACGACGCCCTCGCGGTCGACGCCGCGGACCTGATGGAAGCCAAGCGCATCACGAGCATGCTCGTCGTCGATGCCGACGACAGGCTGGTCGGCGCGCTCAACTCGAACGACCTGATGCGCTCGAAGGTGATCTGATGGGCCCTGCGCCTGCACTGAGCTTCCCGCCGGCGCTGCTGCTCGAGGCGCAAGGCATTCGCGCCGCGATCTTCGACGTGGACGGCGTATTGACCGACGGCCAGCTCTACATCGGCGCCGAAGGCGAGACGCTCAAGGCCTTCGCCTCGCTCGACGGCCATGGCCTGAAACTGCTGCAGCGCGGCGGCATCGAGCCGATCATCATCACCGGGCGCGACTCGGCCGCGGCGCGCCGGCGCCTGGCCGACCTCGGCCTCGCGCACTGCGCATTCGGCGTCAGCGACAAGCTCGCGGTCGCCGAAGCGTTGCTCGCGAAACTCGGCCTGGCCTGGGATGCGATCGCCGCGATGGGCGACGACTGGCCCGACCTGCCGCTGCTCGCGCGCGCCGCATTCGCCTGCGCACCGCCGCAGGCACATGCCGAGGTGCGCGCGCGGTCGCATCACATCACATCGGCCGCGGCCGGCTTCGGCGCGGCGCGCGAATGCTGCGACCTCCTGCTGTGCGCCGCGGGCCGCTACGCCGGCCTGCTCGCGGAGCAACTGCAGCCGTCCGCGGCGCGCGGCGTGGGCGGGCGATGACGACCCAGACCGCACAGCGGCCGCTCGAAGCGCTCGGCCTGCAGGCGTCCGACGACGGCGCGCCGCGCTGGATCGGCCAGCCCTGGCATGCCCGGCTGCTCGATACCCTGTCGTCCTACCTGTCGCTGCTGATGATGGCGCTTCTCGCGCTCGGCAGCTGGTGGCTGGTGAAGAATACGCCGGTCGCCGAAGCGCCGCGCGTGAAGCCGCCGCCGACCCACGAACCGGACTACACGATGCGCAAATTCCTGGTCCAGCGCTTCACCCCGCAGGGAACGATCCGGGCCCAGATCGAGGGCGACACCCTGCGTCACTACCCGGACACCGACACCTTCGAGGTCGACAACCCCAAGGTGCGCGCCTGGGCGGCCGATGGCGGCGTCACCGATGCGAGCGCGAATCGCGCATTGAGCAACGCCGATGCGAGCGAAATCCAGCTCTTCGGCGACGCCCGCGTCACGCGCCTGCCGACCGCGACCGACGAGGGGTTGACGTTTCGCGGCGAGTTCCTGCACGCCTTCCTGAAAACCGAGCGCGTCAGCTCCAACCAGCCGGCGACCTTCACGCGCGGCGCGGCCGTGATCCGCGCCGATTCGTTCAGCTACGACAATATCGAGCGCATCGTGCAGCTGAAGGGGCATGTGCGCGCGACCTTTCCGCCGCGGCGGACGACGCTTCGGGGAGACAACTCCTGAACCCGCGCCTCGCCTTCATCACCGGCGCATCCAGCGGCATCGGCCAGGCGCTCGCGGCGCGCTATGCGCAGGCGGGCTGCAGGCTGGCGCTCGTCGCGCGCCGCGGCGAATCGATCGCGTCGTGGGCCGCGGCGCAGGGCATCGCCGCGGACCGCGTCGCCGTCTATGACGCCGACGTGCGCGATGTCGATCGCATCACCGCCGTCGGCCGCGAATGCATCGCGGCGCACGGCGTGCCCGATGTCGTCATCGCCAGCGCCGGCATCAGCGTCGGCATCGACAGCGCCGACTTTGCCGACCTCGAACATCTGCGCGCCACGTTCGAGACCAACAACCTCGGCATGGCCGCGACCTTCCAGCCCTTCCTGCAGCCGATGCGCGAGCGTCGATCCGGCACGCTGGTCGGCATCGCGAGCGTCGCCGGCATCCGCGGCCTGCCGGGGCACGGTGGCTATTGCGCCAGCAAGGCGGCCGTGATCAGCTACTGTGAGAGCCTGCGCGGAGAATGCCGGCCCTTCGGCGTCAAGGTCGTGACGATCTCGCCGGGCTACGTCGCGACGCCGCTGACGAGCCGCAACCGCTACGCGATGCCCTTTCTGATGTCGCCCGAGGATTTTGCCGACAAGGCGTTCGACGCCATCGAAGCCGGCGTCAGCTACCGCGTCATCCCCTGGCAGATGGGTGTCGTCGCCAAGGCTCTGCGCATGCTGCCCGACGCGGTCTTCGACCGCGTGCTCGCCGGCCGCCCGCGCAAGCGCCGCGCGGGTGAATGAGGCGACGGCGCAGCCGGCGGGCATGAAAAAAGCGGTGGGCCGACAGCACCACCGCCTTCTCGCGAACGCGTCCCTCGCCTGTTTTCGTGCCGGCACGTGCCGGCCGATCGCGTTGCGTCAGTAGCCGCCGCGGCCTCCGCCGCCGCCACCACTGCGATTGCCACCGCCATAGCCGCCACCGCCGCTGCGCCCGCCGCCGCCGTAGCCGCCACCGCCGTAGCCGCCGCCACCGCTGCGGCCGCCACCGCCACCGCCGTAGCCGCCGCCGCCGCCGCCGCCACCGCCGTAGCCGCCGCCACCACCGCCGTAGCCGCCACCGCC
>CALMIL010000267.1 GCA_937864005.1 uncultured Burkholderiales bacterium
GAAGCCGCTGCTTCAGCGCACCCGCAGGCCCGGTGCGGCGCCCGGCCCGGGTTCGAGCAGGTAGAGCCCGGGCTGCGCCTTCTCGTCGGCGTGCGAAGCGGCGAGCACCATGCCCTCGCTGACGCCGAACTTCATCTTGCGCGGCGCGAGGTTGGCGACCATCACCGTGAGCTTGCCGACGAGGTCCTCGGGCGCGAAGGCGGACGCGATGCCGCTGAAGACGTTGCGCGGCCTGGCCTCTCCGATGTCGAGCGTCAGGCGCAGCAGCTTGGTCGAACCTTCGACGCGTTCGGCGGCGACGATCTTCGCGATCCGCAGGTCGATCTTCGCGAAGTCAGCGATTCCAATCTCGGCTGCCAGCGCTTCGCCGCCCGGCAGCGCCACCGGCGGTGCCGGCGGCGTGAGCAGCGCGTCGAGCAGGGCCGGATCGACGCGCTGCATCAGGTGCTTGTACTCGCCGATCCGGTGCGCGCCGAGCGAGTGCGAAGCATCGGCGAATCTCAGCGGCTCGATGCGCAGGAAGGCTTCGACCTGCGCCGCGAGCGCCGGCAGGACCGGCTTCAGGTAGATCGTCAGCACGCGAAACGCCTCGATGCAGACGCTGCACACCTCGTGCAGCAGCGCGTCCTCGCCTGGGCGCTTGGAGATCTCCCACGGCTTGTTGCGATCGACGTATTCGTTGACCCGGTCGGCCAGCAGCATCACCTCGCGCAGCGCCTTGCCGAACTCGCGTTCCTCGTACAGCTGCGCGATCGGCGCCGCGTGCGCGCGCAGCGCGGCTAGCAGCGTGCGGCCTTCGGCGCCGGTCTCGGCCGCGAGCGTCCCGCCGAAGCGCCGGGCGAGAAAGCCCGCGGCGCGGCTCGCGATGTTGACGTACTTGCCGATCAGGTCGCTGTTGACGCGGGCGACGAAATCGTCCGGGTTGAAGTCGATATCCTCGACGCGCGAATTGAGCTTGGCCGCGATGTAGTAGCGCAGCCATTCGGCGTCCATGCCGAGTTCGAGGTAGCGCAGCGGCGAGATGCCGGTGCCGCGGCTCTTGCTCATCTTCTCCTGCTTCACCGTGATCCAGCCGTGCACGAACACGTTGGTCGGCGTCTTCCTGCCGCTGAAGTGCAGCATCGCCGGCCAGAAGAGGGTGTGGAAGTAGACGATGTCCTTGCCGATGAAGTGGACCTGCTCGGTCGCCGGGTCGGCCATGAACTCGTCGAACGACCTCGTCTCGCCGAGCGCGCGTGCGCCGCCGCGATCGAAGTGGTTCTTCAGCGACGCGAGGTAGCCGATCGGCGCGTCGAGCCAGACGTAGAAGTACTTGCCGGGCGCGTCCGGGATCTCGATGCCGAAGTAGGGCGCGTCGCGGCTGATGTCCCAGTCGCCGAGGCCCGCGCGGCCTTCGTCGTCGGTCGCGAACCATTCGCGGATCTTGTTCAGCACCTCGGTCTGCAGCTGGCCCTGCTGCGTCCAGCGCGAAAGAAATTCGATGCAGCGCGGATCGGAGAGCTTGAAGAAATAGTGCTCGCTCGACTTCATCACCGGCGTCGCGCCGCTGAGCGTCGAATAGGGGTTCTTCAGGTCGGTCGGTGCATAGACGGCGCCGCAGACTTCGCAGCTGTCGCCGTACTGATCCTTCGCTCCACACTTCGGGCATTCGCCCTTGATGTAGCGGTCCGGCAGGAACATCGACTTCACCGGGTCGAAGAACTGCTCGATCGTCTTCGTCGTGATCAGTTCGTTCCTGCGCAGCGCGAGGTAGATGTCCTTCGACAGCGCGTGGTTCTCGGGCGCGTCGGTCGAACTCCAGTTGTCGAAGCTGATGTGAAAGCCGTCGAAATACTGCTGCCGCCCGGCGGCGATGCCGGCGACGAACTGCTGCGGCGTGAGGCCCGCCTTCTCGGCCGCGATCATGATTGGCGCGCCGTGCGCGTCGTCGGCGCCGACGAAGTGCACCCGGTGGCCGTTCATGCGCTGAAAGCGCACCCAGATGTCGGCCTGGATGTACTCCATCACATGGCCGATGTGAAACGGCCCGTTCGCGTACGGCAGCGCGGTGGTGACGAAGAGCGTGCGGGTCATTGCGTCTGACGCACGCGCGATGCGCCGCGTCTGCGGTCGGGAAGGGGGGATTCTAGGAGCGTCCCGGTCGATCGGCTTCACCTCCGATGCCGACCGCCCGATGAGCCGGCGCAGCCCGCCGGCGGCAGGGCGCGGCCGGTCTTGCGCACCGATAGAGTTTCATAGCGTACACAAATCACTGAGATGGATGCAATCAATTGTCTAAATGCTGCACTGCACCCAAAATAGACCCTGTCGAAGCTCTCGACGCTTTCACTCAACTTCAAACAAGGATGCACTGCCATGTCGCTCGTCAACACCCAAGTCAAGCCCTTCAAGGCCACCGCCTACCA
>CALMIL010000268.1 GCA_937864005.1 uncultured Burkholderiales bacterium
GCAGGCTGGGGCATCAAGGTGACGAACGTCGAGATCAAGCAGATCGACCTCACCGAGTCGATGGTGCGCGCCATCGCGCGCCAGGCCGAGGCCGAGCGCGAACGCCGCGCGAAGGTGATCCACGCCGAAGGCGAGAAGCAGGCCGCGGCCGCGCTGCTCGAGGCGGCGCAGATGCTCTCGCATCAGCCCGAGGCGATGCAGTTGCGCTACCTGCAGACGATGACCCAGGTCGCCGGCGACCGCGCATCGACCTTCGTGCTGCCGCTGCCGATGGACCTGCTGGCCGGCCTCGTCGGCCGAGGCGCGGCAACGCCCGGCGCGGCGCCTGCGGTGGGCGGCGACAAGGCTGGCTGACAGGCGCTTGCGATCGATTCGAAGCAAGTCCGGCGCATTACCGGATCGTGATGTTTGTCGAGCGGGCGTGATCGCGTGGCGGCGAAGCCGGTGCGGGACAGGCCGCGACGCTTCGGCGAGGCGGTCGGCTGCGCCGACTGCCCTGCGGTGCTCGCAGCCAGGGCCCCGGCGCACAACTCACTGCGCGCGCGGTGCGCGCTCCGTTCAGACAAGTGCGCCGAGTCAGATCACGTGGCGCGCTGGCGCGCGCGGGCCCTGGCTGCTGCACTCCTCGGCGCCCCGCAGGCGCATCGCGGCCTGTCCCGCACCGGCTTCGCGGAGCCGCTCGTGGACTTTGATGAGAGCACTCCGCACCGCCCGCGCGGCAGGCGGCACCCGGCAGGGGCGATTTGTGCGGCGACGACGAGCGCAGTGCCTGGAGGCGGCGCGCGCAGGGCGCTTCGCCTCGGACTTGCCGCGTCTGTTTAAACGCAGCGCCTCCTGTCGCTCCCGAAAAAGTTCAAGTTTGCCTAAACGGACTGCTGTTGGTGTTTTCCCTCGGAAGTATCGCGCGCCATTGTCTTATCAGACGCCTTGTCCTAGGATTCTCGTCGTCGAATTCAAGTTAGGCGGCCCGAACGAGTTGCATCCCGCAAACGTCAGCCACATTGCCCCGAACGCCCACTACGTGCCGAGTCTGATATGGCCAAGGAACGCCACACGTTCGCTTTCCCAGGGGGTGAGCAGTTAACCACTATCGGCGCAACGTTTTTCGTTTCCTACCTGTACTATCTGCGCGTCGACTCGACGCACCGTAGCTGGGAGTCGATCAAGACCAAGGCCTCACGCATCAGTACCCTCATCAGTTCGAAGCAGTTTCACGCCGCTTGGTTGGAGCGCGTCGGGCAGATGCGCGATGCGAATCTAAGCAAGAATACTCTCGGCTTGGACGGCGCGAAAGTAAAGGCAATGGCACGAGCCATCCTTGAACTGCATTGAAACCTTGGAGCTTTGCACCTTTGCGCGGGGAAGTCCATCGCATCATTACACCCGACGTGCCACAGCCGGCTTCGCCGGCTGCGGCACGCGGGTGAACTCACACGTTGGGCGTCAAAGCAAGGACCTTTCTGATGTGCACTCGCGTCTCCCGTCATGTCGTCGCTGCACTTGTTGCCTATCCGCTCGCTGTCGGTGCGCAAATCCAAGATGGTGCATGGTTTCTCAGAACATGTGGCGCGGCATTGAAGCAGGCTGATGGTAAGCAAGTGCCTGACGAAGAAGCTGTCGGTGCGCTCTACTGTCTTTCATATCTCTCTGGATTTGCTGATGCGACTTCCTTGGGCAACTCCAATACGAAAGGGAAGCCGCTTATCTGCCTACCTGACAAGGGCGTCTCGAATGATCAAGCACTTCGAGTCTTCGTAAAGTATCTCCGCGATAACCCCGGACAGCTTCATGAGAGCGGCCGCACGTCGCTATACATTGCCCTCGCAAAGACGTTTCCTTGCAGGCCATGACACAGTCAAACCGGCGTCCCGGCTGACTGACTTGGGCCGCCATTGGAGGCGAACGGTGGAAGTCATGAAGCTCATGCTCGATCACAACGTCGTTATCGACTTTGTAGTCGGTTCGCCGAGAGTCAACCCGCTGCGCGAGGCGCTCAAAGTGCCGCCCTACCGAGCCCACATTGTTGAGATTGTCGCATCAGAGATGCGACGGCGAGGAATCCAGACGGATCGCGACGATCTCTTCGAGCAACTATTGTCACAAGCAGGATTTGCCGAACCGCTGCGACTGGCCCCTATGTCATTTTGTGACCTGATTAGCAATGATCGTCAGCCAAGCTCATCTGGTGAGCCACTGGTTGCTTACCCTGCACTCCGTGTGATCAAGAAGGGGTGCGTGATGGCGATGAATCGAATCCAATTTCAGCCCGGGCTGTCGATGCCGGAGTTCTTCAAGCGCTACGGCAGCGAGTCGCAATGCGAGGCGTCGCTTGAGGCGACGCGCTGGCCGGGCGGCTTTACCTGCCCGCGCTGTGGCAACGCTGCGCATTGTGTTCTGCGCGGTGGCACCCACAAGGTCTTTCAGTGCAACGCCTGTCGGCATCAAGCCTCGCTGACTGCCGGGACGGTGTTGCAGGGCACCAAGCTTGCGCTGACGGTCTGGTTTCTGGCGATCTACCTGGTCAGCCAAGCCAAGACCGGCCTGTCTGCGCTGGCGCTCAAGCGGCATCTGGGCGTGAGCTACCCCACGGCATGGCTCATTCACCACAAGCTGATGCAGGCGATGTCCGAGCGCGAGGAACGCTACGTGCTCGACGGTCAGGTTCAGCTCGACGACGCCTACCTCGGCGGTGAGCGCAGCGGCGGCAAGGTCGGTCGCGGCTCGGAGAACAAAGTGCCCTTCGTGGCTGCCGTCTCGCTTAGCGATGCCGGTCACCCCTTGCGCGTCAAGCTCACGCCCGTTGCAGGCTTTACGCTCCAGGCCATCGAAGACTGGGCCCTGAAGCACCTTGCGCCTGGCGCCACGGTCTCTTCCGATGGCCTGGCCTGCTTCAGCGCCGTCGCCGCAGCGGGGTGTGCGCACGAGCCGATCGTCGTCGCAGGGCGCAAGCCCAAGGACATGCCCGAGTTCGAGTGGATCAACACCGTGCTTGGCAATCTCAAGACCAGCCTCAGCGGCAGCTACCATGCCTTTGCCTTCCAAAAGTACGCGGCTCGATACCTCGCAGCGTTCTCGTATCGCTTCAACCGACGCTTCGATCTGCGAACCCTGCACCATCGCTTGCTCGTAGCCGCCACCCACTGCGCGCCGCAGCCACAGCGGGCAATTCGAATGGCTGAGGCTCATTGCTAATCAGGTTTTGTGATGTCTCTTTTTTGAATCATGCGCTCCGGTGCGACGAAACGATTAGCAATTGAGCCAAGCAGATTGAAGATATTCTCTTTGCTGAATCACGACCTGTCGAAATCTACAACGAATCCGAAGCATCGCCAAGATTGGCAGCTTGGCTGAATCATGTTTTAGATATTCAGTCGATGTGGTGCAACATTCACTACAGGAACGACATCTTCGTCACGTCAGATGGGAACTTCCACAAGGCGACAAAACTGCCGCGCCTTCTCGCGCTCGGTGCGGGCCGGATTCTTAGGCCCGAGGATATATGACGCCCAACCCTACCTTTCAGCGGACAGCCGTCGCCAAGCCGGTGCCTGCCGCTGAAGGCCCACGTTAGCCACCAAAGGAGAGCCTAAGTGCTTCCTGGCCAGAATCAAATTGTTGCTTGTCCACACTGCGAATCGTTGGCGCAGTACATGACGCTGCTATCCGGCAACAGCTTTGGTACTCGTATCTGGACGGACGGCAAGCAAATTGCGCCGATGCTGCCACTCCCCCCTGCCGTCGCGAAATGCCGTCACTGCAACGAGTGCTACTGGCTGGCGAATGCGAGAGAGGTTGGCACTGTCGATGCAAAATGGCAGAACGAACCTAACCGATCCCACCCAGATTGGGATGTTGCGCCAGCAGTTGAAGAGCCATTGGAAGCAGATTTCTACGCAGCCTTAGGTAAAGGCCTTGCCACTGACGATCAGCAAGAGCGAACGTTAAGAATCTTCGCGTGGTGGCGAAGAAACGATGTGTACCGTGACGGAGTTCAGGGGGAAAATAAAACACCCTTAACTGACGAAGGCAGAAGAAATCTGGTCGAGCTCTCGCGTTTGCTGGATGAGGCAGAAGATAACGACCGAATTATGAAGGCCGAAGTTTTGCGAGAACTAGGCGAATTCGAGGCTGCAAGCGAAATCCTTGATCAAGTTACCGCGGAGGAGTACGAGGTGGTTGTTCGCCAACTGCGCCAGCTTTGTGATAACCGCAATACCTGCGTCAGTGAGTTGCAGTTTGGTGGCTAACGAGGCGCTCCAGCGGACGGTCTGGCGTTCGCTTCGCTACGGCCAGCCCGCAGCTGAGCTTGTGCGTTAGACCGCGCAGGACACATGCGCGCGAAATCTGGCGTTCGCTCGCCTTGGTGCGCCGTATCCAATTGGCTACACTGACGCATGTTCGTCGTCCGCCAGACCGAAGAGTTCGTTGCACGGGTCGATGTCTTGCAGGACAAGCGTGCGCAAGTCTGTATCGCCGCTCGCCTGCGTCATGCCGAAGCGGGCAATGTCGGTGACTGGCGGTGGGCCGAAGGCGAGGTGTCCGAGATGCGCGTTCACTTTGGCCCCGGCGATCGCCGGTACTTCGTTCGGCGAGGGCGCGTTCTTGTCGTCATGCTCGACGGCGGCGACAAGGCGACCCAGAAGGGGGACATCCGACGCGCATTGAAGATCGCATCAGAAGTTGGAGAAGACCTATGACCAAGCCAAAGCCGCCTCGCAAGCTTGTCGCATTCGACGCGGCGCGCTACCTGGACAGCGAGGAAGCCGTGGCCGAGTACATGACCGCGGTGCTCGAAGCGGAAGATCCTGATCTTCTGCTTCTTGCGCTCGGCGACGTCGCTCGCGCAAAAGGCATGGCCCAGGTTGCGAAGGACGCTGGGCTTGGGCGCGAGAGCCTGTACAAGGCACTCACGCCCGGTGCGAAGCCGCGGTTCGATACCGTGCTCAAAGTAGCCAAGGCGCTTGGTGTCAAGTTCACGGCTCATGCCGCGTAGGCGCTGCCGCGCCTGCCTCCGCGGGCGGCTCAGCTCGAACGTCTAGCCCGCAGCAAGCGACACAGCGTGCTTCGGGAACGCCTTCAAGAGCTTCGCGTCCATCGTGACCAGATTGACCTGTAGTTTCATCGCGAGGGCGGCAAATTCGCAGTCATAGGCCGAGCAATCGCTGTCGCGCGCAAGCTCCAGGACCGCCGTCGAATCCACCTCGAACTCCGAGCCCGCCAGTAGATCCTCGGCTTCGCGCTGAATGCCGCATGCCTGGGCAAAGCTCAGCGTCTTGCGCCGGATGTAGCCGGCAAGAATGTTGCGAAGCTCGCTGCGCCAGAGAACAGGAGCCGCCCAATCGCCGTCACGTTCGAGCAGCGCCTCGGCCTTGGCCGTGTGCTCGCCAGGCAGGTACAGGTACGCCACCACGTTCGAGTCGACCACGATCACGGGCGGCCCTCTCGTTTCATCGCATCGATGGTCGCGGCGCGGAACTTGCCTGTCGGCAGGGCAGTGCGCAAGGCGCGCGCGCGTGCAAGCCGCTCGGCCGGTGCCAGTCTGTTTGCCTGCAATGCCGCTTCCAGACGCACGATGGCCTCGCTGTTCATGCTGCGCCGATGGGTTGCGGCGGAAAGCTTGAGCCGTTCGTATACCTCGTCAGGTATGTTCTTCAGGGTCAGTGTGATAGGCATCGTGCAGCGCTCCAACCAAAGTGGTTCCATTGTGGTGCCATCTGCCCGGCCGGTCAATCGCCGGCCGCGACGCGCCCGAGGCTCGCAGTTCCTGATGCGGCAGCGGGTGCCTGGCTCGGATATCGCGTTCGCGCTGCGCGGCCTGTGATCGGAACCTGCGCAGAGGCAGCCTTACCTCGCCTCGCTCGTCCGCGCCTCGACGGCGAAGACGGCGGCTTCGACGCGCGAGCTCAGGTTGAGCTTGCCGAGGATGTGGCGCACGTGCAGCTTGACGGTGTCGTGGCTGATGTCGAGCGCGCGGGCGATGATCTTGTTGCTCTCGCCGCGCGCGATGTGGTCGAGCACCTCGCGCTCGCGCGCCGTCAGCGTCGCGATCAGCTCGCGGCGGTCGCCGATCTTGCCGCCGTTGTGCAGCAGCTGGGCGAGCTTGGCCGTCATCGCCGGGGCGACGGTGATCTCGCCGCGCGCGGCATGGCCGATCGCGACGACAATGTCCTCGGGCTCCATGTCCTTGAGCAGATAGCCGCGCACGCCGGCGCGCAGCGCGGCGGCGAGGTCGTCTTGAGAGTCGCTCATCGTCAGGATCAGCGCTGGCGTCTCGATGCCCTCGGCGCGGATCCGGCGCAGCAGCGTCAGGCCATCCATCGCCGGCATCCGCAGGTCGAGGACGACGAGGTCGGGTTCGTGTTCGCGCAGCAGATCGGGCACCTGCGTCGGGTCGGCGGTCGAGGCCGCGACCTCCATCCCGCCGCGCTGCTGCAGCAGTTCGGTCAGGCCGTTGCGGCACAGCGAATGGTCGTCCGCGAGGACGACCTTGAGGCGCGCGCCGGGCTCGTTCATCACCTTGCCCCCGCCGCCGGGAACGCGAGCCGCACCCGCGTGCCGCCGGCGGGCCGCGCACCGACCGTCAGCTCGCCGCCGAGGCGCTGCGCGCGCTCGCTCATGATGCCGAGGCCGAAGTGCGAGCCGTCGTCGGTCTGCTCGTCGTTCGTCGCCGGGCCGACGCCGTCGTCCTCGATCCGGATCTCGAAGCCGCCGGGCGCGGTATCGAAGGTGAACCAGGAGCGGCGCGCCGCCGAATGCTTCTCGATATTGGCGAGCGCCTCCTGCGCGATGTGGAAGATATCGGTCTCGACCTCGGCCGGCAGCTTGAGGCCGGCGGCCGCGTTGCGATAGATCAGCTCGATGCCGCTGCGCTGGCGAAAGCGCGCCGCCAGGCCCTGCAGCGCGCTGTCGAGGCCACGCGGATCGATGCGGGTGCGAAGCTGGGCGATGATCTCGCGCAACTTCAGGTGCGCCTCGCCGATCGCTTCGCGCACGTCGCCGAGGTAGCGCAGCGACCGCGCGTCGTCGTGGGCGTGCAGTGCGTCGTGCAGCAGCGGCAGGCGCATCTTGACGAAGGTGAGGGTCTGCGCGATCGAGTCGTGCACCTCGGCGGCCATCGCCTGGCGCTCGTGCATCAGCCGCGCGCGCAGCGTCTCGGCCTCGAGCGCGGCGTTGTTCATCGCCAGGCCGATGAGTTCGCCGATCGTCTTCAACACGCCGCGAATCTGCGCCGTCGGCTCGACGCCCGCGGCGTAGAAGAGGTTGTAGACGCCGAGCACGCGGCCGCGGTGCTGCAGCGGCACGGCGAGCATGCGCCGGCAGTCGCTGCCGAAGAAGTCGGCGCCGATGCGCTTGTTGCAGTCCTCGATGTCGGGCGCCCAGACGAGGGCGCGGCTCGCGGTCGCCGCGCCGCAATAGCCGCAGTGGCGATCGACCGCATGCTCGGCGCCGCTGGCCGCGCCGGGCAAGCCGATGCTGCTGACGAGCACGAGCCGGTCGCCGGCCTCCGAGAGCACCCGCACCGCGCCCGCGCTCGCGCCGGCCAGGCGAACGATGGGCTCGAGGAAGCGCTGCAGCAGCGCGCCCATGTCGCCGTCGGCCGACAGGCCGGCCGCGATCTCGGCGAGCAGCCCCGCATCGGCCGCGCGCGCGCCAGCACCGGCCGCGGGCGGCGATGGCCTGGTCGGCGTCGTGTCCGGCTGCATACGCGAAAGGGTACTCGATTGGTGCGGACGCCGTGGCCGGCGTCGCGGAGCGATGGCGCCGAGTTTGGGTCGGATTCACGCCCGACAAGGCGGCGCAAGCTGGCGATGTTGAGTTTCCTCAACCTCACGGCGCGCGAGCGCATCGCCCGCGCGCAAGTCCCCATTTGGGCTACGCCGGCATCCCCCGTCTCGGGAATGGACGCGGCCCGGTGGCGATGCGCCTAATCCGAGCGTGGCCAGTCTCGCGCTCGTCGTTCGCGCGCGCGTGCGAGGCTGCCGCAGCCGGCCGCCGGCCGGCGCGGCGTGCAGCATCCACAACCGCGCCGCCGCGCCCGGCCCGACACCCCGAGGAGGAAGCACACGATGGCTCTGGTCGATCCCCACGGCGGCGGCGCGTTGAAGCCGCTGCTGCTCGAAGGCGGGGCCCGCGACGCCGAGCTGCGGCGCGCGGCGGCGCTGCCGCGCCTGCCGGTCACGTCGCGCGAGAAGGGCGACCTGATGATGCTCGGCATCGGCGGCTTCACGCCGCTCGAAGGCTTCATGACGCACGCCGACTGGCAGGGCGTGTGCGACCGCATGGCGATGGCGTCGGGCCTGTTCTGGCCGATCCCGATCACGCTGTCGGCTTCGGCCGCGAACGCCGCGAAGCTCGCGGTCGGCGACGAGGTGGCGCTCGTCGACCCCGACGACGCATCCATTCTCGCGACGCTGCGCGTGACGGAGAAATATGCGATCGACAAGGCGCACGAGTGCGCGTCGGTCTTCAAGACGACCGAGCTTGCGCATCCGGGCGTCGCCCTCGTGATGGCGCAGGGCGAGGTGAACCTCGCCGGCCCGGTGAAGCTGCTCTCGACCGGCGGCTTCCCGGAGAAATACGGCGATCTCTACAAGACGCCGATGCAGACCCGGGCTCTGTTCGAGTCGCTCGGCTGGTCGCGCATCGCCGCGTTCCAGACCCGCAACCCGATGCATCGCTCGCACGAGCACCTGGCAAAGATCGCGATCGAGGTCAGCGACGGCGTGCTCGTGCACTCGCTGCTTGGTGCGTTGAAGCCGGGCGACATCCCGGCCGAGGTGCGCACCCGCGCGATCGCCGCGCTGATGGCGAACCATTTCGTCGCCGGCACCGTCGTGCAGGCCGGCTACCCGCTCGACATGCGCTACGCCGGCCCGCGCGAGGCGCTGCTGCACGCGCTCTTCAGGCAGAACTACGGCTGCTCGCACCAGATCCTCGGCCGCGACCACGCCGGTGTCGGAACCTACTACGGCCCGTTCGACGCCCATCGCATCTTCGACACGATCCCGAACGGCGCGCTGCAGACCCAGCCGCTGCGCATCGGCATCGCGTTCTGGTGCTACCGCTGCGGCGGCATGGCGACCGGCCGCACCTGCCCGCACGGCGACGCCGACCGGCTGCAGGTCTCGGGGACGCAGCTGCGCAAGTGGCTGTCGCAGGGCTCCGAGGTGCCGCCCGAGTTCAGCCGGCCCGAGGTGCTCGAGATCCTGCGCGCGTACTACACGACGCTCGACGCTTCCAGGGCAGACGGCGCCAAGACCGCGACGGATCGGCGCGGGTGACAACACCGGCTCTTGCCGATTCGCGGCTCAGGCCCGCGCCCGCACGTCCTCGGCCGGTGCCGGCGCCCCGAGGTGCTGCTTCGCAAAGTCGAGGAAGCTGTTCATCAGCCGCGAGTGGATGCGCTCCTTCGGGTAGACGACCGACATGCCGCGGACGAGGCGCGGCGCGAGCGGAACCTGCACCAGCTGGCCGAGGCGGATCTCGTTGGCGACCGTGGCGCGCGACATGATCGCGTAGCCGAAGCCGGTCGCAAGCAGCCCCTTCATCGCCTCCGGGCTACCGAGCTCCATCGCACGCTGCAGCGTGTCGGGCGCGACGCCGGCCGTCTGCAGGTAGTGGTCGACGACTTCGCGCGTGCCCGATCCCGGCTCGCGACTGATGTGGGCGTGGTGCGTCAAGGCCTCGGGCGCGACGCACGCCAGCCGCGCAAGCGGATGCGACGGCGCGCACGTGACCTGAAGCTCGTCGGTGCAGCAGACGTCGGCGGCGAGCAGCGGCAGGTGCGAATCGCCCTCGATGAAGCCGATATCGAGGCTGCGCTCGGCAACCCGGTTCTGCACCGCTTCCGAATTGGCGACGAAGAGTTGCGGCACGACGGCCGGATGCCGCGCCTTGTACGCGCCGAGCACCTGCGGCAGCAGGTAGTCGGCGATCGTCGTGCTCGCGCCGATCAG
>CALMIL010000269.1 GCA_937864005.1 uncultured Burkholderiales bacterium
CTGCAGGCGCTCGAACGCCAGCGCGCCACGCACCTGCGCGAGATCGGCGTTCTCGAAACGCAGCAGCGTGAACTGCCATTGCAGGCCGAAGCTGCGCAGGCCGAGACCGAGCGAAACCTCGCCAGCCTGGCCCAGGAGGCGATGGAGAGCGAAGCGCGCCAGCGGATCGTGATACGCGCGCCGCAGGACGGCGTGCTGACGAACATCCTCGCCGATCCCGGCCAGAGCGTGCAGCCGGGGATTGCGCTGGCAAGCCTGATGCCGTCGCAGGCGAAGCTGCAGGCGGACCTTTACGCACCTTCGAGCGCAATCGGCTTTCTGCGCCCCGACCAGCCGGTGCTGCTGCGCTATCAGGCCTACGCGTACCAGAAGTTCGGCCACTACAAGGGCCACGTGTTGCAAGTCTCGCGAACGCCGCTGCAGGCGAACGAACTCGCGAGCCTGACGCTGTCGACCGCGGCGACCGGCGCCGGCGCAGGAGCCTTGAGCGGCGGGCCGAATACCGGCGAGCCGCTGTATCGGATCACCGTCGCGCTCGACCGCCAGGATGTATCCGCCTACGGCCAGGTGCTGCCACTCGCGCCGGGCATGCAACTCGACGCCGACGTGCTCCTCGACCGCCGCCGCCTGATCGAGTGGCTGTTCGAGCCCGTGCTCGGCATCGCCGGGCGGGTCTGACCATGCTTGCAGCGCTGAATCTGGGCTTCGGCTCGAAGCGTCTGCCCGTCGTGCTGCAGACCGAGGCCGCCGAATGCGGCCTGGCGTGCCTCGCGATGGTCGCCGCGCACCACGGCCTGCGCACCGACCTGCCGACGCTGCGGCGGCGCTTCGCGCTGTCGCTGAAGGGCGCGACGCTCGCCGACCTCATTCGCATGGCCGGCGCGCTGCAGCTGAATGCGCGCCCGCTGCGCGCCGAGCTCGATCACCTTGCGCAGCTCGCGCTGCCGTGCGTGCTGCATTGGGATTTGAATCATTTCGTCGTCCTTGCCTCGGTGCGCCGCGGGGTTGCCGAGATCGTCGATCCGGCGCATGGCGTGCGTCGCATGAAGCTCGCCGAGGTCTCGCGGCATTTCACCGGCGTCGCGCTCGAGCTCGCGCCGGGGGCGGACTTCGTCGCCCGCAGCGAGCGCCAGCGCATCACGCTGCGCCAGCTGCTGGGCCGCGTGACGGGGCTCAAGCGATCGCTGCTGCAGATCTTCGCCCTCGCGCTCGCGCTCGAAGCCTTCGTCCTGCTGTCGCCGTTCTTCATCCAGTGGGTGGTGGACGGCGTGCTGCTGAGCGCGGATCGCGACCTGCTCGTCACGCTCGGCATCGGCTTTGCGCTGCTCGTGCTGATGCAGGTCGCGGCGGGCGCGCTGCGATCCTATGCGGTGCTCTACCTGTCGGCGACGCTCAACGTGCAGTGGATCGGCAATGTCTTCTCGCACCTGATGCGCCTGCCGCTGGCCTGGTTCGAGAAACGCCACACCGGCGACGTGATGTCGCGTTTCGGCGCGATCCAGCAGATCCAGCAGACCTTGACGACGCATTTCATCGAGGCGGTGCTCGACGGGTTGCTGGTCGTCGTGACGCTCGCGATGATGCTCTTCTACAGCGTCACGCTGACCGCCATCGTGCTCGCCGCGGTGGCGGTCTACGCGCTGCTGAAGTGGGCCTTCTTCAGGCCGCTGCGCAATGCGACCGAGGAGGCGATCGTGCACGACGCGCAGCGCGCGACGCACTTTCTCGAGTCGCTGCGCGGCGTGCAGGCGATCAAGCTCTTCAACCGCCAGCAGGACCGCCAGGCGCGCTTCATGAACGTCGTCGTCGACGCGATGAACGCGACGCTCGCGACGCGCAAGATCGACCTCGTGCTCTCGATGGCGAACAAGCTCGTCTTCGGCCTCGAGCGCGTCGCCGTGATCTGGGTCGGCGCACTGCTCGTGATGCAGCAAAGCTTCACCGTCGGCATGCTGTTTGCATTCATCGCGTTCAAGGAACAGTTCGCGACCCGCATCAGCGGCCTGATCGACAAGGGGGTCGAGCTCAGCATGTTGAAGCTCCAGGGCGAGCGGCTGTCCGATATCGTGCTGACGGCACCGGAGGAGGATGCGCCGCGACCCGCCGACGGCCGCGAGCTCGAAGCCCGGCTCGCGCTGCGCGAGGTCTCGTTTCGCTACGCCGATGGCGAGCCCGAGGTCTTGTCGAAGCTCAGCCTCGTTGTCGAGCCGGGCGAGTCGGTCGCGATCGTCGGCCCTTCGGGCTGCGGCAAGACGACGCTGCTCAAGCTGATGCTCGGCATGCACGCTCCGGACGCCGGCGAGATCGCGGTCGGCGGCGTGAGCCTCGAGCGGATCGGCCTTGCGCGCTGGCGCGACATGATCGGCACCGTGATGCAGGACGAGCCGCTCTTTGCCGGCTCGATCGCCGACAACATCTGCTTCTTCGACGTCGATCCGGATCCGGCGTGGATCGAGGAGTGCGCGCGCCTTGCCTCCGTGAACGAGGAGATCGAGGCGCTGCCGATGGGCTATCACACGCTGATCGGCAGCATGGGGGCGACGCTCTCGGGTGGCCAGAAACAGCGCATCCTGCTCGCGCGCGCGCTCTACAAGCGGCCGCGCTTCCTGTTCCTCGACGAGGCGACGAGTTCGCTCGACGTCGACCGCGAACGGCTCGTCAACCAGGCCGTCGCGCAGCTCGAGCTGACGCGCGTCATCGTCGCCCACCGGCCAGAGACGATCGCCTCGGCAGACCGCGTGATCGTGCTGCAGCAGGGTGCCGCCCTCACGCTGCAACAACTCCAAGGCGGCAGCGTGCCGCGAAGGGAGCGCGCATGAACGGCCTGGCGGGTCTTCACCGGCTCAGCGCGTCGAGCCACGAGCCTGGCGCCGGCGGCGAAGCCGCGAGCCATGGCAAGCCGCGGCGCGCGGCACCGTCGCCGCCGCCGGTGACGAGCGCGGCGTGGCGGCAGTTGCCCGGCGAGATCGACTGGCGCATCTGCCGTTTCGGCGAGCTCAGCCCGATCGAACTGGCGAGGATCTACCGCGCCCGCCAGCAGGTCTTCGCGATCGAGCAGCAGTGCATCTACCTCGACGCCGACGAGTACGACGAGATTTCGTGCCACTTCGCCGCCTGGTCGAGCGAACACGTGCTGCCGCTCGCCTATGCGCGGCTCTTGAACCCGGGCACCAAATACGCCGAGCCGTCGATCGGCCGCGTGCTGACGACATCCCCGGCGCGCGGCCTCGGCCTGGGTCGCGAACTGGTGCGCCGTGTCATTGCCCATTGCGCGCAGGCATTTCCGGGCATGGCGATCCGGATTTCGGCGCAGGAGCGGCTGGAACGCTTCTATGCAGACTCCGGCTTCGGCGCGATCGGTTCTCCGTACCAGGAAGACGGCATACCCCATCTCGAGATGCTTCGCCAGGCCTGAGCAGCGGTCGCAAGCTGCAGTCGCGGCCTGCGGCAGGGCGCGCGCCCATGAGCCGCAAGCGGGTGTATGTTGCGCCGCAACATAGAATGCCGCTCCTGCGGCCACCGAATCGGCGCCAGACCTCGGCGCGATGGCGCCCGGCCCCGTAGAATGTCGCGCCCTTCGCACGGCGTCGCACCGGCCAGTCGGCGCCGCGAAACAGAGGACGCAATGCACTACCCGAGAATATTCGACGTCATCGTCGTCGGTGGCGGCCACGCCGGCACTGAGGCGGCGCTCGCCGCGGCACGCATGGGCTGCGCGACGCTGCTGCTCACGCACAATATCGAGACGCTCGGCCAGATGAGCTGCAACCCGTCGATCGGCGGCATCGGCAAGGGTCATCTCGTTCGCGAGGTCGACGCGCTCGGCGGCGCGATGGCCGCGGCGACCGACGAGGCGGGAATCCAGTTTCGCATCCTCAACGCCTCGAAGGGCCCTGCCGTGCGCGCAACGCGCGCCCAGGCCGACCGCATCCTGTACCGCGCAGCGATCCGGCGCCGGCTCGAAAACCAGCCCAAGCTGTGGCTCTTCCAGCAGGCGGTGGACGACCTGATCCTCGAGGGTGATCGCGTCGCCGGGGCCGTGACGCAGGTCGGGATTCGATTTTCCGCGCGCGCCGTCGTGCTGACGGCCGGTACCTTTCTGGACGGCCGCATCCACGTCGGCCTGCAGAACCACGCCGCGGGACGCGCGGGAGACCCGCCTTCGATTTCACTGTCCGCCCGGCTGAAGGAACTGCAGTTGCCGCAGGGCCGGCTCAAGACCGGCACGCCGCCGCGCCTCGACGGCCGCAGCATCGATTTCGGCCGCCTCGAGGAACAACCCGGCGACAGCGATCCGGTACCGGTATTCAGCTTCATGGGCGATGCCTCGCAGCATCCGCGCCAGGTGCCGTGCTGGATCACGCATACCAACGAGCGCACGCACGAGATCATCCGCAGCGGATTCGACCGCAGCCCGATGTTCACCGGCGTCATCGAAGGTATCGGCCCGCGCTACTGCCCGAGCATCGAGGACAAGGTAAACCGCTTCGCGGACAAGTCCTCGCATCAGATCTTTCT
>CALMIL010000270.1 GCA_937864005.1 uncultured Burkholderiales bacterium
CCCAGCGGCGGCTGGTTCGGCGAGGGGACCGTGATCAAGCGAGAGCCGTACCGCTACAACATCCAGGCGCTGCGCAAGAGTGTCGTCGCCGGCATCTCGGTCGAGAGCTTTCACTGGCTGCTCGGGCGCAGCATCGCCTTCAACGGCTTCATCATGCGCCAGCTCAACGAACGGCTCGGCCAGTTCATCGCGGCGCGCGAGATCGATCGCATGAGCGACCCGGACGTGCGCGTCGCGCGCAGCCTGGCGGCGCTCTTTCATCCGACGCTCTATCCCGGCGTCGGCGAACTGCTGCGCATCACCCAGCAGGAGCTTGGCTACCTCGTCGGCCTGTCGCGCCAGCGCGTCAACGAGTCGCTGCGCACGCTGCAGGCGCGCGGTTGCATCCGCATCGAGTACGGCGGCCTGCGCGTGCTCGACCTCGAGGGCCTGCGCCGCAGCGTGTGAAGCGGCGCCCCCCGGCAAGGCTGCCGGGGGCGGCTCGGCTGCAGATCGTCGCGCGCCGGATGCGCTCGCCTCAAGAGCCGAGGTTGCCCGCCGGCGCGAGGACGAAGGCACGCGCCGCGCTGCTGTCGTACTGCGACTGGCGCGACCAGCCGTCGGTGGCGGCGTGCGAGACATGCAGGTTCTCGGTGAAGCCGGCGAGCACGCAGGCGTCGAGCAGGCTGTCCACCGTCGGCAGCGGATCGCCCGGCGGCGACGGCGGAATCGCGCCCGGCATGCCGGCCGCATTCGCCGCGGCGGTCCCGGCGGCGCCGTACTCGGCGGGCGATACCGCACCGCGCTGGACATAGAACGAATAGGTGGCGAACCGGTTGCGCTGCAGCGCGAGGAGGGGCACATCGACCGCGAGCGCGCGCGACGCGTAGTTCATCACGCCGCAGTCGTCGGCCGCGGTGCTGCCGCCGACGCTCGGCGCGTCGATGCGCGCGAAGGTCGGGTTGTTGTCGACACGCACGGTGAGCACCATGCGGTTGTTCGCCGCGTCGACCAGACCCAGATCGGCCGCATCGTGGGTCTGGATCGTGCCGCTCAGATCGATGCTTTCCGGCACCCGTCACTTGATGCCGAGTGCTTCCGGATCGACGAGGTTGCCGGCGGCGTCGAACAGTTCGACCTTGATCTGCCACAGCCCGCCCTGGTCGGCGCCGATCGGGTCGCCGCTGGCGTCGAAGCCGGTGCCGGGCGCGACGTCCACGCTCGGGATGACTGCGCTCTGGGTGTCGAGCACGACGTTCGGTGTCGACCACTGTCCCTCGGTGGGCAGCCCGGGCGGGATTTCGCACAGGTGCGCCGAAGTGCCGACCGTCTTCGGACCGAGCGGATACTGCTCGAGGATCAGATCGTCCCCGACTTCGTGGGTGTAGTGGCGGTTGATCGCGTCGGTGCTCGGCCGCCACTCGGTTTCGGCCTCGGCCGGCCGCTTGTACGAGACGCGGTAGTAGTGCACGCCGAGGTCGCTGCGCAGCGAAGTGTCGAACTCGAGCCGCGGCCGCAGCGTCCCGCCCCACGGCGCGGTGTTGTCGAGCAGTCCCAGCTTCGCGGGGTCATGCCCGACCGCGCCGACCTTGGTTGTGCTGTTCGCGCCATGGATGCGCCAGACCGAGGTGTTGCCGACCGCCATGAACAGCACCCAGTTGTTGGGCGCGACGACCGGCAGGCAGGGCGGGCAGGCATGCGCGAGCGGGTGGGTCGTGACGAGCGTGACCTCGGTGCCGCAGACGTAGTCCCACCATGTGTGACAGGCAATCGGTGTCGGCTCGTAGATCGTGATCCAGAAGCCCGGCCAGATGCGCTGGCGGGCGATGAAGTAGAGGTCCGGCACGTCGAGGTCGAAGTACGAGCGCCAGATCAATGCGCTGAAGTGCCCGCATTCGTCTGTCATCACCGTGACGAGCTTGGTGCGCGTGACGAAGATCGGGAACAGCCAGCACAGGATGGGGCGCAGCAGCTCGATGTTGGCGATCACCGCGCGTTCGAAGATCGGTCGCGAGGCGCGCGCCGCGATCT
Organism: uncultured Burkholderiales bacterium; assembly: GCA_937864005.1. Lineage (GTDB taxonomy): Bacteria > Pseudomonadota > Gammaproteobacteria > Burkholderiales > Burkholderiaceae_C > CAIKUF01. The sequence continues at coordinate 2,011 of CALMIL010000270.1, forward strand.
GCAGATCGGCCGGCAGCGACATTGTCTGCAGCATCGCGACGGGTGGATCGGGTTGCGGATTGAAGCCGCGTATCGAGCCGGGGTTGCCGATCCCCGCGCGCAGGCGTTGCGGTCCGGGCGGCAGGGGCTGCGGATTCAGGCTGACCGGCCCGGCAGGGTCGAAGCCGGGGAAGCGCCCGGCCGGGCGCGGCGGTACGGGGAAGTCGATCGGCGGCCAGGGCCCGACGACGATCTCGCGCAGCCGGTCGATGTCGATGTCGGGCAACTTGACGATGATCACCGGCCACGGATCGACCTCGTGGATGTCGATCGCCGCATTGCAGACCGGCAACTTCAGCGTCACGCCGCCGCTGACGACGCTCTTGAGCAACGTGCCCTTGACGAGGCACAGCCTGCCGATCCATTGGTGCCAGATGTCCGGGCCGACCTCGAAGGCGAGCGGCGGCAGCTTCTCGACGCCGGGACGCAGCGCGACGTGCGCGTCCATGCCGCCGCGGCGCAGCAGTTCACCGGCGTCGAGCGCGCCCTTGTCCATCTGCGGGCCGAGCACGACCCGCACCGATTGCGCCTCCTTGCCCACCGGCAGCGTGAGTCTGGTATTGCCGCCCTTGTCGAGCGGCTGCATGTCGAGCAGTGCCCCGCCCTGGCTGAAGGCGTAGGCGACGACGCTCGCAAGTTCATCGGGGCGATCGCTGATCGAGGCGCGGACTTCGAGCGGGATGCCGCGCGGGTCGCGTTTGGAGGTGGCCATGTCGACTCCTTGGTGGACCGGATGCGGTCAACCAGGAATAGAAACGCGACTGCGCGCGCGCAACTGGCGTTCTAGGGGGGGATGCGCGCCGCCGCCAGCGTCAGGTTGCAAGCAGACGCAAGCGGCGCCCGCGATGCAGCGGATCAGGGGTTGGCCACTCCGGACGCGACGTGCCCGGACGGCACGTGCGGCGCCGCGCTGTCGACGTGGCCGGTCTGGTCGTCGAAGAAGAAATCGGGCTCGAATTCGCGCAGGAATTCGCCCTTCGCGAGGCCGCCGAGGAACATCGCCTCGTCGATCTCGACCTGCCAATCCATCAGCGTGCGGATCGCGCGTTCGTGGGCCGGCGCGCTGCGCGCGGTGACGAGCGCGGTGCGGATGCGCATCGCGCTCGACCCTTCGCGCTGCAGCGTGTGCAGCGCCTCGAGCAGCGGCTTGAACGGCCCGGCGCCGAGCGGGGTCGTGGCGCGCTCGTCCTCGTGGCTCTGGAAGGCGGCGAGGCCGGCATGCTGGAAGACGCGCTCGGCCTCGTCGGAGAACAGCACCGCGTCGCCGTCGAATGCGATCCGCACCTCGAACGGATGCGCATCCGTGGCCCGCGCCGAGTGCGGGTAGACGCGCGCCGCGGGCACGCCGGCGGCGAGCGCCGAGCGCACATCCGATTCGTTGGTCGACAGGAACAGGTTCGCCGCCAGCGGGCGCAGGTAGCGCCAAGGCGATTCGCCGCGCGTGAAGACGCCGCGCTGAATCGAAAGGCCGTAGTGCTTCGCCGAGCGGAAGACGCGCATCCCCGAGACCGGGTCGTTGCGCGACAGGATCACGACCTCGACGCGCTGCGTGCCGGCCTTGTTGAACGCGAGCAGCTTGTTGACAAGCGAGAAGGCGACGCCGGGGCGCGCCGGCGCATCGAGCCGCGCCAGTTGCAGCGCCATGTAGGCACGGTCGTCGTCGGCCTCGAAGACGCGGTTCTCCTCCTCGAAGTCGAACAGCGCGCGCGACGAGATCGCGACGACGAGCTGGCCATCGAGCGAGGCGGGCATGGCGCCGATGATAGACACGCCCGCCGCGCCACCCGCAGGGCGCGCGGCGGGCTCGGCGGAAGGCGCCCGATCAGGCGCGGCGGCGGCGGCGGGCGACGAAGCCCATCACCGCGAGGCCGGCGGCCATCAGCGCATAGCTGCCGGGTTCGGGCACCGCCGCTGCCGTAGAGAAACGACAGGTGCACGTTGCCGACGTACAGGCCGGACGAGAACGACGCCGTCATCGACTCGCCGATATCGATCTCGTTGCCGGAGACGCCGCCGGTCACGCCGACGGCCGTGATGCCGTTGATTGTCTTCGTTCCGAGCGGCGCAGAGCCGGCGAGCGCGACGGTCGTCGCGCCGTCGATGATTTGCAGTCCGCCAAGCAGCGTGGTTGCGACGACCGTGCCGGCGTGCGCCGCGCCGGCGGCGGCCGCTGCGATGCGCGAAGCGAAGAACCTGCGCCGTTCGGTGGCATTGCATCGCTGCAGCGCCGTAGTCCGCGGCGCCGATAGACTTCGGGGCCGCGCACGGCCGCGCACGGCCCGCACGGCCCGCACGGCTCGCACGGCTCGCACGGCTCGCACGGCTCGCACGGCACGGGGCGCCGTGCGCGAGGTTGAGTCATTGCGAGTCGATGTTCACAAGTTCCCCTGCTCGATGCGACTGTTGCCTGTCATCCTGACCGCCGCCGCCATGGCGCAGCCGGCCCGTGCCGAGTCGCCCTGGGCGCCGACCGGCATATTTCTTCAACTCGGTGCCGCAGAAGCCACCGAGTCTGCGACTGCCGGACTCACCTGGCGCTGGAGCCGGCAATGGACGATCGGTTCGGGCGTCGTCTCGGGCTACTGGGCGGCGGCCGTTGCCGGCTGGCGCTATACGGCCGCCGATGGCGTGGGCAGCTCCCACCTCTGGCAATTGAGTTTTACCCCGGTCGTTCGCTATACGCCGGCGGGCGGCCGTTCGCCCTGGTTCATCGAGGGAGGCATCGGCGCCACCTACATGAACAAGATCTACGTCACCGACCGAAGGGCGTTTTCGACGCGCTTCAATTTCGGCGACCAGATCGCGATCGGCGCCACGTTCGGGCCGGCGCGCGAATACGAAGTCTCGCTGCGCTTCGAGCACTTCTCGAATGCCGACCTCGAGCTGCCCAATCCGGGGGCGAATTTCATCCAGCTTCGGCTGACGATGCCCTTGCCCTGAGCGCGCGTTGCGCCGCGCTCACTGCACGAAGCCGATCGCGGTGCGCTTGCGCCCGGGCGCGGGCAGGTCGCGCGCCAGCACGTGGTCGCGATGGTCGAGCTTGGCGTTGCCGAAGGCCGTCATCCAGGCGCGGCGCATTTCGCGCGGCGCCATCTCGCTCATGCGGTCGAGCACGGCGTCTGCTGCGTCGGCTTCGAAGCGCTGGCCCCAGTCGTGCGCGGCGCGAATCGCTCGGTACAGGCGGGCCGCGATGGCGCGCGCCGCGTCCCGGTCCGGCGAGCGCACCTCGTAGACGTTCATCCGGTTGAGAATCGGATCGGGGATCGCGCGGGCGTCGTTCGCAGTCGCGACCCAGATCACCTGGCTCGCATCGACCGGCACCTCGGCGAACTCGTCGGTGAAGTGGCCGGCGGTATCCTGCTCGAGCAACCCGTAGAGCGCGCCCAGCGGATCGTACGCGTGCTCGCCGCCGGCCTTGTCGATCTCGTCGACGACCATCACCGGGTTCGCGTACTGGCCATCGACGAGCGTCTCGAAGACCTTGCCCGGCCGCGCGCCCTTCCACTGGCTCGACGCGCCCGAGAGCACCCAGCCGGCGGTCAGGCTGCTCATCGAGACGAAGCCCATGCCGGTGCCCAGCAGCAGCGACAGCTCGCGCGCGAAGTGCGTCTTGCCGACGCCGGGCGGGCCCAGTAGCAGGAGCGGCGTGATCTCGAGCGCGTCGCGGCTGTCCTCGCACAGTGCGAGCTGGCGGCGCACGTCGTCGAGCACCTCATGGAAGTTCGGCAGCTCGTCGTACAGATGCTCCATCTGCGGCAGGCTCGAGGGCTTGACCTGAAAGCGATCGGGGCCCTTCTCGAGCATGCGCTCGTAGGTCGCACGCAGGCTTTCGTGCTCCTTCGCCGGCAGCTTGTCGAGCTTTGCACCGACCTCGTCGACGCGGTAGACGCTGCGCATGCGGGCAATCGGCAGCCCGCCGCGGGTGTAGGGAACCATGGCCTGGGAAGTGTCCATCTGACCTCCGGGCGGCAGCACGCCGAAAATGCATTCAAGCAAAGCCTAGCCCGAGTCGGACCCTACAACAAAGCGAAAAACCCACGCTTGTTGCATCCAAGTCGCGCACCCCCCGCGAAAAGAGGGGGCCCTCGAATGAAGGCCGCACCGCGGCCGCCCCATCAAGCCCCCCGCCGCGGATCCGGCTCCGCCGGTCCGCCAGCGGGCTCCCCCTCGGGGGGGCGCGAGCGCGAGCGAGCTTGGGGGCCTACTTCACCCAGGTATTGAGCTGAATGATCGGCAGCAGCACCGCCAGCACGATCAGCATCACGACGCCGCCCATCGCGACGATCAGCAGCGGCTCGAGCAGCGTCGCCGCGGCCATCGCGCGGCGCTGCATCTCGGCGCCGAGCTGGCGCGCCGCGCGGTCCAGCATCTGCGGCAGCTGGCCGGTCTGCTCTCCGAGGCGCGCGAACATCGCGAGCAGCCCCGGGAAGCGCTTCTTGGTGGCGAGCGCCGAGGCGAGCGGCGCGCCTTCGCGCACCTGCACCAGCGCGTCGAGCGCGTCGGCACGCATCGCGCGGTTCGACAGCGTCTCGGCCGCCGCCTGCAGCGCCTTCAGGATCGGCACCCCGGCGCCGGCGAGCATCGCCAAGGTGCCTGCGAAGCGCGCCGCGTTGTAGCCGCGCGCGAGGCGCCCGGCGAGCGGCACGCGAAGCAAGCCGGCATCGAAGCGCTCGCGAAAGGCGTCGTTGCGCAGCATCAGCTTCAGCGCGACGCCGGCCGCGACGAGGGCGAGCAGCAGCAGCCAGCCCCAGTTGCGAACGAAGCCGCTCACCGCGAGCATCGCGACCGTCAGCCCGGGCAGGGCGCGCTTGCTGCTCGTGAAGACCGACGCCACCTGCGGCACGACGTAGGTGACGAGAAAGACGACGATCACGACCGCGATGACCGACACGATGGCCGGATAGGCGATCGCGCCGACGAGCTTGCCCTTGAGCGCCTGGCGTTCCTCGAGATCGTCGGCGAGCCGCTCGAGCACGCTGCCGAGCGCCCCGCTTTGCTCGCCGGCGGCGACGACGCCGCGGTAGACGTCGTCGAATTCGCGCGGCGCGCTCGCAAGCGCCCGCGCAAACGGAGCGCCGGCGTTCACCTCGCTCTTCAAATGGGCGACGAGTTCGCGCTGGCGTTCGTCCTCCGCCTCGTCGCCGAGCGCGGTCAGTGCGCGCTCGAGCGGCAACCCCGAGACGACGAGGCCGGCGAGCTGGCGCGTCCAGACCGCGAGCGACGTCGTGCTGAAGACGCGCCGGCCGAGGCTGCGCTTTGCCTCGCCGCCGCTCGCCGCCGCGACCTGCCGGACGTCCAGCGGCACGAGCGACTGCGAGCGCAACTGGGCGCGCGCCGCCTTCGCGTTGTCGGCCTCGAGCAGCCCGCTCGTCGTCTTGCCGGCGGCGTCGAGCGCCTCGAATCGGTAGGCCGGCAACGAATCACTCCCTTGTCACGCGCATCACTTCCTCGGCCGAGGTGACGCCCTCGGCGACGAGGCGCTCGCCGTCCTCGCGCATCGAGCGCAGGCCGGCTTGTTCGGCGGCGACGAAGAGCTGCGATTCGGCGGCGCGGCTGTGGATCAGGCTCTTGACCTTGTCGTCGGCGATCATCAGTTCGTAGACGCCGGTGCGGCCCTTGTAGCCGGTGTGGCCGCATTCTGCGCAGCCGACCGGGCGCCAGCGCCCGCGCGCATCGGCGGTCTTGCACTGCGGGCAGAGCTTGCGCACGAGGCGCTGCGCGAGGACGCCCAGCAGCGTCGAGCTCAGCAGGAAGGGCTCGACGCCCATGTCGGTCAGGCGCGTCACCGTCGACGGCGCGTCGTTGGTGTGGACGGTGGCGAGCACGAGGTGGCCGGTGAGCGAGGCCTGGATCGCGATCTGCGCGGTCTCGAAATCGCGAATCTCGCCGATCATGATCACGTCCGGATCCTGGCGCAGGATCGCGCGCAGCGCCTTTGCGAACGTGAGGTCGATCTTCGGGTTGACCTGCGTCTGGCCGATGCCGGCAAGCTCGTACTCGACCGGGTCCTCGACCGTCAGCACGTTCGTCGACGAGGTATCGACGCGGCCGAGCGACGCATAGAGCGTCGTCGTCTTGCCCGATCCGGTCGGCCCGGTGACGAGCACGATGCCGTGCGGCTGGCGGATCAGCTTGTCGAAGCGCGCGAGCGTCTCGCCGCTCATCCCGAGGCCTTCGAGCGTGAATTTCGATTCGGCCTTGTCGAGCAGCCGCAATACCGCGCGTTCGCCGTGCGCGCTCGGCAGCGTCGAGACCCGCACGTCGACCGCGCGGCCGCCGATGCGCAGCGAGATGCGGCCGTCCTGCGGCAGGCGCTTCTCGGAGATGTCGAGCTCGGCCATGATCTTCAGGCGGCTGATCAGCGCCGCGTGCAGCGCCTTGTTCGGCTGCACCACCTCGCGCAGCGTGCCGTCGACGCGAAAGCGCACCGCGCTCGAGCGTTCGTAGGGCTCGATGTGGATGTCGCTCGCGCCGTCCTTCGCCGCCTGCGTCAGGAGCGCATTGAGCATGCGGATGATGGGGGCGTCGCTGCCGGCTTCGAGCAGGTCCTCGACGGCCGGCAGCTCTTGCATCATGCGCGACAGATCGACCTTGCTCTCGACCTCGCCGATCACGGTCGCCGCGCTCGATTCGCCGCCGGCGTACGCCGCGGCGATGCGCTGCGCGAGCGTCGATTGCGCCTCGTGCTCCATGACGTCGACGGCGTACAGGCGCAGCACTTCGGACAGCGCCGCGAGCGAAGCACCCTCCGGCGCGGACAGCACGAGTTGCTCGCCGTCGTCCTCGAGCAGCAGCGTGTGCGCCTTCGCGAAGGCGTAGGGCAGCGGGTGGCGCGCACTCATCGCGAACGGTCCGGCGCCATCAAGGCATCATCATCTGCTGCGGGCCGACCGGGCCGCGGGCGGACGACGGCGGCGCGCTCGGTGGCGGCGTTGCCGCCGCAGCCGGCGCCGACGCCGCACCGCGCTGCGCGGACGACTCCAGCGACAGCGGCGCGGGCACGTTGCCGCTCTTGAACGGCGAGCCCGGCTCGGGTGCCGGCAGCGGCGCGGTGACCGGCGCTTCGTTGATCGGCATCACGACGCTCTGGCGCGGCTGCCCGGCGGTCTGCTGGGTTGCGCGCATCAGGTCGTAGCGGTCCATCGTCAGGCGGTTCGAGTCGTCCTGGTTGCGGATCACCATCGGGCGCAGGAAGACCATCAGGTTGCTCTTCGTGCGCGTGCGGTTGTCGGTGCGGAACAGCGGTCCGAGGACCGGCAGGTCGCCGAGGAAGGGTACCTGCTCGACGCTGCCGCCGTACTCGTCCTTGAGCAATCCGCCGAGCACCATGATCTGGCCGTCGTCGACGACGACCGTCGTCTCGATCGCGCTCTTGTCGGTCGTCAGGCCCTGCGGCGAGGCGCGGCTCGACGGCACGACGGTCGAGTTCTCCTGGTAGATCACGAGGCGGATCGTGCCGCCCTCGCCGATCTGCGGCTTGATGCGCAGCGTGAGGCCGACGTCCTTGCGCTCGATGGTCTGGAACGGGTTGACGGCGCCGTTGCCGCCGGTGTTGGAGTACGAGCCGGTCAGGAACGGCACGTTCTGGCCGACGACGATCTTCGCCTCCTCGTTGTCGAGCGAGACCATGTTCGGCGTCGCGAGCACGTTGGCGTCGGTCTTCGTCTCGAGGAAGCGGGCGAGCATGCCGATATTCCAGAAGTCGCCGATCTTGCGCAGGATGCCGATGTTCAGGCCGGGCGGCACCGCGAGCGCGGCGAGCGCGGCCGCACCCTGGTTGGCCGCGGCCGTGAGGTTCACGATATTGCCGGTGCCGCTGTAGTTCGTGCCGCCGGCGACGCGCGTGCTGCTGTTGGAGTCGCCCGAGATGCCCTGCCACTGGATGCCGATATCGGCCATCTTCTCGGCGTCGACCTTCACGATCAGCGACTCGATATAGACCTGCGCGCGGCGCGTGTCGAGCTTGTCGATCACGTTGCGCAATTGCTGGTACAGCGGCTGGGGCGCGGTGATGATGAGGGAGTTGGTGGCCGGGTCGGCCTGGATGAAGCCGCCAGTCGAGGGCTCGGCCGAGGCCGATACCGGTGTCGTCGCCGCGGTTGCATTGCCGATTCCCCCGGCCTGGTCGCTGCCCGGCGCGTTGGCGGCGCGCGATGCGGGCAGCGGCGTGGACGACGTCGCGGCGCCGCCCGAGCCCTGACCGCTGAAGGCGGCGCGCAGCACGGCGGCGAGCTTCACCGCGTCGGCGTTCTTGAGATAGACGACCCAGATGTTGCCCATGCCGTTGTTCGATGCTGCCGGCAGGTCGAGCTTGGCGACGATCGAGCGGATCAGCGCGAGCTGCGCCGGGTTGGGCGCGCGCACGATGAGCGAGTTGCTGCGCGCATCGACCATGATGAGCGGCGCTCCCGCGCTCTGCGGCACGCCCGGCGCAGCGCTCGCCGCGGCGAGGCGCTGGACGATGACGGCCAGATCGGCGGCGGTGGCATTTTGCAGCGGGATGACTTCGACATCGCTGGCGGGGACGTCCATCGCGGCGATGATCTTCGCGATGCGCTGCAGGTTGTCGGCGTAATCGGTGATGACGAGCGAGTTGGTCGCCGCGTTCGCGTTGATCGTGTTGTTCGGGCTGATCAGCGGGCGCAGCACGGCGACGAGACTGTTCGCGCTCTCGTGGTTGAGGCGAAATATCTGCGTCAATACCTGGTCACCCTGGCGCGAGGTGGACTCGACGGCGACGGTGCCGGTCTGCAGCTTGGCGTCGGCCTCGGGGACGACCTTGAACATGCCGCCGACTTCGACCACCGTGAAACCGAGGCCGCGCAGCGCGGCCAGATAGTTCAGGTAGACCTCGCGCGGCGTCAGCGGCTGATCGCTGTACAGCGTGATGTTGCCGCGCACGCGCGGATCGACGACGAACTGCTTCTTCAGGATCGCGCCGACCGCGCGCGTCACACCTTCGATATCGGCATTCACGAAATTGAGCGTCACCGGTTCGCCCTGGAAGCGGTTCTTGGCGGGCTGCGCCGGGGCCGGCGTCTGGGCCTGCACGCCGGGGCCGGCGGCGAGCGACAGGCACAGCAGCGCGACGGCGAGCCGCGGCGCCAGCCTGCGCCGCCCAAGGCGTGGCGCCGGCAGGGGGGCAATGCGCTCGGTCATGTTCATCCTATCGAAATGACGGACCGGGCGCCGTCGCGCCGTCCGATGATGTTGAGCAGGTTGGAAAGCGCCGTCTCGTCGCCGGGCGCGGCGCTTGCCTCGCCGCGGAATCGCACGCCGCCCGGGCCCCAGTTGCCGCTGCCGCTGAGCTGCAGGGCGCCGTCCTCGGTCGTCAGCGCGAGCGTCGGCTGGCCGGACGCATCGCCGGCGAGGCGCAGCCGGTACGAGCCGAGCGTCTCGAGCGTCGACAGCCGCGACGAGGTATTCACGATCTCGATATCGAGCGAACCCTCGACCCGCCAGCGCCCGGCAATGCGCTCGGCGCTGAATCCGGGCGACGCGAGCCGCAGGCTGCCGCCGAGCTGCAGCGTATTCCACGGCGTTCCCAGGCCGCCGAGCCAGGCGCTCGGCCATTGACCGATCGATCCCGCGGCCGGGGCGAGCGCGATGGTCCAGCGCGACAGGCCGGGGCTCACGCGCAGGATCTGCGCGCCGTTGAGGCAGCAGTCCTGCGTAAGGCGGATCTCGAGCGCCGCGCCGCGCCAGGCAAGTGTCCAGCCGAGTCGGCCGGGCAGGGCGGCGGCGTCGCGGCTGCCGGGCCCGCCGGTGAGCACCGGCACCGCGCTGCCGGACCAGACCGTGCCGCGTGCATCGGCGAGCAGCAGGCGCTCGCCGCTGGCCGACGCGACGGCGCGCGCCAGCCAGCTTGCCGGCGCGAAGGCAACGATGCCGATCAGCGCGCCGAGCAGGGCGCCCGCCACCGCCCAGCGCACGCTTGCGGCGCGCGCGCGCTGCCACGCCTGCTGGGTGTAGGTGGATTCGGGCCAATGCAGCGACGCCGGCGCTGTCATGCCCGCGCGGCCGGCACCGCGCTTGAGCGTCAGCCTCATGCCGGGCCCCCGACGGCGAGCACCAGCGTGCCGTCGTAGCCGGCCTTGGATCGCACGAGTTGCGCTTCGATCGGTCGCGCGCGCGCCGTGCTGCGCACCTCGGCGAGCAGGCTGCGCAGCGCTTCGCCATCCACCGCGGTGAGCGTGAACGTCGCCCGTTCGCCCTGCTGCACCAGCTTTGCCTTTGCGCCGAGGCGTGCCGCAGCCGCCTGCAGCGCGGCGGCGGCCGCAGCCTGCGCGACCGGCGGCGCAGCGCGCAGCGCACGGCTTTCGGTTGCCAGCAGTTGCATCTGCTGCAGCTCGGCGTCGAGCTTGTCGATCGCCGCTGGCGCGGTGTTCAGCGTGCGCAGCGCAGGCTGGACGGCGATGAACCAGCCGCCGACGATGGCGACGAGCGCCAGCGCGAGCCACGCGCCCTGACGCTCGCGCGGCGCGAGCGCACGCCACCAGGCGACGATACGCGCGCGCAACTGGACGAGCGGCGCCGGCACCGAAAGCGCCCCGCTGTTCACGAGCGCCCCCCGCTGGCGGACGCGCGGCTCAGGACGAGGCGGCCGTCGGCCACATCCAGCCGCAAGCCCATCGGCTTCAACTGGGCGCGAAACTGCTCGATGCGCCCGGCGTCCCAGCTCGACGCCGCGAGCGTCAGCTTGCCGGGCTCGAAGCGGATCGACTCGACCGCGGCGAGATCGGCCGGCCAGGCCGCGGCTGCGGCGCGCAGCAGCGGTTCGAGGTCGCTCGCGTCGGGCTGGCCGGCAGCGGCGCGCAGCAGCGCCACCTCGCGCTGCATCTGCAGCGGCGCGTCGAGCACCGCGCGCACATGCGGAAAGGTCGATTGCAGCAGCGCGACCTGGCTTTCTCGCTTCGCATCGAGCGTCGAGCGCAGATGCCAGGCCCAGAGGTTGAGGCCGACCAGCTGCGTCAGCACGAGGGCCGCGATGCCATAGCGCGCCGGGCGCCAGGCGGGCGTGCGCAGTCCGCGCAGCGCGTCGCGCACGGCGCGCGTCCCCTTACTGCGGCGGGCGAGGTCGAACTGGCGCAGGTCCCACAGCGAGTGCGTGGCCTGCAGCGCACGCTCGGCCGCCGAGAGCACGGCGACCGGCGCGTCGAGCCAGCGCTCGGCAGCGGTCGCCGCGGCCGGCGTCGCGCTCCAGCGCGTACCCTCGGGCGGCGGCTGGGGCAGCAGGGCGCGCGCCAGACCGCCCTGCAGCGACAGCGTGGCGACGCCGTCCGCATGCGCCCAGTGCAGGGCGAGCGACCGGCTGTCGGCTTCGTCGGCAAGGTCGAAGTGGCCGCTCGGCGGCTCGTCGGGCCAGCTTGCGGGGAGCACGCGATCGACGAAGACGTTGGCCTTCTCGAGCGCCGCCAGTTCGGCGGCGAGCCAGCGCTTGTCCACAGCGGCGACCCAGGTCGGCTCGCCCGCGGCGGCTTGCGGTGCGAGCGCAAGGTGAAGCTGCTCCGCGTCGTCGAGCAAGGCTTCCTCGAGCACCCCCGCAAGCGCCGCGCGCAGCCGGGCGGTGGGCGCCTTGGGCAGTGTGATGCGATGCCAGCTCACGTCGCAGTCGGCAAGCACGAGCACAACGCTGTCGGCGCGCGGCAGCAGCGACGGCGCGCACCGGCCCTGCGCGCTGACGGCGAGGCCGTCCCGGCTCAGGACGTAGTCCAGTTCGGCGCTCGTCCGCGGCGTCGCCGGCTCGGGCGCGGATACGCTGCGGGCGCGCAGCCTGCAGCGTGGCGCCAACGGGACGACGAGGATCGACATGGGTTTCGCAAAGACTATCGGGATTATCGGTTGGTCACAACGGCAAGCCTCACCAAATCAACGACTTAGAGCTCGTTGTTGTAGCAGGCTCGAAACACTTTGAAAGGTCGAAAAAGGCGCCGCCGCGCTGCTTCTTCGCCGGTCGCGGCTGGCCTCGGGAATGCCGGCGCTCAGGGTTGCGGCTCGGTCAGGTTCACGCGCTCGCGCTGAACGGCGATGACGCTTGCGCCGCGCCGCTCGAGCAGCGATTGCTCCACCAGCACCCGGTCGCCGAGCCGCAGGCGTCCGCGCACCTCGAAGTAGCGCGTCGCCGTCGAAGCCTGCTTCGGCTGCAGCGTGATCCCGTTGGGCAGCAGCGCTTGGGCCTGGGCGAGGGAGCGAAACGGCGTGCGCTGGCGCGCCTGCACAAGCTGTTCGGCGTCGCCGCGCTGCAGACCCTCGACGGCTGCGGCGATCACCTCGCTCGACGCGGTGTTGATATTCACCGGCGTGCGGGTCGGCAGCAGCACGACGTAGGGCGCGAGGCGCTTGCGCGTATCGGCATCGAACCCGAGCCAGGCAAGCTGGGCGATCGACTCCGGCATCAGCGCGGCGTCGCCCTGGGCGAGGTTCGCCGCGGCGAGCGCCGTCGCCAGGCGGTCGGCGACATCGTCGGCCACCCCGGCGGTTTCGCACAGGCGTTTGAGGATCGCCAGCTCGGCAGGGATCACCTTGTCTTCCTGCTCCTCGAACAGGTTGCGCAGGTTGTAGCGCGCCTGGGCATCGGTGATGGTGCCCGACAGGAAGGCCTCTGGTGCGTCGTCGGTATTGTCCTTGTCGACGGCCAGAAACGACGACAGGCGCGCCTCGGCGAGCGGCACCGCCCACGGCTCGCCGAGATGGTCGGGCCCGCCGGCACGCGCGTCCTCGCGCAGGATGAGGCGTGCCCAGTCGAGCGCGCCGGTGAGAATCCATGCCGCCTGGATGCGCGAACGCTCGATCGCCTCGGCCTGCACCGCGCGCCATTGCTGCCACACCATCGCCGCGGCAAGCGTCGCGACGAGCGTGACGATGACCATCGCGGTGAGCAGGGCTGCGCCGCGCTCGCGCCTGCGCATCCTCATGGTTGCGGTCCGAGCACGGTGTCGCGCGTCAGCGTGCCGGACAGGCCGCTGGCGGGTGCGAAGTCGAGCAGCAGGCGAACCCCGTTCGGCAATGCGGCGCCGACGGGTGCGCCGCTGCCGCCTTGCGCCGCATCGGCACTCGACTGGGCGTTGCTCCAGGCATTGCCGCGAAAGAAGTAGACCTGCCAGCTCTCGACGCCGTCGAGCACCATCAGCTGCGACGGTTCGGCGCCCTGCAGCTGCTGGCTGCCGAGCCAGCTCTCCTGCAATGCGCGCTGGGTCGTCGCGCTCGGTCCGGCCCAGCGCAGCCAGCGTCCGCTGCGCAGCGACCAGACGACGACCTGCAGACCGTCCGGGGTGCGCCGCGTGAGCTGCAGCGCCGCGCCGTCGAAGCGCAGGTCGGGAACCGCCGCCGAGGACTGGATCGCCGCCAGATCCTGCTGCCACTGGGCGAGCGCGGTATTCACGCGCAGCGTCGTCTCGAGCCGCTGCTGGCTGATATCGCGCGCGCGCAGCATGCCGTCCACCCCCTGCCAGGCCATCATCGCGAGCAGGCTCATGATGACCAGCGCGACGAGCACCTCGACGAGCGTGAAGCCACGCTGGGGGCGCGAACGAAGTGAGCTTGGGGGCACCGACCCCGACGCCCGCCGGGCCGCCCCAAGGGCGTCGGGCTCCCCCTCGGGGGGGCGCGAACGAAGTGAGCTTGGGGGCACCGACCCCGACGCCCGCCGGGCCGCCCCAAGGGCGTCGGGCTCCCCCTCGGGGGGGCGCGAACGAAGTGAGCTTGGGGGCACCATCAATACCGCGCGAGAACCGTGGACAACGAGTAGAGCGGAACGCCTTGCGCGTCGGCGATGAAAGCCTCGACGCGCCGGAAGTTCGGGTTCGGCGTCGGGCGCACGACGAGCCGGCCCGGGTAGCTGGCGCCGAGCTGTTCGCAGCCGAACGTATAGTCGCCGACGCCGGGGAACTGGCGCTCGAGTTCGAGGCCGGCGAGCTGGTTGTCGGCGCACCACTGCGCGGCGCTGACCTGCGCGAGGCGCTCGCTGTTGTTCACCAGAGCGCCCGCCGCCTTGACGCCGGTGGCGAGCGCGATCGCAACGATCGCCAGCGCCACCAGCACTTCGATCAGCGTGAAGCCGGCTTGGCGGCGCAGCGCCTGCGGGCCGGGCGGCGCCGCAGCCGGCGGCGGCGGGCGCGGGCGGGTTCGGGTGCCCGCGGCGTGCATGGGCCGGTTCATTGCGAAGCCTGCGCCGACGTATCGCCAACGACGGCGAACGGGCCCAGGCCGTCGGTGGCGAGCGTGATGCGCTGCGCATCGAGGCTGAGCGTGACGCGCTGCGCGCCGATGATCGGTTCGGGCCCGAGGACGAGCGCCTGGGCGCCGATGATTTCTGCCGTCACGTCGCGGTCGAGCCAGTGCGTCGGCAGCGAATTGCTCGGCGGCAGGCCGGTAAAGCGGAAGTCGGCGCCGGCGCCCTGGGCGTCGGCGCCATCCTTCGAAACCGGCTGCCATGTGACGGGCAGGCCGAGCGCGCGCGCCTCGCCGCGGGCCGATTCGAGCAAGGCCGTCAGGCGCGCTGCTTCCTGCTCGAGCCGGCTCGCGGCCGGGTCGCGCAGCGCGAGGGTCGCAACGGCGCTGGCGACGGCGATCAGCGCCACCACGAGCAGCAGCTCGATGAGCGTGAAGCCGCGCCCCGTGCGCGCACGCCGGCGGATCGGTCGCGCCGCGCGCCGGCGCCTACTGCCAGGAGCCGATGTCCGCGTCCTTGCCTTCGCCACCGGGTTGCCCATCGGCCCCGAAGCTGTAGACATCGATCTCGCCTTTCACGCCCGGGTTGGCGTACTGATAGGGCCGGCCCCAGGGGTCGTTGGGCAGCTTGTCGAGATAGGGCTTCCAGTTGGGCGGAATCGCACCCACCGTCGGCCGTGCGACAAGCGCCTGCAAGCCCTGTTCGCTGCTCGGGTAGCGCTGGTTGTCGAGCTTGTAGAGCTTCAGGGCCTGCATCAGGTTGTTGACGTCGGTGCGCGCCGCGGTGACGCGGGCGTCGTCCGCGCGGTCCAGCACATTGGGCACGATCAGCGCGGCCAGCACGCCGATGATGACGAGCACGACCATCAGCTCGATGAGCGTGAAGCCACGCGCGCGGCGCAAAGCAGTTTGGGAGCGGGTCATTGCAGCAAGGAGTGAGGTGCAGGCCATGTTCGCGCAGGGGATTCCTGCGCGGCGCGCGAAATACCGGCGCTCTTGCGGCCCATTTCCGCGCCGGAAGAGGCGCGGCGCCGAATCATAATCGCATCATGCAGGCTCGATTGTCCGCTTTTCTGGTCTGGGCGCTGGTTGCCGCCGGGGCGGCATTCTGGGGGCTGCGGATGTTCGCGCGTGCGCCCGCCCTGCCGGCGCACGTCCAGGTGGTCGACACCCAGGTGATCGCAGGCGGCGACTTTGCCCGCATGTTCGGCGCTGCGCCGGTCGTCGAAGGCGCGGCGCCTGCGCCGGTCGCCGAGAGCAGCCGCTACAAGCTGCTCGGCGTGCTGGCCCCGGCCGGCAGCGATTCGGGCAATCTGCACTCGCAGGGCGGCGTCGCGCTGATCGCGGTCGATGGCAAGCCGGCAAAACCGTATGCGGTCGGCGCACAGCTCGATGGCGATCTGATTCTGCAGTCCCTCGCGCGCCGCTCGGCGTCGATCGGCCCGGCCGGCGAGGCGGCAAGCGTGGTGCTCGAACTGCCGCCGCCGGCGCCGCCGGCCACCGGAACGCTGCCGATGGCAAGGTCCGAATCGGAACCGATGGCGACTCGGCCGCATACCCCGCCGCCGCCGCCGCAGGCGGGCGAAGAAGCCGTTGATCAACAAGCGCCCGAGCTGCCCGTCCAGCGCGGCGACGCCCAGCGCAGTCCGGCGCTGCGCTGAACATTTCGGTGTGCCGTCTCGAGCAAATACGGCTTTGCCACTTTGCTTGACCCCCCACAGGGCGGGTCGGGCTTGGCCCGGTCCTGGGGGTGCTCAGACCGGCGCGCCGAAGTTCGAGGCCGGGCCGGCGTCGGCCGGCGGCGCGGGCCCCGGATCGTCGCCTTCGGCCACTTCGGAAAGCAGCGCGGCCGCGCTCCTGACGAGCGGGAAGGCGAGCGTGGCACCCGTGCCGTCGGTGCTCTCCATGCCGAGTTCGAGCAGCGCCGAGGCGTGAAAGAGGGCAAGCGCCTGGTCCAGCCCCTGGTGGCCGTTGCTGCGGCAGAAGACGCAGTAGTCGGTGACCGCAGGGGCGATCTGGGCCGCTGCCATCAGCGCGGCGCAGGCCGACATGCCATCGGCCATGATGAGCTGGCGCTTGCTGCCGGCGACGAGCATCACGCCGACCATCATCGCCAGTTCGAAGCCGCCGAATGCGGCGACCACCTCGACCGGGTCGGTCGCGTCGCGATGCCGGCCCTGGGCGCCTTGCAGCACGACCTGCAGGTGCGCAATCTCGTCCTCCGACATCCGCGGGCCGGAGATGATCAGCTCGCGCACCGGGCTGTCGGTCAGCCGCGCCAGGACGAGCGCCGCGCTTTCGTGGGCGCCGACCCCGATGCCGGCACAGGCGATCGCGTTGCCGGTGAGCGAATCGGCGATCTCCATGCCGGCACGGATCGCGGCCTGCGCCTGGTCGAGCGACATCGCCGCGCTGACGCGCGCGTTGCGCGTGCCGTGCGCGATCTTGCGCGCGAGCAGCCTCGGGTGCGGCGCCATCGGCTTGGCGATGCCGCAGTCGACGACCGTCAGCTCCAGCCCCTGCAACGCGGCGAAGGCGGCGACCGGCAGCTGCGACGCAAGCACGCTGTGCACCAGCGCCTGCGTCGTCTGGCGCTCGCTGGCGCCGACGCCATCGACGGCAAGGCCGTGGTCGGCGGCGAACAGCAGCAGCTGCGGTGCGCGAAAGTGCGGCTTGAGCGTGTTCTGGATCAGCCCGAGCCGGATCGCAAGCGGCTCGAGTTCGCCCAGACCGCCGGCCAGGTTCGCGCGGCGCTGCAGCTTGTCGCGCAGCGCCTGCTCGAGCAGGGGATTGGACGTCGGGGTGATCAGCGAGCGGTGCAGCGACATGACGGCGGTTGCGGATCAGGCCAGTTCGCGATTGTGAGGCAGTGCGACGGGCAGATCGGCAGATCGGGTCGGGTTCGCGAGCAGATCGACGGCGCCGTCCTTGCGTCTCAGCGCAGGAACTGCCTGTAGGCCGGGTTGTCGGTCTCGTCGACGTTCGGGTAGGGCAGGGTGGAGAGGAACGCGCGCAATGCGCGCCGGTCGCCGTGCGGCACCTGGATGCCGACCAGGATGCGCCCGTAGTCGGCGCCCTGGTTGCGATAGTGGAACAGGCTGATATTCCAGTCCGGATGCAGCCGGGCGAGGAACTGCATCAGTGCGCCGGGCCGCTCGGGGAAATTGAAGCGGAACAACTGCTCGTCGTGCGCGAGTTCGGAGCGCCCGCCGACCAGATGGCGCAGATGCTCGCGCGCGAGTTCGTCGTGCGTCAGGTCGAGGGTCGCAAAGCCGTGCCGCTCGAAGCCGCGCGCGATGCGCGCCGATTCGTTGCGGTCGTGCGTCGACAGCCCGACGAAGACGTGCGCGACCTTGGCGTCGGCGATGCGGTAGTTGAACTCGGTCACGCTGCGCGGGCCGATCAGTTCGCAAAAACGCTTGAAGCTGCCCTGCACCTCGGGGATCGTGACGGCGAACATCGCCTCGCGCTGCTCGCCGACCTCGGCGCGGTCGGCAACGAAGCGCAGGCGGTCGAAATTCATATTCGCGCCGGTCGTGATCGCGACGAAGGTTCGGCCCTTCAGGCGATGCGTCTCGACGTACTGCTTGATCGCGGCGACGCTGAGCGCGCCGGCCGGCTCGAGAATGCTGCGCGTATCCTTGAAGACATCCTTGATCGCCGCGCAGACGGCGTCGGTATCGACGAGCACGAAATCGTCGACGAGATCGCGCACGAGGCGAAAGGTCTCTTCGCCGACCTGCTTGACGGCCGTGCCGTCGGAGAAGAGGCCGACGTCGTCGAGCACGACGCGCTTGCCGGCGCGCACCGAGCGCGTCATCGCATCCGAATCGGTCGTCTGCGCGCCGATCACCTTGATCTCCGGGCGCACCGCCTTGATATAGGCGGCAACGCCCGAGATCAGGCCGCCGCCGCCGATGGCGACGAATACGGCGTCGATCGGCCCCTGGTGCTGGCGCAGGATCTCCATCGCGATCGTGCCCTGGCCGGCGATCACGTCCGGGTCGTCGAACGGGTGGACGAAGGTCAGCTTGCGCGCGCGCTCGATCTCGACCGCGTGGGCATATGCGTCGGAGTAGCTGTCGCCGGTCAGCACCACCTCGCTGCCGAGCGCACGCACGGCATCGACCTTGAGCTCGGGCGTCGTCACCGGCATCACGATCACCGCCTTGCAGCCGAGCTGGCGGGCGCTGAAGGCAACGCCCTGCGCGTGGTTGCCGGCGGAGGCGCAGATCACGCCGCGCTCGAGTTGCGCGCGGCTCAGGTGCGCCATCTTGTTGTACGCGCCGCGCAGCTTGAAGCTGAAGACCGGCTGTTCGTCCTCGCGCTTGAGCAGCACGGTATTGGCGAGTCGCTCGCTCAGGTTGCCCGCCTTTTCCAGCGACGATTCGATCGCGGCGTCGTAGACGCGCGCGGTGAGGATTCGCTGCAGGTAGTCCGGCTGACGGGTTGCGCGCGCGCTTGCGCCGGGCGGCGGGTTCGGTTTCGTGCGCGGCGTGCCGGCCATCGGGAATCGAGAATTGGAGTCGCTGAGGTTTCTTGGGCGCCGCATCTTACGCGAGCGCCGCGCCGCGACCGGCCGCACCTGGGCGCGCCAAGAAAAGAGCCCAAGGCATCGCTGCCTTGGGCTGAAGTCCACCCGAGGGTGGAGGAGACAACCGTTCGCGACGGCGACCGGGAGCGTCTGGCGACCGCTCCCCCGCCTCGCATCCGGATCGAGTGTAAGCGCTGGAATGCTGCACTGCAATATCCGCGGCGGGTCCGAATTAGGGATGCGACTCGGAAACCACAGCGGGACGGCACAATGCGTGCATGGAATGCACGATCAACTGGTTGCCGGCGAGCGGCATGAGCTTTGTCGCCGAGACCGGCAGCGGACACATTCTCGCGATGGACGGCGCGCCCGACGGTGGCGGGCGCAACCTCGCGCCGCGGCCGATGGAGACGGTGCTCGCCGGCACCGGCGGCTGCACGGCCTACGATGTCGTGCTGATCCTCAAGCGCGGCCGCCACGACGTGCGCGGTTGTCAGGTGGTGCTGAAGGCGCAGCGCGCCGAATCCGACCCCAAGGTATTCACCGCGATCCAGATGCACTTCATCGTCAGCGGGCGCGGCCTGCCGCCTGCCGCGGTCGAGCGCGCGATCGCCCTGTCGCACGAGAAATACTGCTCGGCAAGCATCATGCTGGCCCACACGGCGCGCATCGGCACGAGTTTCGAGCTGATCGAGGCATGAACCCGCGGGAGCGAAACAGGCTCCTGCAGGCCGCCGAGGGATA
>CALMIL010000271.1 GCA_937864005.1 uncultured Burkholderiales bacterium
CGATGGAGGAGCTGTCGCATCTCGATCACCCGATCGTGCGCGGATACTTCGACGATCCGCGCGCGCGCAATGCCCGCTCGCGGGCCGAAGGCTAGACTGGGAGCGAAGTGGAAGACAAGGTCAATTACGCGCTGGTCGGCGCCTTCGTGCTGGCCCTCGGGGCGGCGCTGATCGCCGGCGTGCTGTGGCTTGCCGCCGGCATCGGTGGCAAGCGGCAGTACGACCCCTACCAGGCGATCTTCAACGAGTCGGTCGCCGGGCTGAGCCTGAATGCGCCGGTGAAGTTCCTCGGCGTCGACGTCGGCAAGGTACGCGAGATCGCGCTCGACCCGGGACACCCGCAGCAGGTACGTCTGCTGCTCGACATCGAGCGCGATACGCCGGTCAAGGAAGATACGTTCGCGGTGCTCAAGTCGCAGGGGCTGACCGGCATCGCCTATGTCGAGCTCGACGGCGGCAGCACCGGTTCGCCGCCGCTCGTCGCGAAGGCCGGCGCGTCGATTCCGACGATCGCGACCAAGCCCTCGCTGACCGCCAGGCTCGAGGCCGACGTCGCCACCGTGCTCGCGAGCCTGAACCGCACGTCCGCCGCGATCACCGAGACGCTCAATCCGGAGAACCGCGACGCGCTGCGCCGCACGCTCGCCGACACCGCGGCGCTGATGCATACGCTGGCGGCGCAGCAGGCGGCGATCAGCGCCGGCATCGCGAGCACGTCGCGCGCGGCGCGCAATGTCGCGCAGGCGAGCGAGAAGCTCGGCCCGGCGATCGAGCGCATCGCGCAAGGCGCAACGTCGGTCGAGAAGATGGCCGACCAGCTTGCGCGCACCGGCGCCGATGCGAGCGTTGCGGTGAATGCCGCGGCGAACGGCGTGCGCCGCATCGACGCCGAGACGCTGCCCGAGCTCGACCGGCTGCTGGCCGAGCTGAACGCGCTCGCGCTCTCGCTGCGCCGCCTGAGCGAGCAGACCGAGCGCAATCCGTCGAGCCTGCTGCTGGGTGCGCCGACGCTGCCCCCGGGTCCGGGAGAAAAGGCCAGACCATGACGATCCATGCCCCGTGGACGCGACTCGCCGCGCTCGCGACGATCTTGCGCAACCCTGCCCTCGCCGCGCTCGTCGTTGCGCTCGGCGGCTGCACCTCATCGCTGCTGCCCAAACCCGCCGAGCAGCCGGCGCTGTATGCGCTGAACGACGCCGCGCCCGCGGCGTCCGTCGCCACCGCGCCGCGCCCGGCGGCCGCCGCCAAGCCGACCCTGCTCGTCAACCCGCCGCGCGCCGCCGCGGGTTTCGACACCCGCCACATCGTCTACCTGCGCCAGCCGCACCAGATCGAATATTTCGCATTCAGCCAGTGGGTCGATACGCCGGCGCAGATGCTCGCGCCGCTGATCGCACGCGCGATCGAGGGCAGCGGCGCGTTCGACGCCGTCTTGCTCGCGCCGTCCGCCGCCGCCGGCGAGATGCGGCTGGATACCGAGGTGATCCGCCTGCAGCAGGACTTCGGCACGACGCCGAGCCAGGTGCGCTTCACGCTGCGCGCGGTGCTGCTCGACAGCCGCACGCGGCGCGTGATCGCGGTGCGCGAATTCGACGCCAGCGTGCCGGCGCCGACCGACGATCCGCCCGGCGGCGTCACCGCGGCGAACCAGGCCGTGCAGCGCGTGCTCGCCGAGCTGGCCGCGTTCGCGGCGAAGGCGGCTGCGGCACCCTGACCCTTCGCCGGCGCCGCTCGCACGCGGCCTGCACGTGTCGAGCCGATTCCCGCGTCAGGCCCGATCCGGCGTGGCTGGCACGATGTGGTCGCCGACGTTCGCGCCGAACGCCTGTTCGCGCAGCAGCGCGAGCTGGTCGCGCACCCGCGCCGCCTGCTCGAATTCGAGGTTGCGGGCAAAATCGAGCATCTGCTTCTCGAGCTGCTTGACGCGCCTGGCAAGCTCCTTCTCGCTCAGCCCTTCGATCTGCGCCGCATCCTGCGCCGCCTTCAGGTCGTTCTTCGCGCCGTCCGGGTTGTAGACGCCGTCGATCAGGTCGCGCACGTCCTTCACGACGCTGCGCGGCGTGATGCCGTGCTCGGCGTTGAAAGCGATCTGCCTGGCGCGGCGGCGCTCGGTCTCGCCGATCGCCGCTTTCATCGAGTCGGTGAAGCGGTCGGCGTAGAGGATGGCCTTGCCGTTCAGGTTGCGCGCCGCGCGGCCGACGGTCTGGATCAGGCTGCGCGTCGAGCGCAGGAACCCCTCCTTGTCGGCGTCGAGGATGGCGACGAGCGACACCTCGGGGATGTCCAGCCCCTCGCGCAGCAGGTTGATGCCGACCAGCACGTCGAACGCGCCCAGGCGCAGGTCGCGGATGATCTCGACGCGCTCGACGGTATCGACGTCGGAGTGCAGATACCGCACCTTGACGCCGTTGTCGGCGAGATAGTCGGTGAGCTGCTCGGCCATGCGCTTGGTCAGCGTCGTGATCAGCACCCGCTCGCCGGCAGTCACGCGCTCGCGGATTTCCTGCAGCACGTCGTCGACCTGATGGCTCGCCGGCCGCACCTCGACCGCCGGATCGACGAGCCCGGTCGGCCGTACGAGCTGCTCGACGACCTGGCTGGCGTGCTCGCGCTCGTAGTCGGCCGGCGTCGCCGAGACGAAGATCGCCTGGCGCATCTTGCGCTCGAATTCGGCGAACTTGAGCGGCCGGTTGTCGAGCGCGCTCGGCAGCCGAAAGCCATAGTCGACGAGCGTCTGCTTGCGCGAGCGGTCGCCGTTGTACATGCCGCCGAGCTGGCCGATCATGACGTGGCTCTCGTCGAGGAACATCAGTGCGTCGGCCGGCATGTAGTCGACGAGCGTCGACGGCGGCTCGCCCGGCGCCGCGCCGGAGAGGTGGCGGGTGTAGTTCTCGATCCCCTTGCAGTGGCCGACCTCCTGCAGCATCTCGAGGTCGAAGCGCGTGCGCTGCTCGAGGCGCTGCGCCTCGACGAGCTTGCCGGCGGCGACGAACTCGGCGCTGCGCGTGCGCAGCTCCTCCTTGATCGTGCCGATCGCCGCGAGCACGCGCTCGCGCGGCGTCACGTAGTGGCTCGATGGATAGACCGTGAAGCGCGGGATCTTCTGGCGGATGCGGCCGGTCAGCGGGTCCAGCAGCTGCAGCGATTCGATCTCGTCGTCGAACAGTTCGATGCGGATCGCAAGCTCCGAGTGCTCGGCCGGGAAGACGTCGATCGTGTCGCCGCGGACGCGAAACGTGCCGCGCGAGAAGTCGGTCTCGTTGCGTGTGTACTGCATGCGGATCAGCTGGGCGATGACGTCGCGCTGGCCGATGCGGTCGTGCACGCGCAGCGTCATCACCATCTGGTGGTAGGCCTGCGGCTCGCCGATGCCGTAGATCGCCGACACGCTGGCGACGATCACGACGTCGCGCCGCTCGAGCAGGCTCTTCGTCGCCGACAGCCGCATCTGCTCGATGTGCTCGTTGATCGCGCTGTCCTTTTCGATGAACAGATCGCGCTGCGGCACGTAGGCCTCGGGCTGGTAGTAGTCGTAGTAGCTGACGAAATACTCGACCGCGTTGCGCGGAAAGAACTCGCGGAACTCGGCGTAGAGCTGCGCGGCGAGCGTCTTGTTCGGCGCGAA
>CALMIL010000272.1 GCA_937864005.1 uncultured Burkholderiales bacterium
CGGCCCTTGGCGTCGGCGGGCATCAGGCGGCCGGTCTTCTCGGCGAGGTAGACGAGGATCGCGCCCGACTCGAAGACCGCGAAATCGTCCGCATCGCGGTCGACGATCGCCGGAATGCGGCCGTTCGGGCTGATCGCGAGGAAGGCGGGCGTCTTCTGCTCGCCCTCGGAGAGTTGCAGCGTATGCACCGTATACGGCAGCGCAAGCTCTTCGAGCGCGATCGAGATCTTGTATCCGTTCGGGGTGGCGGCGGTGTAGAGGTCGATCATGCGGGGACTCGGGTCGGGTTGGCGGGCTCGCGGTGGAACGGAACGCGTCTTAGCGGGCGGCCGGATCGTGGCAGACCGCCTCGACATTGTTGCCGTCCGGGTCGAGCACGAAGGCGCCATAGTAGTCCGGGTGGTAGTGTGCGCGCAGCCCCGGCGGGCCGTTGTCGGCGCCGCCGGCGGCGATCGCCGCGGCGTGGAAGGCGTCGACCGCGGCGCGGCTCGCGGCGCGCCAGCAAAGATGGGTCGGACCCGAGACCGGCTCGGTGTGATCGACGAACCACGTGTCGATCTTCGAGCCGCCGTCGGGCGCGTCGAACGCGAAGCCGAGGACGCCTGCGCCGTCGTGCACCGTGTCGTAGGCGATGCGGTAGCCAAGCGGCGCGAGCGCGGCGCGATAGAAGGCGCGCGTCGCGGCGAGGTCGCGAACGCGCAGCGTGATGTGGTCGATCATCGAAGCACTCCCGGTGAGTGGATGCAGGACCGCAGTATGCGGGCCAACGGGCACGGTCGGCGCGACAATGCAGGCGTGGACCCGCGATCGAAGCCCGCCGCCCGGCCGCTGAGCGAAGCCGATATCGAGCGCCTGCAGGCGCTGCTCGATGCGGTGCCCGCGCCGCTCGATCCGCTGGATGCGAGCATGCTCGACGGCTTTCTGTGCGGCGTGTTGCTGCAGCCGCAGCCGCCGGCGCCGGATCGCTGGCTGCGCTACGCGACCGACAGCGACGGCCGCGCCTTGCCGGCGGCGTTCGATGCAAGGCCGCTGCACGCGCTGGTGCTGCGCCGCCATGCGGAGCTTGCGGCGGCGATCGACGCCCGGCAGTGGTTCGATCCGTGGGTCTTCGAGCTCGACGAACCCGACGCGCCGCCTGGCGAAGCGGAGGGAGACTTCGACGAAGCGGACGCGAACCCCGCCTCGCAGGCCGTCTATCCCTGGGTTGCCGGCTTCGCGCTCGCGATGCTGCATTTCCCGGCCCTGATGGCGCTCGATGCGCGGGCGATCACCGCGCCGCTCGCACTGCTGTATCGCCACCTCCAGGCCGACGATCTGGAGGACGCCGACGAACTGCTCGCCGAGATCGAGACGCTCGAGCCGCCGCAGGATCTGTCGCAGGCGGTCGAAGAGCTGGTGCGCGCGACGCTGCTGCTGGCCGACGTCTCGCGTCCGCGACCGGCCGCGGCGCGGACGGCGCGAACGGCGCGCGGCGCGCCGCGCCCGCGATCAACGCGCCGCTGAAGCGCCGGACGCCAGGCCGAAGCGGCGCGCCGCATGCAGCGCGAGCCCGTTTGCGACGCTCGCGAAGCGGTCGCCGTGCACCGTTCGCGCGGCCGGAAATTGCGCCGCGATGCGCTGCGCCAGCAGCCGCAGCCCGGTCGAGCCGCCGGTGAAATAAAGCGCGTCGAGCTGCGCGGGCGCGAGCCCGGCCCGCGCCACGGTGGCGCGCGCCGCCTCGGCGATGCGTGCCATGTCGTCCTCGATCGCCTGCAGCGCCCGCGTTTCGTCGAGGTCCGCGTGCAGCCCGGGCTCGACGAGATCGAGCGCGATGCGTGCGGCGCCGCCGTCGGCGACCGCGATCTTCGCGCTCTCCGCGCGCGCCACGAGGTCGTGCCCGAGCCGCTCGTCGAGCACGGTCATCAGCCGCCGGTGGTGGCGAGGATCGGCGTAGAAGCCGCGCATCGTGCGCAACTCGGCGACGCGCTGCGGCTGGTAGACGGTATTGATCAGGTGCCAGGTCGCGAGGTCGAAGTAGACGCCGCTCGGCACTTCGCGCGGCGCCGCGCCGTCAATCGCCGGGCCGAATGCGCGGTAGCCGAGTTCGCCCAGCATGTGGCCGAGTTCGATGCGGCGATCGAAATCGGTGCCCGCGACGTGCACGCCGTGGTTGGCGAGGATGTCGGCCTTGCGGTCGAGCGCGGCCGCGCGCCGCGGCCCGACGCGCACCACCGAGAAGTCCGACGTGCCGCCGCCGATATCCGCGACGAGCACGATCTGTTCGCGCTGCACGCCGCGCTCGAAATCGAATGCGGCGGCGATCGGCTCGTACTGGAAATCGATGCTCCGGAAGCCGACCGCGCGCGCCGCCGCCTCGAGCGCCGCCTGCGCCTGTGCGTCGCGCGCCGGGTCGTCGTCGACGAAAAATACCGGGCGGCCGAGCACCGCGTGCGTGATCGCCGCGCCGGCCTGCGCTTCCGCCATCTGCTTGAGGTGGCGCAGATAGTCGGCCACCACGTCGCGGTATCTGACGCTGCGCCCGGCGCCAACGTCGGTCGTCTGGTCGAGCAGGCTCGAACCGAGGATGCTCTTCATCGACCGCATCAGCCGGCCGTCGATGCCGTCGACATAGGCGGCGATCGCCGCGCGGCCGAAAAGCCGCGGCGGGTGCGACGGCGCGGCGTGCGAGTCGGGCCGGCCCGCGCTGTCAGCGTCGGCGTCGGCGAGATAGAAGACCGCGGTCGGCATCGTGAACGCGCCCGGCTCGAGCTCGACCAGCCGCATCCCGGCCGTGCGGTCGAGGACGGCGAGTGCGGAGTTCGACGTTCCGAAGTCGATCGCGCACGCGGCTTCGACGGTGGATGGCATGCGGTGCGTGGTGTCGGCTGGCGCAGGCATGGCGATTCGGGAAAGAATGCGCTCGCGACTCGGGTTTACCCCGATGCCTAAGATGGATTGATCGTCAGAACGACAAACCCGGAGGATCGAGAAATGACCTCTCGCCGCGATTTCATCCGCATTGTCCCGCTTGCCGGCGCGGCACTGCTTGCCAGCCGCACGAGCTTCGGCGCCGACGCGCCCAAGCTCGACCCGAAGGACCCGCAGGCTGCTGCCCTCGGCTACGTGGCCGACGCGACGAAGGCCGACAAGGCGAAGTTCGCGAACTATGCCGCCGGCCACGATTGCGCGAACTGCCACCAGTTTCAGGGCAAGGCGGGCGACGCCTTCGGCCCGTGCCTGATCTTCGGCGGCAAGCAGGTCTCGTCCCACGGCTGGTGCAGCGCCTGGGTGAAGAAGGCCTGATCGCGCCGGGCGTGCGCGCCG
>CALMIL010000273.1 GCA_937864005.1 uncultured Burkholderiales bacterium
CGTTTCAGGGTCCGGCGGGGCCCGCGACGGCCCGGCGGCCGCCGCCCATCCCGCCCGTAGCTGCCGATGACGAGATATCGGCAAGAGGAGCAAAGGTAGCCAGCCCTTTGCGTTTGCACTCGAGGGCCCGTCGCGCACGCGCGGCAGGGTCTGTCAATGGAGAGCCATCATGGCCAAGAAGATTGTCGGCTTCATCAAGCTGCAGGTACCGGCGGGCAAAGCCAACCCGTCACCCCCGATCGGTCCGGCGCTCGGTCAGCGCGGGCTGAACATCATGGAGTTCTGCAAGGCGTTCAACGCCCAGACGCAGGGCATGGAGCCGGGCCTCGTGCTGCCGGTCGTGATCACCGCATTCGCCGACAAGTCGTTCAGCTTCGTGCTGAAGAGCCCGCCGGCGGCGGTGCTGATCAAGAAGGCGCTCAAGCTCGACAAGGGATCGGCCAAGCCGCATGTCGACAAGGTCGGCAAGCTCACCCGCGCGCAGATCGAGGAGATCGCCAAGACCAAGACCAAGGACCTGACCGGCGCCGACCTCGACGCCGCGGTGCGAACCGTCGCGGGGACGGCGCGCTCGATGGGCGTCACGGTGGAAGGAGTCTGAATATGGCCAAGCTGACCAAACGCCAGAAGACCTACGCCGGCAAGGTCGAGAGCACGAAGCTCTACCCGCTCGACGCTGCACTCGGCATCGTCAAGGAGTGCGCGACCGCGAAGTTCGACGAATCGATCGACGTCGCGGTGCAGCTCGGCATCGACGCCAAGAAGTCCGACCAGGTCGTGCGCGGCGCGGTCGTGATGCCCAACGGCACCGGCAAGACCAAGCGCGTCGCCGTCTTCGCCCAGGGCGCGAAGGCCGAAGAGGCGAAGGCCGCGGGCGCCGACGTCGTCGGCATGGAGGACCTCGCCGAACAGGTGAAGGCCGGCAACCTGAATTTCGATATCGTGATCGCTTCGCCGGACACGATGCGCATCGTCGGCCAGCTCGGCCAGATTCTCGGCCCGCGCGGCCTGATGCCGAACCCGAAGGTCGGCACGGTGACGCCCGACGTCGCGCAGGCGGTGAAGAACGCGAAGGCCGGCCAGGTGCAGTTCCGGGTCGACAAGGCGGGCATCGTGCACGCGACCATCGGACGGCGCTCGTTCGACTCCGACAAGCTCGTCGGCAACCTGCGCGCGCTGATCGAGGCGTTGAACAAGGCCAAGCCGGCGACGAGCAAGGGCGTCTACCTGCGCAAGGTGGCGGTGTCTTCGACGATGGGCGTCGGCGTGCGCGTCGATGCGGCGTCGATCAACGCGGCGTCGGCGCAGGCCTGAGGCAATGGCGCGGTTCGGGCGGCGGCGTTCGGCGCCGGGCACGGACCGCAGGAGAGTTGGTGGGCCGCGGCGGCAGGAAAGGGCCGGCGCGGGTCATCGAAGACCGCTGGTGTGGCCGTGAAGGTCGCTCAATGGATGGCAAGGCTCTCTCGCGAGAGCGGCGCCTGAAGCCAGCGCAGATGGCGCACCCGCCGGGAAGAAGGATTGATTCGCAGTGAATCCCTTGTCGGCAAGGTCGCTGGAACCCGTGGTGTCCGAGGGCCCGCAATGGCCTGGAGACACGCTTTAGAGAGGAGCAGACCTTGAGTCTCAACAAGAGCGAGAAGCAGGTCGTGGTGACGGATGTGGCGGCGCAGGCAGCGCGGTCGCAGACGCTGGCGTTGGCCGAGTACCGTGGTTTGACCGTGGCTCACATGGATGTGCTGCGCCGCCAGGCGCGCGACAAGGGCGTATACCTTCATGTCTTGAAGAATACGCTCGCGCGCCGCGCGGTGGCCGGCACGCCGTTCGAGTGCGCGTCGGAGCGCATGGTCGGCCCGCTGATCTACGGCTTTTCCGAGGACGCCGTCGCCGCGGCCAAGGTCATCGCCGACTTTGCCAAGGGCAACGACAAGCTCGTCGTCACGGCGGGCGCCTATGCCGGCAAGCTGCTCGATGCCGAAGGCGTCAAGTCGCTGGCCGCGATTCCTTCCAAGGAAGTGCTGCTGTCGCAGCTGCTCGGCCTGATGAAGTCGCCGATCTCCCGCCTTGCGGGCGTGCTGGCGGCGCTGGCCGACAAGCGCGGCGAAGGCGCGGCCACGGCCGAGCCGGCGGCGTGAGCCGATCCGACGACAACCATTCTTTCCATATACCCAATCTAGGAGCCTGACATGGCATTCGACAAAGACGCATTTCTGCAATCCCTGGACAGCATGTCCGTGATGGAACTCAACGATCTCGTGAAGGCGATCGAAGAGAAATTCGGCGTATCCGCCGCTTCGATGGCCGCACCGGCGGCCGGTGGCGGTGGCGGCGCGGCGGCAGCCGCAGCCGAGGAGCAGACCGAGTTCACCGTGATGCTGAGCGAGGTCGGCGCCAACAAGGTGTCCGTCATCAAGGCCGTGCGCGAGCTGACGGGCCTCGGCCTGAAGGAAGCCAAGGACCTGGTCGACGGCGCGCCCAAGGCCGTGAAGGAAGGCATCGCCAAGGCCGACGCCGAAGCGGCGAAGAAGAAGCTGGAAGAAGCCGGCGCCAAGGCCGACTTGAAGTAAGGACGAAGGCGGGGTCGGCTAGGCCGACCCCTTCTCGGCGCGTGGGTCTCTCGACCCGCACGCACGAGAACACTGCAAAGCCCCGGGGCTTTGCAGTGTTCTCTGATCCGACTGCAGAGAGCGGGTTTGGTCGGGCCCCGGTGCAACGCCGGGGTTGTCCGCCAGCGGCAGGTAGTGGCCTGCCACCAAGCGTCAGACGCAAGGTCTGAGACAAGCCAGTCGCCGACGGAAGCCTTCCACCCTGGCCGGCGGGCTTCCCGAAACGGAGTGTGAAACCACCTATGGCGCAGCAAGCTAATCCCTACAGCTACACCGAGCGCAAGCGCATCCGCAAAAGCTTCGGCAAGCGCGAAGGCGTCCTCCCGGTGCCCTACCTGCTGACGATGCAAAAGGAGTCGTACGTCGCCTTCCTGCAAAAGGACGTGCCGCCCGCCAAACGCAAGCCCGAGGGCCTGCAGGCCGCCTTCCTGTCGGCCTTCCCGATCGTCTCGCACAACGGCTATGTCGAGATGAAGTACCTCGAGTACAACATCGCCAAGCCGCCGTTCGACACCCGCGAGTGCCAGCAGCGCGGCCTGACCTACGCCGCCGCGGTGCGCGCCAAGCTGCAGATGATCATCTACGACCGCGAAAGCGCGCAGGCGAAGACGGTCAAGGAGATCAAGGAGCAGGAGGTCTACATGGGCGAGGTGCCGCTCATGACCGACTACGGCTCGTTCATCGTGAACGGCACCGAGCGCGTGATCGTCAGCCAGCTGCACCGTTCGCCAGGCGTCTTCTTCGAGCACGACAAGGGCAAGACGCACTCGAGCGGCAAGCTGCTCTTTTCCGCCCGCATCATTCCGTACCGCGGCTCGTGGCTCGACTTCGAGTTCGACCCGAAGGACATCCTCTTCTTCCGCGTCGACCGCCGCCGCAAGATGCCGGTGACGATCCTGCTGAAGGCGATCGGGCTCAACCCTGAGGCGATCCTCGCGCACTTCTTCGTCTTCGACTCGATCCGCCTGATGGACGCGGGCGCGCAGATGGAGTTCGTGCCCGACCGCCTGCGCGGCGAGATCGCGCGCTTCGACATCACCGACAAGGACGGCAACGTCGTCGTCGAGAAGGACAAGCGTATCACCGCGCGCCACACGCGCCAGCTCGAGGCGAGCGGCACGACCTTCGTCAGCATCCCCGAGGACCTGCTCGTCGGCCGCACGCTCGCGCGCAACATGGTCGACGCCGAGACCGGCGAGATCCTCGCCAAGGCGAACGACGAGCTGACCGAGTCGCTGCTCAAGAAGCTGCGAACCGCCGGCGTGAAGGAGATCCAGTGCATCTTCACCAACGAGCTCGACGAGGGCGGCTATATCTCGCAGACGCTTGCCGCCGACGAGACGGCCGATCAGCTCGCCGCGCGCGTCGCGATCTACCGCATGATGCGCCCCGGCGAGCCGCCGACCGAAGACGCGGTCGAGGCCTTGTTCAACCGCCTGTTCTACAGCGCCGACACCTATGACCTGTCGCGCGTCGGGCGCATGAAGTTCAACGCCCGCGTCGGCCGCGATACGCCCGAGGGCGCGATGACGCTCTCGAACGACGACATCCTCGATGTCGTCAAGATCCTCGTCGAGCTGCGCAACGGCCGCGGCGAGGTCGACGATATCGACCACCTCGGCAACCGCCGCGTGCGCTGCGTCGGCGAACTCGCCGAGAACCAGTACCGCTCGGGCCTCGCGCGCATCGAGAAGGCGGTCAAGGAACGCCTCGGCCAGGCGGAGACCGAGGCGCTGATGCCGCACGACCTGATCAACTCCAAGCCGATCAGCGCGGCGCTGAAGGAGTTCTTCGGCGCGAGCCAGCTCAGCCAGTTCATGGACCAGACCAATCCGCTGTCCGAGATCACGCACAAGCGGCGTGTCTCGGCGCTCGGCCCGGGGGGGCTGACGCGCGAGCGCGCCGGCTTCGAGGTGCGCGACGTGCACCCGACGCACTACGGCCGGGTCTGCCCGATCGAGACGCCCGAAGGCCCGAATATCGGCCTCATCAACTCGCTCGCGCTGTATGCGCAGTTGAACGAGTACGGCTTCCTCGAGACGCCGTACCGGCGCGTCGCCGACGGCAAGGTGACGAACCAGATCGACTATCTGTCGGCGATCGAGGAAGGCAAATATCTGATCGCGCAGGCGAGCGCGACGCTCGACAAGGACGGCAAGCTGATCGACGAACTGGTGAGCGCGCGCGACCACGGCGAGTCGATCCTGACCTCGGCCGAGCGCATCCAGTACATGGACGTCGCGCCGACGCAGATCGTCTCGGTCGCTGCCTCGCTCGTGCCCTTCCTCGAGCACGACGACGCGAACCGCGCGCTGATGGGCGCCAACATGCAGCGCCAGGCGGTGCCGGTGCTGCGTCCCGAGAAGGCCTTCGTCGGCACCGGCGTCGAGCGCGTCGCGGCGAAGGACTCGGGCACCGTCGTCGCCGCCCGGCGCGGCGGCGTCGTCCACTATGTCGACACGAACCGTATCGTGATCCGCGTCAACGACAAGGAGACGGTGGCGGGAGAGGTCGGCGTCGACATCTACAACCTCATCAAGTACCAGCGCAGCAACCAGAATACGAGCATCCACCAGCGGCCGATCGTCAAGCGCGGCGATGTCGTCACCGCCGACGACATCATCGCCGACGGGGCCTCGACCGACCTCGGCGAGCTTGCGCTCGGGCAGAACATGCTCGTCGCGTTCATGCCCTGGAACGGCTACAACTTCGAGGACTCGATCCTGATCAGCGAGCGCGTCGTCGCTGACGACCGCTACACCTCGATCCACATCGAGGAACTGGTCGTGAATGCGCGTGACACCAAGCTCGGTGCCGAGGAGATCACGCGCGACATCCCGAACCTCTCGGAGCAGCAGCTTGCGCGCCTGGACGAATCGGGCATCGTCTACGTCGGCGCCGAGGTGAATCCGGGCGATACGCTGGTCGGCAAGGTCACGCCCAAGGGCGAGACGACGCTGACGCCGGAAGAAAAGCTGCTGCGCGCGATCTTCGGCGAGAAGGCGAGCGACGTGAAGGACACCTCGCTGCGCGTCAGCCAGGGCACGAGCGGCACGGTGATCGACGTCCAGGTCTTCACCCGCGAGGGCATCCAGCGCGACAAGCGTGCGCAGCAGATCATCGACGACGAGCTCAAGCGCTACCGCCTCGACCTCAACGACCAGCTGCGCATCGTCGAGGCTGACGCCTTCGACCGCATCGAAAAGCTCTTGGCCGGCAAGGTCGCCAACGGCGGGCCGCAGAAGCTCGCCAAGGGCACGACGATCGACAAGGCCTACCTCGCGAGCGTCGAGAAGTT
>CALMIL010000274.1 GCA_937864005.1 uncultured Burkholderiales bacterium
CAGGCGGCCGAGACGCGCTATCTCGCGCTCGCCGCGCAGCGCACCGGCAACGGCGTCGTCTTCACCGACCGCGAGAACCGCATCGTCTGGGTCAACGAGGGCTTCACCCGGCTGTCGGGCTATGCGCCGCACGAGGTGCTCGGGCGCACGCCGGGCGAAATGCTCGGCTCGCCGCGCACGCCGGCTGCGTCGCTCGAACGGCTGCAGCGCGCGATCGCCGCGCGCGAGCCGATCAACCTGCCGGTGTGCAACCGGCACAAGGACGGCAGCGACTACTGGATCGAGCTCGACGCCCAGCCCTTGCTGGATGAGCAAGGCGAGGCCGGCGGCTACGTCGAAGTGCTCTCCGATATCACCGGCGAGGTGCTGCAGCGCGAGCACATGGCCACGCTGATCGAGGCGATGCCGGTCGGCATGGTCGTGCACGACGTCGAAGGCGTCATCCGCGAGTGCAACGAGGCGGCCTGCCGCATTCTCGGGCTGCGCGCGGAGCAATTGCTCGGCCGCGCGCTGAGGGATCAGCGCTGGCGGGCGGTGCACGAGGACGGCAGCGCGTTTCGCACTGCGACGCACCCCGTGTTGCAAAGTGTGCGCAGCGGCGAGCCGGTCGGCGGCGTCGTGATGGGCATCGCCGGCGCCGAGGGCGGCATGCGCTGGATCTCGATCGATACCCAGCCGCTGCGCGGCCGCGACGGCGGCATCGAAAGCGTCATCAGCTGCTTCATCGACCTGACCGAGAAGCGCGCGCAGGAGGTGCGGCTCGGGCTGATGGCCGAGGGCGCGGCGCTCGGCACCTGGGAGCTGCAGGTCGCGACCGGGGCGGCGCGCTTCAACGCGCAGTGGGCGCGCATGTTGGGCTACGAGCCGGAGCAGGTCGAGCAAAGTCTCGACGGCTGGCGCCGCCTCGTCCACCCCGACGATCTGCCGGCGACGCAGGAGCTGCTCGACGCGCATCTTCGCGACCCGGCGGTGACGTTCAGGGCCGAGCTGCGCATGCTGCACGCGCGCGGTCACTGGGCCTGGGTATTGACGGCCGGGGCGGTCGTCGAGCGCGACAGCGCCGGTCGGCCGCGCCTGATGTCCGGCGTGCACCTCGACGTCGACCGCGCCAAGCGCGCCGAGGCGGCGACGCGCGACGCGCGCGAGCGCGCCGAGCGGGCGCTCTCGGAGCTGCGCGCCTACCAGGCCGCGCTCGACAAGCATGCGATCGTCTCGGTTACCGACCCGTCGGGCACGATCACGCACGTCAACGAGCGCTTCTGCCAGGTCAGCCAGTATCGGCCCGACGAGCTGGTCGGCCGCACGCACCGCGTCGTCAATTCCGCAACCCATCCGGCCGCGTTCTGGGCCGGGATGTGGCACAGCGTGAACGCCGGGCGCAGCTGGAACGCCGAAGTCTGCAGCCGCGCGCGCGACGGCACGCTGTACTGGGCGGACACGACGATCGTGCCGGTCCAGGACGCGCAGTCGCGCATCATCGAGCATGTCGCGATCCGCACCGACATCACCCAGCGCAAGCAGCTCGAGGAGCAGCTGCGCAGCGCGGCCCTCACCGACGGCCTGACGCAGCTGCCGAACCGGGTCTCGATTCTCGGCAAGCTGCACGATGCGGTGCTGCGCGCGCGCCGCCTGCACGACTACCACTTTGCCGTGCTGTTCATGGATTTCGACCGCTTCAAGCTCGTCAACGACAGCCTCGGGCACGACGTCGGCGACGAACTGCTGCGCCAGATCGCGCTGCGCCTGCGCCTTGCGCTGCGCGAAGGCGACGGCGTCGCGCGCGACGCCGACACCGCGCATACCGCGGCGCGCATCGGCGGTGACGAGTTCGTGATCCTGCTCGACGCCATCCGCAGCGTCGAGGACGCCGAGCTCGTCGCGCGCCGGTTGCTGCTCGTGCTCTCGCAGCCGTACCGGATCGGCGAGCACGAGGTGCATTCGAGCGTCAGCATCGGCGTCGTCGCGAGCGATACCAACCGCGGCGAAGCCGACGCGCTGCTGCGTGACGCCGATACCGCGATGTACGAGGCCAAGCGCGCCGGCCGCGGCCGCTACGTGCTGTTCGACGCCACGATGCACGAGCGCGTCGCGCGCAGCGTCGAGCTCGAGAACGATCTGCGCCGCGCGCTGCACAACGACGAATTCTTCGTCGTCTACCAGCCGATCGTCGATCTCGCCAGCGGCGCGCTGCGCGGCGTCGAGGCGCTTGCCCGCTGGCGGCACCCGGAGCGCGGCATCGTGCCACCCTTCGAGTTCATTCCGGCGGCCGAGGAGACGGGGCTGATCGGCGCGCTCGGCGCCCGCGTGCTGGGCAGCGCCTGCGACCAGTTCATGGCCTGGCGCGATACGCTCGGCGATGCGGCGCCGCAAAGCGTCGCCGTCAACCTGTCGCGCGCGCAGCTGGCCGAGAGCGACCTCGTCGAGCGCGTGCAGCACGAGCTGCTGCGCAGCGGCATGGCGCCGCACTGCTTGCGCCTGGAAGTGACCGAAAGCCTCGCGATGCAGGATGCCGGCGCGCTCGGCGTGCTGCACAGGCTGCGCGAACTCGGCGTCAGCCTCGCGCTGGACGACTTCGGCACCGGCTATTCGTCGCTCGCCTGCCTGCACGAGATCCCGGTCGATACCGTCAAGATCGATCGTTCCTTCGTCAGCCAGCTGGCGCAGGACGACCACCGCCGCGTCCTGATCCAGGCGACCGTGCTCGTCGCCCGCGCTCTGGGCATCCGCACCGTCGCCGAAGGCGTCGAGACGGCCGAGCAGGCGCAGCTGCTCGAAGACCTCGGCTGCTCGATGGCGCAGGGCTTCCTGTTCGGCAAGCCGATGACGGCGCGCGAGTTCGCCGACTGGCACTGCCCGCTGCTCGAGGCGCCGACCTGGGCCTGAGCGAGCGGCTTCGGCGGGGCGGCCGGGCGGCCCGGCTCGGCGCGGCGAGCGAGAATCGCGCATGCCTGCCCGTCTGTATCTGCTGTTGCCCGTCCTCGCCGTGCTCGGCGCGCTGCTCGCCATCGCCGGCAACATGCTGCCGGCGCCGATGCTCGTCTATCTCTTCAAGCCGGCGACGACGCTGCTCGTCATCGCCTGGGCCTGGCCGCGCGGCGCCGATGTGCCGGATGTGCGGCGCTGGATTCTGATCGGCCTGTGGTGGTCGCTCGCCGGCGATATCTTCCTGATGTGGCCGCGGCAGGGCTTCCTGCCCGGGCTCGTCTCCTTCCTGCTCGCGCACCTGGCTTTCATCGTCGCCTTCACGCGCCGCGTGCCGCTCGTCGCGCGCTCGCAGCCGTTCGCGCTCTATGCGCTGGTCGCCGCCGTGCTCTTGGCGCAGCTCTGGCCCGGCGTGCCCGCGGCGCTGCGCTGGCCGGTGCTCGCCTACGTCGTCTGCCTGGCGACGATGGCGGCGCAGGCGGGCGTCGTCTGGCTCGTCGCGCGCGGCGGCCCGGGCGAGGCGCTCGCCCGCAACGCGGCGATCGGCGGCGT
>CALMIL010000275.1 GCA_937864005.1 uncultured Burkholderiales bacterium
CTCTGGAGCGGGGAGAAGCGGCTGCCCGCCGATCATCCGCTGCATTCGCTGCAGGCGATGCCGGTCGATGCGCCGCTACCGCCGATCTGGCTGCTCGGCTCGAGCGGCGCGAGCGCGCGGATGGCGGGCGAGGCCGGCATGGGCTATTCGTTCGCCAGCCATTTCAGCGCGGCGCCCGCGAAACCTGCGTTCGACGCCTATCGCGCGGCCTTCAGGCCGTCCAAGGCGTTCGCCGCGCCGCACGCCATCCTCGGCGTCTCGGCGATCTGCGCCGCGACCGCCGACGAGGCCGAGTGGCTCGCGTCGGCCATGGAACTTGCCTGGGTGCGGCTGCGAAGCGGCAAGCTCGCGCCGCTGCCGAGCCCCGAAGAGGCGGCCGGCTACGCCTACACCGAAGCCGAACGTCGGCTCGTGCGGGCGTTTCGAGAGATCGTCGTCGTCGGCACGGCCGAGACCGTGCGGCGCGAGCTGCTCGACCGCGCGCAGGCCTGCGGCGCCTCCGAGCTGATGGTCGTGTGCAACCTGCACAGCCACGCCGCACGCCTGCGCAGCCACGAACTGATTGCGCAAGCATTGACCGCATAGCAGTTGCGCGAAGCCCGTGCCGCACGCGCAGCGCGGCCCTGTGTTACCTTCATCGAACCTGCAGCGTGCAGGCACGAGCGGTGGCGCGGCGCAGTGCGCAGGGCCGTCCGCAACTCCGGGGGTAGCGCATGCCCAAAGTACCTCTGTACAGTCGCTCCAGCCGCGCAACGAAGGCGCCCTCGCCGCCGCGCGCCGCAACGGCTGATGCATCGACGACCGGCGCACGGCCCGGCGCACGAACGCGGCCCGAACCGACGCCGCCGACGCCGACAAGGGCGGCGCGCCGCGCGCTGCCGCGCTGGCTTCGCAGCCCGCTGCCGTGGCTCGCGACGAGCATCGCGCTGGCCGTCCTGCTCGGTCAGACGCTCGTTCGCACGCCGCCGCAGCCGCCGTTGACGCAGGAGCATATCGATCGCGCGGTGCTCAATACGCTCGAGACGAAGACCTTGCCGTCGCCCGCGGCGCGTGCCTATGCGGCGGTATACAAGTCGATCGTGCTGGTCGAAGGCGATCGCGGCGAGGCCGCGCCGGGCAAGGAAGATGTCGAACGCATGGTCGGCACCGGCGTCGTGATCGTCGACAGCGGCTTGATCCTGACCAATCTGCACGTCGTGCTCGGCGCCGACAAGCTGCATCTGCGCTTCGCCGACGGCACCGAGTCGGCGGCGATGCTGGTCTCCGTCCA
Source organism: uncultured Burkholderiales bacterium (assembly GCA_937864005.1). GTDB lineage: Bacteria > Pseudomonadota > Gammaproteobacteria > Burkholderiales > Burkholderiaceae_C > CAIKUF01. The sequence goes on from CALMIL010000275.1 coordinate 1,271, forward strand.
GCCCGAGAACGACCTCGCCGTCCTGCAGGCGCTGACGCTGCCCGACGACCTCGAAGCGGCGACGATGCGCTCGACCGGCGATCTCGCGCTCGGCGATCAGGTCATCGCGGTGGGCTATCCGTTCGGCATCGGCCCGTCGGTATCGGCCGGCGTCGTCTCGGGCCTGAAGCGCAACTACGTCTCGCCGCAGGGCAAGCGCGTGCTGAGCAACCTGATCCAGTTCGACGCCGCCGCCAACCCGGGCAATTCGGGCGGGCCGCTCGTGACGATGGACGGCGAGGTGGTCGGCATCGTCACCGCGATCCTGAACCCCGGCGCGGAGCGCACCTTCATCGGCATCGGCTTCGCGGTCCCGATCGAGAATGCGGCGGCCGGCGCCGGATTGCCGCCGTTCTGAAACCAATTTGAGCGACAACGCATCGAAAGACCGCATGGAACCGAGCGCACGAACCGATACCGCGGCCCTGATGGAGCAGATCCTCTACGAGGTGAAAAAGGTCGTCGTCGGCCAGGATCACTTTCTCGAGCGGGTGCTCGTCGCGATCCTGGCGCAGGGCCATCTGCTCGTCGAGGGCGTGCCCGGGCTGGCCAAGACGCTGACCGTCAAGACGCTCGCCACCGCGCTGCGCGGCAGCTTCAAGCGCATCCAGTTCACGCCCGATCTGGTGCCGGCCGATCTCGTCGGCACGCGCATCTACAACCAGAAGACGGGCGAGTTCGCGACCTCGCTCGGCCCGGTCTTCACCCACCTGCTGCTCGCCGACGAGATCAACCGCGCGCCGGCCAAGGTGCAAAGCGCGCTGCTCGAGGTGATGCAGGAGCGCCAGGTCACGATCGCGGGCGTTACTCACCCGGTGCCGGAGCCCTTCCTCGTGATGGCGACCCAGAACCCGATCGAGACCGAGGGCACCTACCCGCTGCCCGAGGCACAGGTCGATCGCTTCATGATGAAGGTCCTGGTCGGCTACCCGAGCGAGGAGGAGGAGTACGTCATCGTGCAGCGCGTCACCGGCGCCGCGGCGGCCGTCTCGCCCGTCGCGAGCACGCATCAGCTGCTTGCCCTGCAGCGCGAGTGCCGGCGCGGCTATGTCGATCCGTCGCTCGTGCAGTATGCGGTCAAGCTGGTCGCGATCACGCGCGAGCCGGCGCGCCACGGCCTGGCCGAACTGGCGCCGTACATCACCTACGGCGCGAGCCCGCGCGCGTCGATCAACCTGATCGAGGGCGCGCGCGCGCTCGGCTTCCTGCGCGGGCGGGCGTATGTGCGGCCGCAGGACGTGGTCGATATCGCGCCCGACGTGCTGCGCCACCGGCTCGTGCTGTCCTACGAGGCGCTTGCCGAAGGCAAGACGGCCGACGATATCGTGCGCCGCGTGATGCAGCACCTGCCGGCGCCGCCAGAACCGCTGCACAACCATGTCCGTCTCGATGCCGATGCCGACGCCGCCGTCCAGGCCTGAAGCGGGCCGGGCGACGCGAAAGCCGAATGCGCGCCCGGCGCCGCATGCGGCCGAAGCGGTGCTGCGCCGGCTCGAATGGACGGTGCTGCGCCGCCTCGACGGCTTGCTGCACGGCGACTACCGCACGCTGATCCGCGGTTTCGGCATCGACCTTGCCGAATTGCGCGAGTACCAGTATCACGACGACGTGCGCCACATCGACTGGAACGTTACCGCGCGCCTGCAGACGCCCTACGTGCGCCAGTTCCAGGAAGACCGCGAGGTCAGCGCGTGGTTCCTGCTCGACCTGAGCCCGTCGCTCGATTTCGGCTCCGGCGCGGTGGCCAAGCGCGCCGTCGCGATCGATTTCGTCGCCGTGCTCGCGCGACTCTTCGCGCGCCACGGCAATCGGGTCGGCGCCGTGTTCTACGGCGAGCGGATGGATACCGTGATCGCGGCGCGCAGCGGCCGGCGCCACGTGCTGCACCTGTTGCAGCGCATGCTGTCGCGTCCCGCGCCCGGCGCCGCGACGGCGACCGACCTGGGCGCCTTCCTGAAATCGGCCTACGCGGTGATACCGCGGCGTTCGCTCGTCTTCGTCGTCTCTGATTTCGTCAGCACGCCGGGCTTCGCGCGTGCGCTCGCGCAGCTTGCACGCCGCCACGAAACGCTCGCCGTGCGGCTCTACGATCCGCTCGAATCCGAACTGCCCGACCTCGGCCTGTTGACGATGCAGGACGCCGAAAGCGGCGACCAGATCCTCGTCGATACGCACGATATCGGCTTTCGCCGCCGCTTCGCCGCCGCCGCCGAGCGGCGCGAAGCCGAACTGCGCGACGCATTCGTGCAGGCCGGCGTCGATGCGCTGGATCTGTCGACCGAAGACGACCTCGTTGGCGCGCTGATGCGCTTCGCCGACCTGCGCAAGCAGCGCAGCCGCCTCGCCGCCGGCGCGAGTTTCCCGGCGCATCTGGGGCCCGCCCCATGAGCCGCGAAAGAGGGGCCCCGCGCAGCGGGGATCGAAGCGAGCGAATGGGGCGAGGCGCCGACGACAAGGCGTTGCGTATCGTTTTGCCGAGCGGAGGCGCCCCATGAGCCGCGAAAGAGGGGCCCCGCGCAGCGGGGATCGAAGCGAGCGAATGGGGCGAGGCGCCGACGACAAGGCGTTGCGTATCGTTTTGCCGAGCGGAGGCGCCCCATGAGCCGCGAAAGAGGGGCCCCGCGCAGCGGTGATCGAAGCGAGCGAATGGGTCGTGGCGCCGACGACAAGGCGTTGCGAATTGCGTGGTCTAGCGGAGGCGCCGCCGCATGAGTTTCCTGTGGCCCCAGCTCCTCTGGCTGCTGCTCGCATTGCCGCTGCTCGTCGGGCTCTATGTCTGGCTGCTCGGGCGGCGCCGCAAGGCGGCGCTGCGATTCGCCAACCTGGCGATGGTGAAGGATGCGATGGGCGCCGGCCAGCGGCTGCGCCGGCACCTGCCGCCGGCGCTGTTCCTCGTTTCGCTGGCGCTGATGGTTCTGGCCATCGCGCGGCCGACGACGGTGCTGACGCTGCCGACGCAGCACGACATGGTCGTGCTCGCGATGGATGTCTCGCGCAGCATGCTGGCCGAGGACGTGCAGCCGAACCGGATCGTCGCCGCGCAGGCGGCGGCGCGCGCCTTCATCGCCGAGCAGCCGATGCAGACGCGGATCGCGATCGTCGCGTTTGCCGGCAGCGCGTCGGTGGTGCAGGCGCCGACGAACAATCGCGACGACCTGCTGGCCGCGATCGACCGCTTCCAGTTGCAGCGCGCGACGGCGATCGGCAATGCGATCGTCGTCTCGCTGGCGACGATCTTCCCCGAGGCGAGGATCGATATCGATGCCGTCAACAGCACGCGCCGCGGCGGCGGGGTGCCGCTGCCGCCGCCCGATGCCGCGCCCGACGGGCCGGCCTTCAAGCCGGTGCCGCCCGGCTCGTATCCCTCGGCGGTGATCGTCCTGCTCACCGACGGCCAGACGACGACCGGGGTCGACCCGATCGAGGCGGCGAAGATGGCGGCCGACCGCGGCGTGCGCATCTTCACCGTCGGCATCGGCACCAAGGAGGGCGAGATCCTGCGCACCGAAGGCTGGTCGATGCGGGTGCGCCTCGACGAGGAATCGCTGAAGACGATCTCGTTCCTGACGCGCGGCGAGTATTTCTATGCCGGCACCGCGACAGATCTGAAGAAGGTCTATTCGTCGCTCAATACCCGCTTCTCGCTCGAGAAGCGGCAGACCGAGATCACGGCGCTTTTTGCCGCCGCCGCGGCGTTGTTTGCCGTCCTGGCGTCCGGCCTGTCGGTGCTGTGGTTCAACCGCATTCTCTGATCGAAGGCGATCCGCCGATCGCATCGGCGGCGGGCATTCGCGTTTTCGCAATGCTGCATTGCAGCCATGCCCATTTATTGTTCGCGCGCGAACAGATAGAGTGGCGGGCATGGACACAACAACGACAAATCCACACGCCGATCGAAGCGGCGTCGGCGCGTCGCCGGCCGAAAGGAAGGCGTTGCGCAGCAGCCGCTGCCTGACGCTCACCACCCTGGTCATCGCACTCGCCGGGTTTGCCGGCACGGCGTTTTCCGCCGCGCCCGACGGGATGTTCTGTCATCCCGCGACCTTCGTCGTTTCACACTGACCCGCGTCGAGCAGCGTCTCGAGGCACTGCTCGCGCACGCCGTAGAAAGCCTTGATCGCGGCGATCTCGCGCAGCGTCTGGGCGCGAGACGCCGGATGCTCGCGCTTCACGGCGAGGATCATCTTGTTCTTGCTCGTATGCTCGGGTGAGACGAATTCGAAGACGCGCGCCGTGTAGCCCTCGGCTTCGAGCAGCAGCGCGCGCAGGCCGTCGGTCACCATCTCGGCCTCCTGCGCCATGTGGATGCCATGCTGCAGCAAGGGCTGCAAGACCTGCGGGCTGCGCATCTGCGGGCGCAGCTCCTTGTGGCAGCATGGCGAGCACATGATGATCGCGGCGCCGGCGCGGATGCCGAGCGCGATCGCATGATCGGTCGCGGTATCGCAGGCGTGCAGCGCGATCATGATGTCGATCGCGCCCGGCGCATGGTGGCGCACGTCGCCTTCTTCGAAGCAAAGACCTGCGAGCCCGAGGCGCTGCGCGACGCCATTGCACTGGCGCACCAGATCGCCGCGCAGCTCGACGCCGACGACCTGCGCCTGGCGCGCCAGCGCACGCGTCAAGTGCTCGTGCACCGCGAACGTCAGGTAGCCCTTGCCGCAGCCGAGATCGAGCACGCGCAGTCGCGCCTGCGCGGCGAGTGGGCTCGAGGCGAGCGCATGGTCGAGGATCTCGACGAATTTGTTGATCTGCTTCCACTTGCGCGCCATCGCCGGTATGACCCGGTGCTCGGAGTCGGTGACGCCGAGTTCGACGAGGAAGGCGCACGCGGGGTCGATATAGCGGCGCTTGGCGCGGTCATGGGCGACGAGGCGCGCCTCGCCGGCATCGTCGTCGCGCGCGTCATCACCCGCCGCGGCCGTTGCGCCCGCGCGTGGCGCTGGCGGCGTCAGCCTGCCGCGCCGCAGCGACGGCCGCCCCTTGCGGCTCACCGACCACTGGATATCGTGCGTCTCGGTCAGCAGGTGCGCATGCTCGAAACCGTCGCGCAAGGCATCGCGCACCGCATCGACGCCGGCTTCGAGCGCCAAATTGCGCGTGATGTCGCGCGTCGCGTGGTGCTTGACGAACGAGAGCATGTCCGTGCCGCGCAGCACGACGCGGCGCAGTTCGATCGTCCTCAGGTCGGCAAGCGCCGGGTCCGCGCCGCGATAGCGGCCGAGCAGCAGCTTGACGAAGCTGCGCGCCGCGAGGCTGTCGGCGAGCAGCGCGACGAAGCGCGCCGCCGCCTGCGCATCCCCGCCCGCCGCGTCGCCCGCTGCGCTGGCGGTGGTGCGGGTCGGCTCGGGCATGGTGCGATGCGGTCGGTGCGAGGCGGCACCGATTGTTGCATCGCGCGGCCGGCTCAGCCTCTCAGCCGGGCGTCGGCGGTTCGGGCGCGGCGGCGGCGCCATCGACGAGCCGCAATGCGGCGCCGTCGAATCGGCGGCCGAAGAAGCTCCAGCGGCGGTCGTAATCGCGGCGCGCCGACTCGAGCGCCTGCTCGGCCTGCGCCTGCAGCGCGGCGGCCGACTCGATCTCGTCGGTATAGGCGGCGATGCCGATGCAGACGCGAACGCCGACCGGCGCGCCGTCGGCGAGCGCGAGCGGCTGGCGCACCGCATCGACGACGCGCGCCGCGAGCACTTCGGCGGCCGTCGCCGCGCCGTGGCGCATGACGATCGCAAATTCGTCGCCGCCGAGCCGGGCCAGCACGTCGCCGAGGCGCACGCGCGCCGCGATGCGGGCCGCCACTTCGCGCAGCGCGGCGTCGGCGTCGGCATGGCCGAAGCCGTTGCGGATGTCGCAGATGCCGTCCACGCTCAGCCGCAGCAGCGCGAAGGGTTCGCCGGTGCGCATCGAGTGGTGCAGTTCGACCCGCAGCGCGGCCTCGAAAGGCTTGCGATTGGCAAGCCCGGTCAGCGGGTCGTGCGTCGCCTCGCGCGCGAGATCGCCGAGTTGCCGGCGCGCCTGCAAGGCGAGCCGGACGATGCCCGCCAGATCGCGCAGCCCGGCGCGCTGGCCGCCGTCGAGGCCGCGCGGCACGATATCGAGCACGCCAAGCGTGCCCAGCGGCGCACCCTGCGCATCGAGGATCGGCGCGCCGGCGTAGAAGCGCAGCCGCGGCGCGTCGGCGACGAACGGCATGGCACCGGATTGCCCGTCGTCGTCGAGCGCTTCGACCACCACCGCGAGCGCGCTGCCCGGCTGGTGGGCGCGCAGCGCATAGCGCGCATCGAGCCGGCGTGCGTCGGCGCCGACGCAGGCCTTGACCGCAGGGCGGCCGCTCGAATCGGCGTCGAGCAGCGCGACGAAGGCGATCGGCGCGCCGGCCAACTGCGCGGCGACGCGCGCCGCCGCCTGCAGTTCGGCGTCGGGCGCCAGTTCGAGCCGCGCCGCGGACTTCGGTGCGCGCAACCGCGCGTGCTTCTGGGGTCGGGGCATGACAACGCTTTCGGGAAGACCGTAGAGGCATATCGGCATTCCGGCGTCGAACTCGAGCCCCTGGTCGCGCGCCGTCCCACGCGAAGGCATGGCGTGCCTACAATGACCGCGCGGGCTGCACGAGCCGCATCGCCGGAGGACGCCTTGGACGTTTCGATCCGCCGCTTCAACGATGTCGCCGTCGCGGCCCCCACCGGCCGCATCGATCACGCCAGTGCCGACGCCTTGCAGCAGGCGCTGACGCCGGCCGCGTCGGCGGCGGACTACGGCGCCCTCGTGCTCGACTTTGCCGCCGTCGACTACATCAGCAGCGTCGGCCTGCGCGTGCTGATGATGGCCTCCCGTCAGATGCGCGCGCGCGACGCGCGAATCGCCACCGCCGCCTTGCAGCCGGTGGTGCGCGAGATTTTCGAGATCGCGCGCTTCCAGCACGTCGTCGAAGTCTTCCCGACGCTGCGCGACGCGCTCGGCGCGCTGTCGCCGGCCGCGCTGGCCGCGTACGACGCCGCGGCGGCGTCGGGCACATCATGAAAGTCCGCTTCTGGGGCACGCGCGGGTCGCTGCCGATCGCGCTCACCGCGGCGGACGTGCGCGCCAAGGTCGGCGCCGCGCTGCGCGGCGCGTCCGGCCACCGCTTCGCCGACGACGGCGAACTCGAGGCCTATCTCGACAGCCTGGACTTCGCCGTCGCCGGCACCTACGGCGGCCACACCTCGTGCGTCGAGATCGAGACCGGCGCCGGCGAATATGTGCTGTGTGACATGGGCAGCGGCCTGCGCCCGTTCGGCCAGGCGGCGATCGCGCGCCACGGCGCGGGCGCGCCGCAGACCTACCATGTATTCGTCTCGCACGTCCACTGGGACCACATCATGGGGCTGCCGTTCTTCACGCCGGCCTATATCCCCGGCAACCGCATCGTCTTCTACGGCGGCCACGTCGGGCTGGAAGCGGCGCTGCGGCGCCAGCAGGAGCAGCCGTCGTTTCCGGTCGGCTTCGGGGCCTTCGGTGCGACGGTCGAATTCGTGCATCTCGTCCCCGGACGGACGATCGAGGCTGCCGGTCTGCGCGTCCAGACCAAGCTGCAGCGCCATTCCGGCGACTCGTATGCCTACCGCTTCGAGCGCGACGGGCGCGCCGTCGTCTACTCGACCGACTCCGAGCACAAGCTCGCCGATCCGGCCGAGACGCAGGGCTTCGTCGAATTCTTCCGCGCGGCCGATATCGTCATCTTCGACGCCATGTATTCGCTCGCCGAGAGCATCTCGGTGAAGGCCGACTGGGGGCATTCGAGCAATATCGTCGGCGTCGAGCTGTGCCAGGCGGCGGGCGTCGGCCACCTGTGCCTGTTCCACCACGAACCGATCAACGGCGACGAGACGCTCTCGCGCATCCTCGCCGAGACGCGCCGCTACGAGGCGATCTCGCGCGTCGGTGCGCCGATGCGGATCAGCACCGCCTACGACGGGATGGAAATCGACTTGTGAAAAACCGCGAGGCTGTCGACTCGCGGCCTCCGTCGCGCAGCAAGAAGTCGCGCAGCCTGAAGAAGCGGACCCGGCCCCTCGGGCGCGCGACGCGCCGGATCTGGGGCTACGGGCTCGCGGTGCTTGCCGTGCTCGCCGCGCTGCTGTGGTTTCGCACGCCGTGGGCCGAGCGGCTGCAGGCCTACAGCTTCGACAGCCTGCAGATCCTCGCCCCGCGCAAGATCGAATCGCTGCCGGTGACGATCGTCGCGATCGACGACAAGAGCATCGCCGCACTCGGCCAGTGGCCGTGGCCGCGCACCGATCTGGCCGAACTGGTGCGCGCCGTGGAGCGTCAGCAGCCCGCGGCGATCGGCATCGACGTGCTGATGCCCGAGCCGGACCGGCTCTCGCCGCAGCGCGTGCTCGAGCGCCTCGGCGCGCTCGACCCGGCCGTCGAGCGCACGATCCGGGCGCTGCCGTCGAACGACGCGATGCTCGCCGCCGCGATCGCCGACGCGCCGGTCGTGCTCGTCGCGGCTGGCGTGCCGGATGCGACCGGGCGCCTGCTTCGCGCGCCGCCGTTCGTCGTCTCCGGTAGCGGCACGCCGCCGCTGCCCAGGCTCGGCGGCGTCGTCTCCAACATCGACGAGCTGGATAGCGTCGCGACCGGCCACGGGCTGATCTCGGTCGAGCCGTCGAACACGCTGTTTCGCCGCTTCGCACTCGTCGCCGATGTGAACGGCACGCTCGCCCCGGCGCTCGCGGTCGAGATGCTGCGCGTCGCGCTCGGCGTGCCGGTGCTGCGCCTGCATGTGCGCGGCGATGCGGCGCGCGGCATCTCGGTCGGCAAGGTCTTCGTGCCGACCGAGGCGGACGGCGCGGTGCGCGTCTACTACTCGCGCGGCGACGCACGCCGCTATGTCTCGGCGATCGACGTGCTCCAGGGCCGCGTGCCGGCCGACGCGCTGCACCGCAAGCTCGTGCTGATCGGCCTCACCGGCGTCGGCCTGCGCGACGACTTTCACCTCACCGCCCTCGGCGAGGCGATGCCGGGCAGCGAGATCCACGCCCAGTTGCTCGAGAACCTGTACGACCAGACGCTGCTCGTGCGTCCGGCGTGGGCGCCGCAGTTCGAGCTCGCGGTCTTCGTCGCGCTCGGCCTCTTGCTGATCGTTGCCACGCCGCGCCTGAAACCGCTCGTCGCCGCGGCGCTGACGCTCATCTGCGTCGTGCTCGCGCTGGGCGGCGCGTTCATCGCGTTTCGCACCGAGCGGCTGCTGTTCGATGCGACGCCGGTGTTGAGCCTGCTGCTCTTCTTCGGCGTGCTGCTGCTGCTGACGCTCGCCGAGTCGCGCCGCCGGCGCAAGGCGATGCAGCGCGCGATGCAGGCCGAACGCGTCGAGTCGGCACGCGTCAGCGGCGAACTCGAGGCCGCGCAGCGCATCCAGACCGGCCTGCTGCCGAGCGCGCAGACGCTGCGCGGCGAGCATCGCGTCGACCTCGCGGCGTCGATGACGCCGGCGCGCGAAGTCGGCGGCGACCTCTACGACTTCTTCCTGCTCGACGATCACCGCCTGTTCTGCATGATCGGCGACGTCGCCGGCAAGGGCCTCGGTGCGAGCATGTTCATGGCGGTGAGCAAGGCGCTCGTCAAGAGCGCGGCGCTGCGCGTGCCGGCAAGCGCCGATATCGGCGCGCTGCTGAAGGCGGCGAATGCCGAGATCTCGCGCGACAACGCGGCGATGTTCTTCGTCACCGTGTTCGCCGCGATCCTCGACCTCGACAGCGGCGAGCTCGCCTACTGCAACGCGGGGCACGACAACCCGCTGCGCGTCGTCCCGGGCGAGGCGGCGCCACGCCGCATCGCCGACGGCGACGGCCCGCCGCTGTGCGTCGTCGACGGCTTCGACTACCGCGGCGCGCGCCTGCGCCTGCAGCCCGGCGAACTGCTGTGCCTCGCGACCGACGGCATCGCCGAAGCGCAGGACGCAGCCGGCGCACTCTACGGCCACGAACGGCTGGAGCAGACGCTGCTGCGCGCGGCGCAACCCGGCGCAACGGCCGGCGAAGTGCTCGGCGCGCTGCAGGCCGATGTCGCCGCCTTCGTCGGTGCGACGGAGCCGGCCGACGACCTGACGTTGCTCGTCCTGCGCTGGATCGGCCCGGGCCGCGCCGCGGCCGGCTGAGGCGCTCAGCGCACGATGATCTCGACGCGCCGGTTGCGCGGCTCGGCGACGCCGTCGGCTGTCGGTACGAGCGGCGCGCGCTTGCCGCGCGCGATGACCTGGATGTTGGCCGCGGGGACGCCGAGCCGGATCAGTTCGTTGCGGATGAAGTCGGCGCGTTGCTTCGCGAGGGCGTCGTTCGCCGCCGGGCTGCCGACGGCATCGGTGTGGCCGACGACGAGCACGTCGGGCACCGGCCGCTGCGCGATCTCGGCGAGCGCCTTGTCGGCCTGCTGGCGCGACTCGTCGGTCAGCACGTCCTTGCCTTCGACGAAATAGAGCGTGAAGGTCTCGGCGCGCGCCGGCTGCGCGGCGAGCGCGCTGCCCCAGACGGCACCCACCTCGGCCTCGTTCGTCGTCGAGGTGGAAAGGCCGGTCGCGCCGTCGCGCGCCGCCTGGTAGGGCTGGTCGAGGACGACCTGCTTGTCGCCGTGCGTCACGGCGACGGCGCTCGCGCGCCCGCCTGCCTCGGGCAGCAGAACGACGTTCGTGACCGGCGCGCAAGCCGCCAGGGCGACGAGTGCTGCGAGCCCGAGCGCCCGGAAGGCGCGGCGCGGCGCGATCATTCGCCGACGCTGACCGCGAACTCGGTGCCGCGCGCGCCGAGGATCGCGGTCGGCGTGCGCACCGTCATCGCGTCCGGCGCCTGCTTCGCGATGCGACCCGAGACGACGACGAGCGTGCCCTTGTTGAGCGCGGTGTCGAAGCGTCCCTCGCTCGTCGCCGGATCGAGTGTGTAGCGTTCGAGCACGAGCACGCTGTTGGGTCCCGCCGACAGCAGCGAGTCGTCGTTCATCGTGATGCCGACCGAGCCGTCGGCGCCGGTGCGCAGCGTGTCGGCCGTCTGCAGACGCATGCCGACCGCCGCCTGCTGCGTCGTGCCGCCGCGCTCGACGTTGACCGCGCCGCGCGCGACCTTGATCTGGCCGATATCGTCTGCGACGGCCGCACCCGCCAACGCGGCCGCAAGGACGAGGACGGTGGATTGGAGTCGTCGAGTCATGTCTGCTCCCGGAGCGCGCGGCCGATGGCGAGGGCTGCCTAGAATACGACGAAGCTTTGCGCGGCGCCATCGCGACGCGCTCGACAAGCGCCACCGATGACAACTGAAGTTCGAGCGCCGAATGACGAACGCGGTGAGTTCCCGGCACGCCTGGCCTCGTTGCACGCGACGGCCGCCTTCGTGCAGGCGTTCTGCGATCGTCATCGTCTGCCGCGCGCGACCGCGCTGCATCTGACGCTCGTGGTCGAAGAGTTGTTCACGAACAGCGTGACGCACGGCCACGGCGGCGACAGCGACCAGACGATCGTGATCGACCTGTCGGCCCGCGCCGGCAGCGTCCTGCTCGGCTATGCCGATGCGGCGCCGCGCTTCGATCCGCGGCCACGGCTGCGCACGCCGCCCGAAAGCCTTGGCGCGCCGGCCGACGAGCGCCCGACGGGCGGCCTCGGCCTGCACCTCGTCGGCCGGCTGGCATCGCGAGTTCGATACGCCTACCGCGGCGGCAACCGCATCGTGCTCGCGATGCCGATCGCCTGCGGCAGCGCCGACGCGTGATGTCTCGAATGCCGATGGCGGCGCGATGAAGCAAGAGCCCGCTGCGCCCGAACCGCCCGTCCAGCGCGCCGCGCCGGCCGAGCGCTGGTCTGGCGGCCTGTCCGATCTGTCGCCGGCCTATTTCGGCATGGTGATGGCCACCGGCATCGTCTCGCTGGCTGCCCATTTCGGTGGACTGCCGGTGATCGCGCGCACGCTCTTCGCGCTCAACGTCGTCGCCTACGCCGTGCTGTGGACGCTGACCGTATTGCGCATGCTGCGCTATCCGCACCGCTTCTTCGGCGACATGATCGATCACCTGCGCGGACCGGGGTTCTTCACGATGGTCGCCGGCACCGGCGTGCTCGGCAGCCAGTTCGTCGTGCTCGAAGCCGACTTCGGTATCGCGACGGCGCTTTGGGGCGTCGCGATCGTGCTGTGGGTCGTGCTCACCTACACCGTCTTCACCGGCTTCGCGGTGAAGGAGACGAAGCCAAGCCTGGATCGCGGCATCAGCGGCGCCTGGCTGCTCGCGGTCGTCTCGACGCAGTCGATCGCGGTGCTCAGCGCGCTGCTCGCGCCGCATATCGGGCAGCCCTACAAGCTCGAGATCAACTTCTTCGCGCTGTCGATGTGGCTGTGGGGCGGGATGCTCTACATCTGGATGATGTCGCTCATCTTCTACCGCTACAACTTCTTCGCGCTGTCGCCCGGCGACCTGTCGCCGCCGTACTGGATCAATATGGGCGCGATGGCGATCTCGACGCTCGCCGGCTCGCTGCTCATCCTGAACGTCGGCGACGCGCCGTTCCTGCATTCGCTGCTGCCGTTCATCAAGGGCTTCACGGTCTTCTACTGGGCGACCGGGAGCTGGTGGATCCCGATGCTGCTGCTGCTGGGCTTCTGGCGCCACGTCTACAAGCGCTTCCCGCTCAGGTACGACCCGCTCTACTGGGGCGGCGTCTTTCCGCTCGGCATGTATGCCGTCTGCACGCACGAACTGATCGACGCGATGGGCTTTACCTTCCTCGGCTGGCTGCCGCAGACCTTCGGCTACGTCGCCCTCGTCGCCTGGACGGCGGCCTTCATCGGCCTGGTGCACAGCCTGGCGCGCCGCTTCGGGCTGATCGCGGCGCCGAAGACATGATGCGGCACCCGGTGCATCGACAGCCCGGCGTCGGCGGCGGCGCGCCGGGCCGGCGCCGAAGCGGCGCGGCGTGAAGCCGGTCTGGTTCTTCGGCATCGCCGCCGCGGTCATCTTCGCGGCCTCGAGCGTCATGCTCGCGCCGCTCGCCCCGGGTCCGCTCGCGCTCCAGCTTGCCTTCACGCCGCAGGCATTCGCGAGCGTGATTCATGCCTGGTCGCCCGGGCAACTGGCGCGCTATCGCGCCCATCTGCCGCTCGACTTCGTGCTGCTGGCCTGCTACGGCGCGTTCGGCTACCTGCTCGCGTCACGTACGCGTCTGTTCCTCGCATGGCGGCCGACCGCGCGCGCCGCGGCGCGCTGGTGCCTGCCGGCGGCGGCCGGCTTCGATGCGGTCGAGAATGTGCTGCACCTCTGGCTGACCGCGATGCCGCGCTTCGACGTGACGCTTCCCTATTTCGCCGCGGCGCTGTGCGCGGCGATCAAATGGCTGCTGCTGTGCGCCTTCGCGCTCGCCGTGGCGGGCGCGCTGGCGCAATCCCGGCCCCGCGGTACGGACCGACACCTTCTATGATGACCGCCGCGCCGCCCCGATGGTGCGAGGCTTGCGCCCAAGGAGACCGCCGATGATCGACCTTGCCACCTTGCAGCAGCATCTCGAGCCGATGTTCCCGGGCCTCATGGGCCTCGAATTGACCGGCGTCGGGCCGGAGCGGGTGACGGCGACGATGCGGGTACGCCCCGATCTGTGCACCGCCGGCGACATCCTGCACGGCGGCGCGGTCATGGCGTTCGCCGATACGCTCGGCGCGGTCGCCACCTTCGTCAATCTGCCGCACGGCGCGCGCACGACGACGATCGAGTCGAGCACCAAGTTTCTCGCCGCCGCGCCGGCCGCAACGACGGTCTCGGGCGAATGCACCGCCTTCCATCGCGGCCGCACGACGATGGTGTGGCAGACGCTGGTGCGCACCGAAGAGGGCAAGCTGTGCGCCGTCGTCACGCAGACGCAGCTCGTGATCGCCCCTCGGGAGTCATCGACGTGAGCGCTCGCTCTGCGCGTCAGTCCCTTTGCTCGGCGACCCTGGCGAGCCCGGCGATCGCGAGCGCATAGCCGGCGACGCCGAGGCCGGCGATCACGCCACGCGCCACCGGCGCGATATACGAGTGATGCCTGAACGGCTCGCGCGCATGCACGTTCGAGATGTGCAGTTCGATCACCGCCACGCCCGTCCCCTTGATCGCATCGTGCAACGCGATCGAGGTGTGGGTATAGGCCCCGGCGTTGAACACGACGCCGGCCAGCAGCCCGGCGGCCTGCGCGCGGCCGGCCTCGTGAATCCAGTCGACCAGCACGCCCTCGTGATTCGACTGCCGGAAGTCGAGCGCCAGCCCGTGCTCGGCGCAGGCCGCGCGGCACAGCGCCTCGACGTCGGCGAGCGTCTGCGCGCCGTAGACGGCTGGCTCGCGGCTGCCGAGCAGGTTCAGGTTCGGTCCGTTCAGGACGAGGGCGGTCTTCATGGCGGGAATTCCCGTTTCGAGGTCTTCGGTCGGTGGGTCAGCCGGTGCGGATCGCGTGCCGCGCCCGGTTCGTGCGGGAGCGGAACAGTTCGGCGATGCCGACCTCGCGCGGCCCGGGGACGAGCGTGAAGCGCTCTCCGGCGCGCAGCGTGCCGGGCTTCCTCACCGCGAGATAGAAGCCGCACCAGCCGCTTTCCACCATCAGCCGCGCGGCCTGGTTGAACCCCATCACCGCGTCGAGCTTGAAGCACGGGAAGCGCGGTTCGCTGATCGCGAGATCGCAATCGGCGAAGCGCAGCACGTCGCCGACCCAGGCCTGCGATTCGAGCAGGCCGGCGAGCGTCAGGTTCTCGCCCAGGAAACCGTGCGGCAGCGGCGCGTCCCACGCCGCGACGCGCGCCTGGGCGCGCACCGTCTGCCAGAACGGATAGTGCTCGAGCGGATAGGCGTAGACCGCCTTCGACAGGCCACCGTGCACCGAAGGATCGGCCTGCTCGTCGCCTTCGAGTCCGAGCGCGCGCACGCCGACGCCGCCCGCGGCGCCACGCTTGACTATGCCGCTCATCACGCCGCGGCCCTCGACCGCGATCTCGCGCGCGAGGCCGATGTTGACGCTCAGGATCTGCCCGCTCATGCGCGCATCATGCCCGAGCCGGGCGCGCCCCGGGCGTCCAAGGGGGCCGAATCGGGCCGGCCGGGGTTGAATTGCCGGCTCTGCGAAAGCGCACCGGTCAAGCCTGCCGCGATCACGTGAAGGGTCTCACGCCGACCGGCGCAGGCGGGGTCGAAAAGTCGATAGACTGACTGCCCTGCCTCGTCGGTGCAAACCCTGTAAACGGGGGATGACGCAACTCGGCGACAGCGAGATGATCCCACTCTGGCGCCCCGGCTCGATCAGCCTGCGATGCGCACGAGGGCCCCGACCTCGGGCCCGGATTGACGTGGAATTCGGCCAGCCCCGCGGCATCCGCGCGAGGCTGACCGAATTTCTCTGCAACGAGCTTTCAACTTCAAGGACCGGACCCGCAATGAACGCCATCCCGAGCGCAGATGCAAGACTCAATATCCCCGCCCACGTCAGGCACCAGCGTCTGATCGCGTGGGTCGCCGAGATGGCCGCTCTCACCGGCGCGCGCAATGTCTATTGGTGCGACGGCAGCGACGCGGAGTACGACCGCCTGTGCGGGCAGCTCGTCGACGCCGGCACCTTCATCCGGCTGAACCCCGAATTGCGGCCGCACAGCTTCCTCGCCCGCAGCTCGCCGGGCGACGTCGCCCGCGTCGAGGGCCGCACCTTCATCTGCTGCGAGAACGAGCAGGACGCCGGGCCGACCAACAACTGGGTCGCCCCAAGCGAGATGCGCGAACTGCTGCAGACCGGCGAGAAGGCGCTGTTCCGCGGCAGCATGCGCGGCCGCACGATGTACGTCGTGCCGTTCAGCATGGGGCCGCTGGGCTCGCCGATCGCGCACATCGGCGTCGAGCTCTCCGACAGCGCCTACGTCGCGGTCAATATGAAGATCATGACGCGCATGGGCCGCGGCGCGCTCGACGTGCTCGGCACCGACGGCGAGTTCGTCCCCTGCATGCATACCGTCGGCGCACCGCTCGAGCCGGGCGACAAGGATGTGGCCTGGCCGTGCAACGATACCAAGTACATCGTCCATTACCCCGAAACGCGCGAGATCTGGAGCTACGGCTCGGGCTACGGCGGCAACGCGCTCTTGGGCAAGAAGTGCTTCGCGCTGCGCATCGCAAGCTGGATGGGGCGCGCGGCGGGCGACGGCGCCGGCTGGCTCGCCGAGCACATGCTGCTGCTGGGCGTCACGTCGCCCGAGGGCAGGAAGCACCACGTCGCCGCCGCCTTCCCGAGCGCCTGCGGCAAGACGAATTTCGCGATGCTCGTGCCGCCCGCCGGCTTCGAAGGCTGGAAGGTGACGACGATCGGCGACGATATCGCCTGGATCAAGCCCGACGCCGACGGCCGCCTCTACGCGATCAACCCCGAGGCGGGCTACTTCGGCGTCGCCCCCGGCACCAACGAGAAGACGAACCCGAACTGCATGGCTAGCCTGGCGCGCGACGTGATCTTCACCAACGTCGCGCTCACCGACGACGGCGACGTCTGGTGGGAGGGCATGACCGATGCGCCGCCCGCCCACTGCATCGACTGGCAGGGCAACGACTGGACTCCGGCGATCGGAAAGGAGACCGGCGCCAAGGCGGCACACCCGAATGCGCGCTTCACGGTCGCCGCGACCAACAACCCGGTGCTCGACCCGCAGTGGGACGACCCGAAGGGCGTCGCGATCGA
>CALMIL010000276.1 GCA_937864005.1 uncultured Burkholderiales bacterium
GGACACCTACAAGAAGGGCTTCGCCGCCTTGCGCGCCGGCCGGCTGAACATCAACGCGCTGATGACCGTCGCCGTCACCGGCGCCTTCTTCATCGGCCAGTGGCCCGAAGCGGCGATGGTGATGGCGCTGTATGCCATCGCCGAGCTGATCGAGGCCCGCGCCGTGGACCGGGCGCGCAACGCCATCCGCAGCCTGCTGGCGCTGGCCCCCGAGGACGCCGAGGTGCGCCAGCCGGACGGCAGCTGGTCGCGCGTCGCGACGACGGCAGTGCCGGTCGGCGCCAGCGTGCGCATCCGGCCCGGCGAACGCGTGCCGCTGGACGGCAGCGTGACCGAAGGCCGCAGCGCGATCGACCAGGCGCCGGTCACCGGCGAGAGCATCCCGGTCGACAAGGGCCCCGGCGACGAGGTCTACGCGGGCACCATCAACCAGGACGGCGCGCTGGAGATCAAGGTCACTGCCCCGGCCAGCGACAGCACGCTGGCGCGCATCATCCACGCAGTGGAGCAGGCGCAGGGCTCGCGCGCGCCGACGCAGCGCTTCGTCGACCGCTTCGCTGCCGTCTACACCCCGGCCGTGTTCGCGCTGGCGGTGGCGCTGGTGCTGCTGGCGCCGACCCTTGCCGGCTGGACCTGGATGCAGGCGCTGTACAAGGCGCTGGTGCTGCTGGTCATCGCCTGCCCCTGCGCGCTGGTGATCTCCACGCCGGTGACGGTGGTCAGCGGCCTGGCCGCGGCCGCCCGGCGCGGCATCCTGATCAAGGGCGGCGTCTTCCTCGAACAGGCGAGGAACCTGCGCGCGGTGGCGATGGACAAGACCGGCACGCTCACCGAAGGCAAGCCGCGGCTGGTGGCCTTCGAGGCGTTGAGCGACGCGCTCGATGGCGCACGGCTCGCGCAGTTGGCGAAGAGCCTGGCCGATCGCTCCGACCACCCGGTGTCGAAGGCCATCGCGCAGGGCCTGGACGGGGCCGCCGTCGAGGTGCAGGGCTTTGCCGCCGAAGCCGGCCGCGGGGTGCGCGCCAGCGTCGAGGGTGTGGACTACGTGCTCGCCAACCACCGCTGGGTCGAAGAACGCGGCCAGTGCTCATCGGTGATCGAGGCGCGCCTGCGCGTGCACGAACAGGCCGGCCGCAGCGTCACGCTGCTGGCCTCGGCCGACGCCGTGCTGGCGGTCTGCGCGGTGGCCGACACGCTCAAACCCTCGTCGGCCGCCGCGGTGAAGGAACTGAAGGCGCTGGGCGTCACGCCGGTGATGCTAACCGGCGACAACCCGGCCACCGCCCGCGCCATCGCCACGGCAGTGGGCATCGCCGAGGTGCAGGCCAACCTGCTGCCCGAAGAGAAGCTGGCCGCGATCCAGGCGCTGCAGTCGCGACTGGGCCCGACGGCGATGGCTGGCGACGGCATCAACGACGCGCCGGCGCTGGCGCAGGCTGACATCGGCATCGCGATGGGCGGCGCCGGCACGCACACCGCGATGGAAGCGGCCGACGTGGTCATCATGAACGACGACCTGCAGCGGGTGCCCGAGACGATCCGCCTGTCGCGCGCCACGCACCGCGTGCTGTGGCAGAACATCGCCCTCGCGCTCGGCATCAAGGCGGTGTTCCTGTTTCTCGCGATCTTCGACGACGCGACGATGTGGATGGCCGTGTTCGCCGACATGGGCGCCAGCCTGCTGGTCGTGTTCAACGGGCTGCGGCTGCTGCGCGCGCGAAGCACGGACAGCCGTGCGCAAGCCAATCTTTTGGCAATCTCCGGTGCCGCCAAGGCCCCTGCCGGCGCTGCCGGCGGAACTGGCCGCTAGAATCCGCGCCCATGCGTCGCTGGCTCGTCGTCTTCATGTTGCTGGTGCTGCCCGTCCAGTTCGCCTGGGCGTCGGCCGCGCCGTATTGCGCGCATGAAGCCGCAGCCGCTGCCAGCAAGCATCCGGGGCATCATCAGCACATGCATCAAGGCGGCGGCGACGTGGCGAACGCCGGCGACGATGGCGCAGGCGATGGCGCCAAACACACCGATTGCGCGACTTGCCACGCGGGGACTGCGGCGACGCTGCCGCTGCCCGTCACCGCGCTTCCCGGCGCGCCGCGCGATGCGCTGCGCGAACAGCCCCCGCCACGCTACCGATCGCACACCCCCTCGGGACCGGAGCGCCCCGACATCGTCGAACTCGACCCTGCCGCGCGCTTCGGCAGCGAGCTCGAGTTCCGTCCGCTCCCCGGCTGACAGCACCCCGCTTCGCCCGCCGAATCGCTTCTGTCGTGAGACCAGAAGGATGATTCGATGCGATTTCCCCCATTGGCGCTGGCCTTCGTGCTGGCCGCCGCTCCCCTCTGCGCGAGCGCACAGGCCGCGAACGGCGCCGCCCCGCTGACCCTGTCCGAGGCGATGCGCCGGGCCGAGACGGCGCACCCGGCCGTACTCGCCCGCGAGGCGCAGCTCGCCGCCGCAGACGGCACAAGCCGCCGAGCCGCTGCGCTCCTCTACAACAACCCCGAACTCAGCGGCGAAGGCATCCGACGACGCGCGGACCCGCCCGTCGGTTCCTGGAGCGAATGGAGCGTGGGCATCGCCCAACCCTTCGAGACCGGCGGCCAGCAGGCGCGGCGCCGTGAAGCCGCCACCGCCGGCATGGACGCACTGCGCGCCGAGATCGAAGACGTGCGTCGCCAGGCCCGAGCCGAAGCCGCGACGCGCTTCATCGCGGTGCTGGCAGCGCAGCGGCGGCTGCAGCTCGAACAGCGTTCGCTGGATTTTGCCGAGGCCACGGCGCAGGCCGTCGCCAAGCGCCGGGGGGCCGGCGAGGACACGCGCCTGGACGCGAACGTTGCGCTGGTCGAGGCCGAACGCGCCCGCGATGCGCTGGCGCGGGCAAGCGAACGCCTGGTTGAAGCGCGCAGCGAACTGGCGACCGCGCTCCAGTTGCCGCCGGCCGCGCTGCCCGATGTCGCAGGTGAACTCGGCACCGCCATCGGCGCCGGCTTGCCCTACAGCCTGGACCAGCTGCTGGCCTCGGCGCAGACCGTTCCCCGCCAGCGTGCGCTGTCGGCGCGCGAAGACGCCGCGCGCGCCCGGCTCGGCGTCGAGCGCGCGAGCCGCTATCCGGACGTGACGGTCGGGGTACACGTCGGCCGCGAAGGCCCCGGCGACGGTCGCGAGCGGATCGCGATCGTGTCGCTCTCGGTGCCCCTGCCGATCTTCAACCGCAACGACGCCGCGATCGGCCAGGCGGCGACCGACATGGCGCAGGCCGAGATCGAGCGCAGCGCCGCCACGCGCGATTCGCAGGCGCGGGTGCGGCAGCTCTGGAGCCGGCTCGCCAGCCAACGCGAACGCGCGCAGCGCCTGGAGCGGGTGATGGTACCGGCGTCCGGCGACAACCAGCAGCTCTCCACCAAGTCGCGCCAGGCTGGCCAGATCGGCCTGCTCGACCAACTCGTCGTCAACCGCCAGGCGCTCGACGCCGAGCGCGACCTGAACGACCTGCTGGCCGACCTGCACACCACCCGGATCGAACTCGAACATGCGGCCGGCTGGCCGCTGGAAGGAAGCACACGATGAAGACGCTGCATGAAGACACCCCCGGCCGGCCGCGCAAGGGCTTGTACTCGGCGACCCTTGCGCTGGCCGTTGTGGCGGCCCTGACGTTGACCGCCTGCGGCAAGGACGGGGCGAGGGACGAACACGCGGCCGAGAGCGGGAAGCCCGCCGAGGCCAAGGCCGACGGCCACGCCGATGAGAAGCCCGGCGAGCATGCCGAAGGCGAACAGGAGCTGACGCTGTCCAGCGAAGAAGCGGCGCGTGCCGGCATCAAGGTCGAGGAAGTCAAGCCGCAGGCACTCGGCGAGACGCTCACCGTCACCGCCACGATCCGTCCCGACGCCGACCGGCTGGCGCAAGTGGCCGCGCGCATCGAAGGCCGCATCACCGCGGTGCCGGCGAAGCTGGGCGACAAGGTGCGCGCCGGCCAGACGCTGGCCCTGCTCGACAGCGTGGCCGTCGGCGAGGCGCACGCCGCCTGGGTCGAAGCCCAGGCCGAACTGGGCATCGCCGAGGCCGACTTCAAGCGCGCCGAATCGCTGAACGCCGAAGAGATCATCCCGCGCAAGGACTTCCTGCGCGCCAAGGCGGATCGCGACAAGGCTGCCGCCGCGCTGCGCGCCGCGGCCGACCGGCTGCGCCTGCTCGGCGGCTCGCCGAACGCCAGCGGCAGCGCGGTCTCGGCCTTCGCGGTGACCGCGCCCTTTGCCGGCACGGTGATCGCGAAGAAGGCCACGCTGGGCGAACTGGCGAGCCCGAGCGAGCCGCTGTTCAGTGTGGCCGACCTGAGCCGGGTGTGGATCCAGGCCGACCTGCCGGAAAGCGCACTGGCCAAGGTGCGCGACGGCGCCAACGCGAAAGTGACGGTGCCGGCCTATCCGAACGAGGTCTTCAGCGGCCGCGTCGGCCATATCGGCGCCTCTCTCGATAAGGACTCGCGCACCGTAGCGGCGCGCATCGAAGTCGCCAATGCCGACGGCCGGCTGAAACCTGAGATGTTCGCCACCGCCAGCATCGAGGTGGCCGGCGACAAGCGCGAGGCGATCTCGCTGCCCGATGCAGCGATCGTGCTGATGGACGGCAAGCCGACCGTCTTCGTCTATGCGCAGGGTGCTTACGAAGCGCGCGAGATCGAACCCGGCGAACGCATAGCCGGGCGCACGGTGCTGAAGTCGGGGCTGCTGGCCGGCGACCAGGTCGTCACCTCGGGCACCTACGCCCTCAAGGCACGCAAGCTGAAATCCCAGCTCGGCCACGGGCATTGAGAAGGACCACCCATCATGCTCAATGCAATCGTCGATGCCAGCCTGCGCTACAAGGTGCTGGTGCTGGTGGCCTTCGCCGTGCTCATCGGCCTGGGCGTCATGGCCTACCGGCAGGTCCCGGTGGATGCCTTCCCCGATGTCACGCCGGTCCAGGTGAACATCTACACCGAGTCGCCCGGCGTCGCCGCCGAGGACATCGAGCGGCTGCTCACCGTGCCCATCGAAGCCGCGATGGCCGGCCTGGCGGACGTGGAAGTCGTGCGCTCGGTGTCGCTGTTCGGCCTGTCCTACGTGGCGGTGTACTTCAAGGACAACGTCGACATCTACTTCGCACGCCGGCTGGTCGGCGAGAAGCTGCAGGAGGTCAAGGGCCGGCTGCCCGAAGGCTATGGCGAGCCGGTGCTCGGCCCCAACAGCTCGGGCCTCGGCCAGGTGTTCTGGTACACGATCGAGGACGCCGACAAGAAGCTCAGCGCGATGGACCTGCGCACCTTGCAGGACTGGACCGTGCGGCTGATCCTGCGCACCGCGCCGGGGGTCGACGACGTCACCACCTGGGGCGGGCACGAAAAACAGTACCAGGTGCAGATCGACCCGCGCAAGCTGGTCAAGTACGGCATCTCGTTCAAGGAGGTGATGGAACGGCTCGCGGCCAACAACAAGCAGGTCGGCGGTCAATACCTGAACGTCGGCGTCGAGCAGTACCTGGTTCGCGGCCTGGGGCTGGTGAGCAGCGCCGCCGACATCGGCACCATCGTCGTCGCCGAGCGCAACGGCGCGCCGATCTACGTGCGCGACGTGGCCGAGGTCACGGAAGCCCCGGCGGTGCGCTTCGGCGCGGTCACGCGCAACGGCGAGGAGGTGGTGCTCGGCATCGCGCTGGCGCGCATCCACGAGAACGCCGCCAACGTGGTGAAGGCGGTCAAGGAAAAGCTCGCCGTCGCGCAGGCCGCGCTGCCCAAGGGCGTGGAGCTGAAGGCGGTGTACGACCGCACCGAGATCGTCGACAAGGCGCTCGCGACCTCGACCAACGCGCTGATCGAAGGCTCGATCCTGGTCGCGGTGATCCTGTTCCTGTTCCTCGGCGAGTTCCGCTCGGCCATCGTCGTCATCGTCACGCTGCCGCTGGCGATGCTGTTCGCCTTCATCTGCATGTGGCGGGTCGGCATGTCGGCCAACCTGATGTCGCTGGCCGGCCTCGCCATCGGCATCGGCATGATGGTCGACGGCGCCGTGGTGATGGTGGAGAACGCCTTCCGGCTGCTGTCGCACGCACGGTCTGACGCGAAAGCGTCGGGCAGGCCGATCAACCGCACCCATGTCGTGCTGGAAGCGGCGCGCGAGGTGGCGAACCCGATCGCCTTCGCCATCATGATCATCATCGTGGTTTTCCTGCCGCTGTTCTCGCTGACCGGGCTGGAGGGCAAGCTGTTCAAGCCGATGGCGCTGACCATCACCTTCGCGATGGCCGGCTCGCTGTTGCTGTCGCTGACGCTGGTGCCGGTGCTGTGCGCGCTGATCCTCAAGCCCAAAGAGGAGAAGGACACCTGGCTGGTGCGCGGCGCCAAGCGGCTGTACCTGCCGCTGCTGGACTGGGCGCTGGAGCGCAAGAGAACAGTCGTCGGCGCCGCGCTGGCGCTGCTGATCGGCGCGCTGGCCTTGTTCCCGTTCCTCGGCAAGGAGTTCATGCCTACGCTGCAGGAGGACGCGATCATGTTCCGCGTCATCGGCATCCCTTCGACCTCGCTCGACGAATCGATCCGCGTCGCCAACGTCATGGACGCCAGCCTGCGCAAGCAGTATCCGCAGGTGAAGTCGGTGCTGGCGACGATCGGCCGCGCCGAGAAAGGCGAGACCGCCGACGTCAACTACATGGAAGTGCTGCTCGACCTGAAGCCGCAGGACCAGTGGCCGACGAAGCAGTCCTTCGCCGCGCTCGGCCGCGAGATGCAGGAGTTCCTGGAGGCCGAGGTGCAGACCGCGGTGTTCGGCGCGACGCAGCCGATCCAGATGCGCGTCGAAGAACTGATCTCCGGCGTGCGCGCGACCTTGGCGCTGAAGATCTACGGCGAGGACCTGGACAAGCTGGAGGAGCTGTCGGCCAAGCTGAAGACCGTGGTCGCCGGCGTGCCCGGCGTCGCCGACCTGTCGGCCGAGGCCAACAAGGGCAAGCCGCAGATGGTCATCAAGGTCGACCGCCCCGCCGCGGCGCGCTATGGGCTGAACGCCGACGACATCCTGGCCGTGGTGCAGGCCGGCATCGGCGGCGAGGCCGTGTCCACGCTGATCGACGGCACGCGCCGTTTCGACATCGCGGTGCGGCTGCCCGAGGAGTTCCGCTCCAGCCCGTCGGCGATCGCGGCGATCCCGATCCGCACCGCCGAAGGCGCGATCGTGCCCTTCTCCAGCGTGGCGAAGATCGAACTCGACGAGGGCTACACCTTCGTGCGCCGCGAGTCGCTGCAGCGCTACGCCGTGCTGCAGATGGACGTGCAGGGCCGCGACGTGGACGGCTTCGTGCGCGACGCCAACGCCGCCATCGCCGCCAAGGTGACGCTACCCACCGGCTACTGGGTCGAATGGGGCGGCGCCTTCGAGAACCAGCAGCGCGCGATGGAGCGGCTGGGGCTGATCGTGCCGCTGACCATTGGCCTGATCTTCATCCTGCTGTACACCGCCTTCAACTCGGTGCGCCATGCGACGCTGATCATCGCCAACGTGCCCTTCGCGATCATCGGCGGCATCGTCGGGCTGTTCATCACCGGGCAGTACCTGTCGGTGCCGTCGGCGATCGGCTTCATCGCCGTGTTCGGGGTGGCGATGCTGAACGGCATCGTGCTGGTCAGCTTCCTGAACGACCAGCGCAAGCACGGACTGCCGATCCGCGAGGCGGTGCGCCAGGGCGCAGCGCTGCGGCTGCGGCCGGTGCTGATGACGGCCTCGGTGGCGATCCTGGGCCTGATCCCGATGCTGATCTCGACCGGCGTCGGCGCCGAGACGCAGCGCCCGCTGGCCACGGTGGTGATCGGCGGGCTGATCACGTCGACGCTGCTGACCCTGCTGCTGCTGCCGCTGATCTATGAATGGTCGGAAACGCGGGCCGAGGCGAAGCAACGCGCCCGCGCCGATGCCGACGATATCGAAGCGGCCGAGGCCGTACCCCTTCCCCAACCGAAGCCGGAGACGCCATGAAAGAGATCAAGGCCTACGTGCACCGCAGCCGCATTGCCGACGTGGTCGCCGCACTGAAGGACTCGCCCGCCTGGGGCGGCGAACGGGGCGGGCGCCGCCACAACCTGGCGATGTACGTCGTCAAGGGCTCGCTGCTGCCGCTGGACAGCGACGAACAGCACTACTCGATGGACCTCGGCGACGAGGTCGTCAACGAATACAAGCTGGAGCTGCTCTGCGAGGACAGCGAGGTCGAGCCGCTGAAGGCCGCGATCACCGCGGCCGCACGCACCGGACAGGCCGTGGCCGGCTGGATCACGGTCATCGACGTGCTCAGCGCGACGCCCATCCATTGACATGCAGATTCATCCACGCCCCGACCTGAAAGGAACCACCATGAAGACCCTTGCTGCCGCTGTGCTGTTCGCCTGCGCAGTCACGCTGCCTGCAGCCGCCGCGGAAGACCACACGCCCAAGCACGGCGGCGTCGTCGTCGAGACCAAGGCCGGCGACCTGGAATTGGTCGCCAAGCCCGAGCTGATCGTCATCCACGTCAGCGACCACGGCAAGCCGATGAAGCTCAGCAGCGCCAGCGGCAAGGTGACGGTGTTCAGCGGCAACGA
Source organism: uncultured Burkholderiales bacterium (assembly GCA_937864005.1). Lineage (GTDB taxonomy): Bacteria > Pseudomonadota > Gammaproteobacteria > Burkholderiales > Burkholderiaceae_C > CAIKUF01. The sequence goes on from CALMIL010000276.1 coordinate 8,603, forward strand.
CAAGACCGAAGCGCCGCTGGCCCTGGTCGGCGACAAGCTCGAGGCCAAGGGCAGCTTCAAGCTCGGCGCCGGCACCAAGGTGCTGGCCGAGGTGTCGCTCAACGGCAAGCCGGCGGTGGCGGCAAGGTTCACGCTGAAGTAGGTTCGGCCGCGCAGATCGCCTCCGCCACACGCGCGGCTTGATGACCATCTGCGCGCCCACCGATTCGGCACTGCGCCGCGCCGTCATCGTCGTGGCGCTGGCCAACCTGGCCTATTTCCTCGTCGAGTTCGCCGTCGCCCGGCGCATCGGATCAGTCTCGCTCTTTGCCGACAGCGTGGACTTCCTGGAGGACGCCACCGTCAACTTCCTCATCGTCGCGGCCCTTGGCTGGTCGGCTCGCAGCCGCGCGCGCGTGGGCATGTTGCTGGCCGCCGTGCTGCTGGTGCCGGCGCTGGCGCTGCTGTGGACGGCATGGCAGAAGTTCAACGCGCCCGTGCCTCCTGACCCGCTGCTGCTGTCGGCCACCGGAGTGGGCGCGCTGTTCGTCAACGTGGGCTGCGCGCTGCTGCTGGCACGCTTCCGCCATGCCAGCGGCAGCCTGACTCGCGCCGCGTTCCTGTCGGCGCGCAACGATGCCTTCGCCAACATCGCTATCGTCGTCATCGGGCTGGTCACGCTGCGCTGGCCTTCGGCTTGGCCGGATCTGGTGGTTGGCGTGGCCATCGCCGCCATGAACGCGGATGCGGCGAAGTCGGTGTGGCACGCGGCACGCGACGAACACAAGGCAGCGCTGGAAGCATGAAGCCGACTTGTATGTACAGAGCGCGGGTTTGCGTCGCTTACGCCCCTTGCCAAGCTGTCACACGAGCGGAGCAGGCCTCCCGTGCCGGAGAGCAGCATTCCGAGGTTTACCCCTCGGTTTACACCTGACTCACTACAAGAAGAAACGGGTTAGCTCCTCGTGAGAGCTAACCCGTTGATGTCATTGGTCGGGACGGCGGGATTCGAACTCGCGACCCCTTGCACCCCATGCAAGTGCGCTACCAGGCTGCGCTACGCCCCGACTGAGCGTGAATTATAGGGGCCGCCCGCGACGGCCCCACCTCATGCAACCGTCAGCAGATCGCGGATCGCGATCAGCTCGAGGCGCATCGCCTCCGGCGACAGCGCCGCGTCTGCCGGGTGCGTCAGCGCGGGCTCGCCGGCGCGGCGACGTGGCGCCGGCTCGCCGTCGGGTGGCGATGCCGTCGCGCCGTCGGGTGGCGATGCCGTCGCGCCGTCCGCCACGGCGGCCGCCAGCTCCGGCAGCACGAAGTCATCGTGCCGGCGTCCGGGCGTGACTTCGGAAAGCCGGTTGCGCGCGCCGCTGATCGTGAAGCCCTGCTCGTAGAGCAGTTCGCGGATGCGGCGAATCAGCAGCACCTCGTGGTGCTGGTAATAGCGCCGGTTGCCACGCCGTTTGACCGGGCGCAGCTGGGTGAACTCCTGCTCCCAGTAGCGCAGCACGTAGGGCTTGACGCCGCACAGGTCGCTCACCTCACCGATCGTGAAGTAGCGTTTGGCAGGGATGACCGGCAGCGCTTTCTCCATAAGAATCAACAAGATCGGAAGAGAAAGCTAAGACTTTACTCGAACTCGTCTCCAAGCGGGATATCGCCCTGCACGACGCCCTTGAGTTTGTGGCTGGCGTGAAATGTGACCACGTTCCTGGCCTTGATCGGGATCGCCTCGCCGGTGCGTGGGTTGCGCCCGGGGCGCGGCGCCTTGCGCCGGATGCTGAAGTTGCCGAAGCCCGACATCTTCACATCGCGCCCCTCGACGAGCGCGGCGTGGATGATGTCGAAGAAGGCTTCGACCATGTCCTTGGACTCGCGCTTGTTCAGGCCGAGGCGCTCGAACAGCAGTTCGGACAACTCGGCCTTCGTCAGCGTCGGCGTCTCGAGCGTCGGCAACAGGACGCGCGGGCTCGTCTTGTCGTTCATCGCCGGCTCCCTCAGGCACGCAGCCGCGCACCGAGCCGCTTGCGCAGGGTTTCGACGATGCGTGCGACTTCGGCGTCGATGCGCTCGTCGGTGAGCGTCGCCGCGTCGTCCAGCAGCTCGAGGCGCACCGCGAGACTGCGCTTGCCGGCCGGGATGTCGGCGGTCGGCGCCGCCGGCTTGTAGACGTCGAACAGCTGCGCGCTGCGGATCAGGCGCTGCGGGCCGGCGTCGATCGCCTGCATCAGGCTGTCGTGGCTGACGGCGTCGCCGACGATGAGCGCAACATCGCGCCACGCCGACTGCTGGCGCGCGACCGGCGTGTGGACCGGCACGTCGCGGCGCTGCAGCGCCTCGGCGTCGAGTTCGAAGAGCACCGGCGCGCTCGGCAGCTCGTAGTCCTGGCGCCACTTCGGGTGCAGCTCGCCGACGAAGCCGATGGTCGCGCCGTCGAGTTCCACCGCTGCGCAGCGGCCCGGATGCAGCGCCGGATGCGACGTCGCCACGAAGCGCGCAACGCGTGGCGCGAGCAGCAGCTCGATATCGCCCTTCACATCGAAGAAATCGACCGCGCGCTCCTTGCGCGCCCACTGCGCTTCTTCGGCAAGCCCCCAGGCGAGGCCGCCCAGGCGCAGCGGCTGCGCGACGCCGGCGACGCTGCGTTCGCCGTCCGCCGCGGAAGCATCGCGCCGGAATACGCGGCCGAGTTCGAATGCGCGTACACGCGGCGCCTTGCGCGCGAGATTGAAGCGCAGTACGTGCACGAGGCTGCCGACGAGGCCGGAGCGCATCACCGACTGCTGGCTCGCGATCGGATTGAGCACCTTGATCGGATCGGCGTTGCCGGCGAGTTCATGCTCCCAGCGCGCGTCGACGAAGCCGAAATTGATCACCTCCTGGTAGTCGAGCGCCGCCATCGCCCGGCGCAGCGCGTGGGGGCTGCGCTGCGTCTCGGAGCACACGCGCGGCGTGACCACGGCAACCGGCGGCGCATCGGGCAGCGTCGCATAGCCGAGGACGCGAATCACCTCCTCGATCAGGTCTTCTTCGATCGCCAGGTCGAAGCGCCAGCTCGGCGGCGTCACGGTCAAAAGGTCCGGCGCCTCGGCGAAGGGCAGTCCGAGGCGCTGCATCACGCCGGCGCATTGCGCCTGCGTGACCGGCATGCCGATCACGCGCGCGGCGCGCAACGGGCGCAGCCGAACCGGCTCGCGCCGCGGCAGGTTGACGACCTGATCGTCGATCGGCCCGGCCTCGCCGCCGCAGATCTCCTGCACGAGCTGCGAGATGCGCTCGATATTCGCGGCCGTCTGCGCCGGATCGACGCCGCGCTCGAAGCGGTGTCCGGCATCGGTCGAGAAGTTGAAGCGGCGCGAGCGTCCGGCGACCGCCTCGGGCCACCAGAACGCGGCCTCGACATAGATATTGCGCGTCGCGTCGGATACCGCCGTCGCCTCGCCGCCCATGATGCCGGCGAGCGATTCGACGCAGCGCTCGTCGGCAATCACACCGACCGTAGGATCGACCTCGACCGTGTTGCCGTTGAGCAGCTCGAGCTTCTCGCCGGCGCGGCCCCAGCGCACGTGCAGCGCGCCGTGAATCTTGTCGAGGTCAAAGATATGCGACGGCTGGCCGGACTCGAACATCACGTAGTTCGAGATATCGACGAGCGCGGCCACCGGCCGCTGGCCGCAGCGCCGCAGGCGCTCGACCATCCAGGCCGGCGTCTTCGCGGCCGGGTTCACGTTGCGGATGATGCGGCCCGAGAAGCGGCCGCACAGATCGGGCGCCTCGACCTTCACCGCCAGCGTGTCGGCGTGCTTCACCGCGACCTGCGGCACGGCAGGCGTCGCAAGCGGTGCGCCCGTCAGCGCCGCGACCTCGCGTGCGACGCCGTAGACGCTCAGTCCGTGCGCGAGATTGGGCGTGAGCTTGAGCGTGAAGAGCATGTCGTCGAGCTGCAGCAGCTCGCGCACATTGCGGCCGAGCGGTGCATCGACCGGCAGCTCGAGCAGGCCGGCATGATCGTCCGAGAGCTTCAACTCGCGCGCCGAGCACAGCATGCCCTGGCTCTCGACGCCGCGCAGCTTGCCGAGCTTGATGGTGAACGGCGCTCCGCCCTCTTCCGCCGGCGGCAGGACGGCACCGACGAGCGCGCACGGCACCTTCATCCCGGCGCGCACGTTGGGCGCACCGCAGACGATCGTGAGATTCGTGCCGCTGCCGGCATCGACAGTGCAAACGTTCAGGCGGTCGGCGTTCGGATGGCGCTCGACGCCGAGCACCTGCGCGACGACGACCTTCTCGAACGGCGGCGCGACGGCTTCGAGCGACTCGACCTCCATGCCCGACATCGTCAGCAGCTCGGCCAGTTCGGCGGTCGAGAGCGGCGGGTCGCAGAACTCGCGCAGCCAGGATTCAGGAAACAACATTGCGCGCTTGCTCCGTCTTCATCATCGATAGCGTTGTCACTTGAACTGGCCGAGGAAGCGCAGGTCGCCCTCGAAGAACAGCCGCAGGTCGCCGACCCCGTAGCGCAGCATCGCGAGCCGGTCGATGCCCGAGCCGAAGGCAAAGCCGATCTGGCGCTCGGGGTCCAGACCCATGTTGCGAATCACCTGCGGATGGACCTGGCCCGAACCCGAAACCTCGAGCCAGCGGCCGGCGAGCGGGCCGCTGCCGAACATCATGTCGATCTCGGCGCTCGGTTCGGTGAACGGGAAGTAGCTCGGCCGGAAGCGGATCTGCAGATCGTCGGTCTCGAAGAAGGCGCGCACGAACGCGAGGTAGACCGCCTTCAGGTCCTTGAAGCTGATGTTCTCGCCGATCCACAGCCCCTCGACCTGATGGAACATCGGCGAGTGCGTCGCATCGTTGTCGACGCGGTAGGTGCGGCCGGGGGCGATGACGCGGATCTCGGGAATCGTCTGCCCGGCGGCGATCGCCTCGGCGTGCCGCGCGGCGTGCGCCCGTGCATAGCGCACCTGCATCGGCGAGGTGTGCGGGCGCAGGTTCAGCCAGCGTCCCTCGGCGTCCTTCAGGTCGACGTAGAAGGTATCCTGCATCGAGCGCGCAGGATGGTTTTCGGGGTTGTTGAGCGCGGTGAAGCTGTACCAGTCGGTCTCGATCTCGGGGCCGTCGGCGACGTCGAAGCCCATCGAGCTGAAGATCGCCTCGATGCGCTCCATCGCGCGCATGACCGGGTGCAGGCCGCCGCTGCCGCGCTTGCGGCCGGGCAGCGTCACGTCGAGCGCCTCGGCCTGCAGCTGGCGCCCGAGTTCGGCATCCGCGAGCGCCTTGCGGCGCGCATCGAGCGCCGCCTCGACGCGCTGCTTGGCGGCGTTGATCTCGGCGCCGCGCGTCTTCTTCTGCGCCGCGTCGAGCGCGCCGAGGCCCTTGAGCAGCTCGGTCAGGCGGCCGGCCTTGCCGAGATAGCGCGCCTTCGCATTTTCGAGATCGGCGGGCGTCGCCGCCTTGGCGAACGCGTCCTGCGCCGAGAGCAGCAGTGTGTCCAGATCGTTCATCGCGTCGTCGTCGAGACCGTTGTCGGGCAGAAAAAAGGCCGCTTCGGTCGGCGGCCTTGGAGGGCTTGTCCCGCGTGCGGCGCGGGGCCGTTCGAAGGCTGCGGCGCTCGCGCCATGCCGCGCACGGCATGGCGCGCGCTGCAGATCAGCTCAGCTGGGCGCGCGCCTTCTCGACGATGCTGCCGAAGGCAGCCGGGTCGTTGACGGCCATGTCGGCCAGCACCTTGCGGTCGATCTCGACCTGCGCCTTCTTCAGGCCGGCCATGAACTTGCTGTAGGAAAGGCCGAGCCCGCGCGACGCCGCGTTGATGCGCGCGATCCACAGATTGCGAAAGACGCGCTTCTTGGTGCGGCGGTCGCGATAGGCGTATTGCCCGGCGCGCATCACCGCCTGCTTGGCGATGCGGTAGACGTTCTTGCGGCGGCCTCGGTAGCCCTTGGCAAGGGCGAGGATCTTTTTGTGACGGGCGTGCGCCGCCACCCCACGTTTTACGCGTGACATGTCTTGTTCTCCTTCGTGCGTTGGACGCGCTTCACAGGCCGGCAAATGGCAGCATCTGCGCCATGTGGCCCATGTTGGTCTCGTGCACCGCGGTCGCGCCGCGCAGGTGGCGCTTGTTCTTGGTGGACTTCTTCGTCAGGATGTGGCGCTTGAACGCCTGGCCCCGCTTGACGGTGCCCCCCGGACGCACGCGAAAACGCTTTGCAGCGCTCTTCTTGGTCTTCATCTTGGGCATGACTGCTCCTTCTAGGTTGCTCCTGCAGGCGCCCGTGAGGTTCACGGTCTTGTAAGCCTGCAGGGGCTTCTTGCGACGCCCGGGCGACCAGACCCCGGCGTCGAATCTTCGACAAAACTCTCCCGCGCGCCTTCAGTTCTTGCGCTTGGGCCCGAGCACCATCACCATCTGGCGGCCCTCGAGCTTGGGCATGTGCTCGACGACCGAGATATCGGCCAGCTCGTCGCGAATGCGTTCGAGCAGGCGCATGCCGATCTCCTGGTGCGTGATCTCGCGGCCCCGATAACGCAGCGTGACCTTGCCCTTGTCGCCGTCCTCGCCGATGAAGCGGCGCAGGTTGCGCATCTTGATCGCGTAGTCGCCCTCGTCGGTGCCGGGACGGAACTTGACTTCCTTGATCTCGATGACCTTTTGCTTGGCCTTCGCCTCGGCGGCGCGCTTTTGCTCCTGGTATTTGAACTTGCCGTAGTCCATCAGACGGCAGACCGGGGGATCGGCGGCGGCCGCGACTTCGACCAGATCGACGTCGAGGTCGCCCGCCATGCGCAGCGCTTCCGAGATACTCACGATGCCGAGGGCTTCGTTATCGACGCCGTTCAACCGGACTTCGGGCGCCATGATCTCGCGGTTCAGGCGGTGCTTGCGCTCGACGTTGGGAGTGCGACGGTCAGCAAAAGAAGTAGCGATGGTCCATACCTTTCAACGGGTCCGAAGGCGTCGAACCCCAAATTCGAACCGGCGCCCGCCCGAAAAGCCACGCAAGAATCATCGACGCGATGCGATGTCGCCGACGAGCTTCTGTGCGAAGCCGTCGAGCGCCATCACACCCAGATCCTGGTTGCCACGGGCGCGCACCGCAACGGTTCCATTCGCCTTCTCCTTGTCGCCGACGACGAGGATGTACGGAACCTTCTGCACGGCGTGCTCGCGTATTTTATAGCCGACCTTTTCGTTGCGCAAATCGGTTGCGACTCTAACTCCTTGTTTTTGAAGCATTTTCGCGACGCTTGCGGCATAGTCGGACTGCTCGTCGGTGATATTGGCGACGACCACCTGGAGCGGCGCGAGCCAGGCCGGCAGCGCGCCGGCATGCTGCTCGATCAGGATCCCGATGAAGCGCTCGAGACTGCCGACGATCGCCCGGTGCAGCAGCATCGGCGTGCGCCGCTCGCCCGATTCGGCGACGTACTCGGCGCCGAGGCGCTCGGGCATATTGGGGTCGACCTGCATCGTCCCGCACTGCCACTCGCGGCCGATTGCGTCTTTCAGCGTGTACTCGATCTTCGGCCCGTAGAACGCGCCCTCGCCCGCCGAAACCTGGAAATCGACCCCCGATCGGCGCAGCGCCTCCATCAGCGCGCCCTCGGCACGGTCCCACGCCTCGTCGCTGCCGATGCGCGCGTCGGGCCGGGTCGCGACCTTGTAGATGATCTGCGTGAAGCCGAAATCGGCATAGACCTTCTGCAAGAGCGTGGTGAAGGCGGCGCATTCGTCGAGGATCTGATCCTCGGTGCAGAAAATGTGGCCGTCGTCCTGCGTGAAGCCGCGCACCCGCATGATGCCGTGCAGCCCGCCCGACGGCTCGTTGCGGTGGCACTGGCCGAACTCGCCATAGCGCAGCGGCAGATCGCGATAGCTCTTGATGCCCTGCTTGTAGATCAGCAGGTGGCCGGGGCAGTTCATCGGCTTCAAGGCATAGTCGCGCTTCTCCGATTCGGTCGTGAACATGTTCTCGCGGTATTTGCCCCAGTGGCCGGTCTTCTCCCAGAGCGTCTGGTCGAGAAGCTGCGGGCCCTTGACCTCCTGGTAGCCGTTGTCGCGATAGACGGCGCGCATGTACTGCTCGACCTGCTGCCAGATCGTCCAGCCCTTGGGGTGCCAGAAGACGAGCCCCGGCGCGTGCTCGTCGAGGTGAAAGAGGTCGAGTTCGCGGCCGAGCCGGCGGTGGTCGCGCTTCTCGGCTTCCTCGAGCATGTGCAGGTATTGCTGCAGTTCGTCCTTCGTCGCCCAGGCCGTGCCGTAGATGCGCTGCAGCATCTCGTTCCTGTGGTCGCCGCGCCAGTAGGCGCCGGCGACCTTCATCAACTTGAAGTGCCTGAGTTTTCCGGTACTCGGCACGTGCGGGCCGCGGCACAGGTCCTCGAAGCTTCCCTCGCGGTAGAGCGACACGTCTTCGCCGGCCGGGATGCTGGCGATGATCTCGGCCTTGTAGAACTCGCCGATGCCCTTGAAGTACGCCACCGCCTCGTCGCGCGGCAGGACGCGGCGCACCACCGGCTCGTCCTTCGCCGCCAGTTCAGCCATCTTCCGCTCGATCGCGGCCAGATCCTCGGGCGTGAACGGTCGCTTGTACGCGAAGTCGTAATAAAAGCCGTTCTCTATCACCGGCCCGATCGTGACCTGCGCCTCGGGAAACAGTTCCTTCACCGCATACGCCAGCAGGTGCGCCGTCGAATGGCGCAGCACTTCGAGGCCATCGGCGTCCTTCGCGGTGACGATCGCAAGCGAGGTATCCGTTTCCAGCCGGTGGCTGGTATCGACGACACGCGCGCCGGCGCCGCTGCCGATGCGGCCGGCGATCGCCGCCTTCGCCAGGCCGCTGCCGATCGAGGCTGCGACGTCGGCGACCGTCGGCGGCGATGCAAATTCGCGCCTGGAACCGTCGGGCAATTGAATCGAGATCATCGGAAGTCTCCACGGAAACGAAAAAGGCGCGGTGATCGACCGCGCCTTGTGCTTCACGAAACAACGAACAGGATGGACGTGACAGCGCTGCGGTCAGCAAACCTCGGCAAAGGGGGTGCGAGTTCGCGGTGTCATAACCAGTGCGCCTTTCCTGCTCTTGCTCGTTGAAGGAACGCGCCCATTGTAGTTCAGCGTTGGCTTACCATCCGCCGATGGCGGACGACCACGACGACGGCGATCACGCGGCCAGCCACCTCGGCCCGATGGATCTGCGCGTGCGTGCGCTGGAGACGGTGCTCGCGCAGAAGGGCTATATCGACCCCGCCGCGCTCGACACCCTGATCGACACCTACCAGACGCGAATCGGGCCGCGCAACGGCGCGCGCGTCGTCGCTAACTCTCATGGCCCGGGCGGGTCACCCTGGATGATGGAAGACACTGGGGGTGTGCGAGCCTGAGCGGGTAGAGGT
>CALMIL010000277.1 GCA_937864005.1 uncultured Burkholderiales bacterium
CCGCTCCCTCCGCCAGCCGATGCCCCTCGCAGGCGCGAATCCGGCGCTGTCGGCGCGGCTCCCGCAACCACGATCGCGACTCGCTGACGCGATGCAACTCAGCACCTCGGAAAGCAGCGCGCTGGCCTGCCTCTTCGGGCTGCTCGCCGAGGACATGGCCGAGCACGAGGTGCGCGAGCGCGTCGGCCGCGCACTGCTTAATCTGCTGCGCGCCGACTACTACGCCTCGTTCGTCTGGGACGACAGCCAGCGGCGCTTCGGCGGCTGCGTGACGATCAACATGAACCCGGCGACGCTGCGCAGCTACGACGAATACTTCCAGTTCAACGACCCGATCACCTTCGAGCTGCAGGCGCGGCGCGTGCCGACGCTCGTCACGCAGGTGATGCCGCAGCGCGAGCTGATGCGCACCGAGTTCTACAACGACTTCCTCGCCCGCGACGGCCTGCACTGGGGCGTGAACCTCTACAGCTACCGCGGCGGCCGCAACATCGGCGACATGCGCATCTGGCGCGGCCGCCGGCGCGAGAACTTCGATGCCCGCGCGCTCGAGATGCTGCGCCTGATCGAGCCCGCGTTCGGCGCGGCGCTGCAGCGCGCCGCGCTGCGCCGGCCTCGCGCGCCAGCTGGCGCCGAACGCTCGGACGCGCTCTCGCCGCGCGAGCTGTGCGTCGCCCGCATGGTCGGCGCCGGGCTGACCGACAAGCAGATCGCGAGACAGCTCGGCGTCGAGGCGAGCACCGTGCGCACCTACCTGATGCGCTGCTGCGACAAGCTCCAGGTGCACCGCCGCGGCGCGATCGCCGCGGCCATCGCCCGCCGCGGCGAGGGCTGAGCTTCAGCGCCTGGGCGCCGGCAGGCGGCCGAACACCTCTTCGAGCGCGAGGCCGATCGCGATCAGCTTGCGGTCGCTCCCCGCCGGGCCGTCGAGTTCGAGCCCGACCGGCAGCTTGCTGCTCGCACCCAGCGCGATCGGGATCTGCAGGCCGGGGATGCCGGCGTTGCTGCCCGGGTCGGTGTTCTGGATGTAGGCGACGAAGTTCGCGAGGCTGCTCGAATCGGGGTTGGCGTCGATCGCCACCTTGGGGACCGTCGGGAAGACGAGCGCGTCGAGCTTGTGCTTCGCGAAAGTTTCCTTGTAGAGCTTCTGCAGCGCCGGGCGCGCGGTCTTAATCGCCGCCTCGTACACCGGCCTGGCGTCGACGACGGTGTTGTTCGGCCCCGGCAGCTTGCGCGGGATGACGAAGGCGTCGTAGGTCGCCTTGACGTCGGGGCTCGAGATCTGCTTGGCGAGGTCTGCGATCGTGATGCCGGTGCCGGTCGTGGCCAGGAACTTCACCATGTCGTCGTAGACCTCGTAGAGTGCGACCGGAAAGCCGATCGCGCCGTTGAGTTCGGCGAGCTTGGGCATGTCGACGTCGACGATCGTCACGCCGGAGGCCTTCATCTTCGCGACCGCGTCGTCGTACGCCGCCTTGGTGTCGGGGTCGAGATTGGCGAGCATCGAAGGCGTCACGCCCAGGCGCAGCTTGTGCAGGTCGGCCGGCTTGATCGGCCCGCCGCCGCCGATCACGCGGTCCAGCAGCGCGACGTCGGCCATCGCGACCGCCATCGGCCCGGCCGTGTCGCGGGTGTGCGAGATCGGCGCGATGCCCGTTTGCGAGTAGCGGCCGACGGTCGGGCGCAGCGCCGCGCAGCCGTTGAGCGCGCACGGAATGCGCACCGACCCGCCGGTGTCGGTGCCGACCGCGGCGCTCACGATGCGCACGCCGAGCGCCGCGCCGTTGCCCGAAGACGACCCGCCTGCGATCTTCGTCGCGTCGTAGGCGTTGCGCACGCCGGGCGCGGGGCCGGTCACGAACGCGGTGTTGTAACCGGAGATGCCGAACGCCAGCTCGTGCATGTTGGTCTTGGCCAGCACGATCGCGCCCGCTGCGCGCAGCTTGGCGGCGACCGGCGCGTCGGCCTTGGGCACATAGCCCTTCAGCGCCGGCGTGCCGGCGGTCGCCGGCAGCCCGACGACGGCGATGTTGTCCTTGACGACGACCGGCACACCTTCGAGCGGTTTGCACTTGGTGCCGCTCTTGCGCGCGGCATCGACCGCCCTGGCGGCCTTCATGGCGCCGGCCTCGTCGAGCGTGATGAAGGCGTTCAGGTCGGGGCGCGCCTTGGCGCGCTCGATGGCGGCGCTCACCAGCGCCTCGCTCGTCAGCCGGCCGGCGCAGATGTCGGCCGCCGCCTGCGTGGCGGTCAAGGTGTCGAGGTCCGGCGCGGCATGCACCGAAAGCGATAGGGCCGCCGCCGAGGCGAGCAGCGCTGGGCGCAGGATGGGCATGGGCGTCTCCGTCGGGTTGCGGGCCGGTTCGAATGCCCGCCCTCGCGCCGGATTGTGGCGAGCCCGCGCCTACCTGGCTGTCCTCATTTGCGTGGACAGCGTGCCTGCTCGTCGTCAAGGCCGCCGAGGCCGGCGCCCGCCCGGCGCCGACGACCAGGACGCCGTCGCGAACAAACGCCTACAGAGACGGCGCGGGGCCGATTTGCAGGTGCGCGACGATCTCTTTCGCGTCGCGGCGCAGGGCCCGCAGCCATCCGCCGAGACGGCTTGCCGCGCTCGCCGGCGCGACCTCGATCCGAAGCTTCGACCTCCCGAGCGCCTCGATCACGGTGTGCGCCCCGTGCAGGGCGTGTCCCTCGTCGACACCAAGCACCATGTCTTCGGGTTCGCCATCTTCGGTCAACCAAGCCGCGCCGTCGAGCACGCGCACCCGGCCACGGCCGCCGTCGAGGACCAGCAACTGCGCCCGATCGAGGGTGATCGTCGTCGCTGTCGGTATCGTGTTCCTCATGATTGACTCCATTCATCCTGCGCATCCATGTGTGCTCAGTCGTGCCATTGGATTCCTCCGCAACGGGTGAGACAAACGAAAAGATCGCAGTTGATGGATGCGAACAGCGCATGTATGATCCAGTCATGACGATTCGATCGACGACCGGCCGCCGGCGGCCGAGGCCGATCGGCCTGGGTGCGCTGCGCGGCTTCGAGGCGGCGGCGCGGCTGCTGTCGTTCACCACCGCAGCGGCCGAGCTGAGCCTGACGCAATCGTCGATCAGCCGCCAGATCGCCCAGCTCGAGCAGCAGGTCGGCCGGCCCCTTTTCGTGCGCAAGACGCGCGCACTGCTGCTCACCGCCGCCGGCACGCAGCTCCTGCATGCGGTGCGTCAGGCGCTGGCCGGGATCGACGCCACGGTGGGCGAAATCCGCGGCGCCGCCAGCGTGCGCCGTGTCACGCTCAGCACTTACCCGTCGTTTGCGTCGCTCTGGCTCGTGCCCAGGCTCGCGCAGTTCCAGCGCGAGCATCCCGATATCGAAATCCGGCTCGACGCCTCGGACCGGGTCGTCGACCTGCTGGCCGAGGAGATCGACCTCGCGGTGCGCTGGATACCCGCGGACAAGCTCGCGAACGGCGCAACGCTGCTCATCGATGACCTGGTCGCCCCGGCCATCAGCCCTCGCCTGCTCGGCGCGTCCAAGCCGCAAACGCCGGCCGATCTCGCCCAGTGGCCGCTGCTCGACCTGGACAGCAGCGTGCCGGGCGCGCGTGGCTTGAATTGGGCTTCATGGTTCGACTTCACCGGCGCCGGCAGCGTCGACCCCGCGGCCGGGCGGCTCGTCTTCTCGTTCGTCGATCAGGCGGTGCAAGCGGCCATCCGCGGCCAAGGTGTGGCGCTGATGCGCTCGCCGTTCCTGCAGGACTGCGTCGCCAGCGGCGATCTGGTCATGCCGTTCCCGGCTATCCGCATGCGCTCGGGCTACCGGCACATCCTTGCCGTCAACCCCGAGGCTGAGCGCAAGCCGCATGTCGGAGCCTTCCTCGGCTGGCTGAGGCAACAGTTCGAACGCGCGCCGCGGCTCGCGCCGTGACGCCTGGGCTCGCGGCCCTCACTGCAGATCGATACTGGCGTCGTAGGACACCTTCAGCCCGAGTTCCGCGATCTCGAGCGTCATCGTCGCCGCCAGTGCCTTTGTCTCGGGCCTGGCTTGCACCGCGGCCCGCACCGCCTGTTCGATCTCGCGCTGCGAGTTCACGCCCACCGTCCGCAGGAATTTGCGGATGCTTGCATTCAATGCTTCTTCGTTCACTTCGTCTGCTCCGATGCACCGCCGATGCGACAGCCGCCGGTCAACGCCCGGTGGCGTGGCGGGCGACCCAATCGGCGTATGCGGAGATATAGCGCTGCAGGAAGTCGCGCGTCTCGGCCTGCGCGACTTCGCCCGCCTCGTCGAACAGCTTCGCGGCGCCGCCGATATAGGCCTCGGGCTGGCCCATCATCGGCACGTCCAGGAACACCATCGACTGGCGCAGATGGTGATTCGCACCGAAACCGCCGACCGCACCAGTCGAAACGGTGACGACGCCGCCCGGCTTGCCGCTCCAGGCACTCTGCCCGTAAGGGCGCGAGCCGCAGTCGATCGCGTTCTTCAGCACGCCCGGTACCGAGCGGTTGTATTCCGGCGTGATGAAGAGCACCGCATCCGCAGCCTGGATTCGGGACTTGAACGCCACCACGGCGGGCGGCAGCGACTTCTCGAAATCCTGGTTGAAGAGCGGCAGGTCGCCGATCTCGACGATCTCGAGCGAGAGCGTATCCGGCGCGAAGCGTGCGAGCGCATGCGCCATCTTGCGGTTGTACGAATCCTTGCGCAGGCTGCCGACGACGACGGCGACCTTGTACGGTGAGGGCATGATGTTCCTTTCAGGGGCCGGCCCGAGCGCATCGGACGCGCTCGGGCGTGGACACTATCACGCCAGCGCCGGGCGGTTGCGCTACAGGGCCTTTGCTCTCGCCGCCTGCCGCACGTTCTGCGTCCGAATGCGGGATCAAGCGTCGATCGCCACCACCGTGCGCCCCCTGGCGCGGCCCTGGATGAAGTCGTCGAATGCCGCCGGCAGCGCACGCAGGCCGATCGTGTGCGTGATGCGATGCAGATGGGCCGGTTTCAGATCGGCGGCGAGCCGGTCCCAGAGCTGCCGGCGCAGCGGAAAGCCGATATAGCCCGAGTCCACCCCCAGCAGGCAGGCGCCGCGCAGGATGAAGGGGTAGACGGTGGTGTGCAGATCGGCGCTCGCGGCATTGCCGACGCTGGCCACCGTGCCGGCCTGCTTCATCGTCGCCAGCAGCCAGTGCAGGATCGGCCCGCCGACATTGTCCACCGCCCCCGCCCAGCGACTGCTCTCCAGAGCGCGCACCTTGGCGTGGTCGATCGCCGAGGTCGGCAGCACCTCGGCCGCGCCCAGGCTCTCGAGGTGCGCCGCCTGGTCGGCCTTGCCGGTCAGCGCGACGACGTGATAGCCGCGCCGCGCCAGCATGTCGATCGCCAGGCCGCCGACGCCGCCGCTGGCGCCGCTGACGACGACCGGCCCGTTCGCCGGCGCGAGTCCGTTGTCTTCCATGCGCTGTATCGCGAGTGCGGCCGTAAAGCCCGCGGTGCCGAGCGCCATGGTCTCGAACAGCGTCAGCCCGGCCGGCCGGTGCAGCACCCAGCCGGCCGGCACCCGCGCATACGGCGAATAGCCGCCGTGGTGCGACACGCCGAGATCGAAGCTCGTCGCCAGCACCTCGTCGCCGGCGGCGAACCGGGCATCGTCGCTCGCGATCACCTCGCCGGCGAGGTCGATGCCGCCGATGCACGGGAAGCGCCTGATGATCTTGCCGGCGCCGGTGGCGGCGAGCGCGTCCTTGTAGTTGATGCTCGACCAGCGCACGCGGATCGTCACCTCGCCGGGGTCGAGCTGCGCCGCGGATACCGGCTGCAGCCGGCCGCGCGCGCGGCCCTCGGCATCGCGCTCGATCAGCAGCGCTTCGAAGGTATCGGGAATCATGTCGGCCTCCTCGGGTTCAAGCCAATGAAAAGCGCCCGTCGTCCTGCGCGCGCACGCGTCCGGCGGCTTGCAGTTCGTCCAGATGCTGGGCGATGCTGCGCGCCTCGGCGGCGTCGATCCACAGTTCTTCGTAGCCCGGCGGGTAGAGCAGCCGCTGGCGCACAAGTTCGTCCAGCGTGCGCGGCCCCGCTTGCAGCATCTGCAGCAGGCGCCTTGCGTTCGCGTCCAGCCTTGCGGTGTAGGCCCGCAGCTTGGCGTCGAAATCGGCACGCTCGCGGATCACGCCCTTGTGGTGCGAGGTGATCCACACCCTGGCCGGCAGCTCGGCCAGCCGCGCCAGCGAGCGGCGAAAGTCCGCCAGGCTCGAAGTGCGGTCGCCATAGTACGGGCCGAAGCCGGACAGGTCGATGTCCCCGATGAAGGCGATGCCCTGCGGCTGCACCAGCAGCGCGCAATGGCCGGCGGTATGCCCCGGCAGGTGGACGGCCCGCACCTGCACGCCGCCCAGATCCCAGCACTGGCCGTCAGCGTAGGCCAGCGCGTCAGGGCGCGGCAGGTAGGCGAACTGGCGTTCGATCTTCCGGCGCACCAGGCTCAGCACCTGCGGCGGATAGCCATAGTGCCGCGACAGCCCCTCCCAACTGCGCGCGGCCTGCACGTCGGCCTCGTGCACGTGCAGCGGGACGTGCTGCAGGCGGTGCAGGCCGGCCATGTGGTCCTCGTGCACGTGACCGAGGATGCACAGGTCCGCTTCGGCCAGCACCTGCGGCAGCCGGTTGGCAACGAGCGGGGTGTCGAATACCGCCGTCGCCGCCCGCCCACGCACGACGACGAGGTTGCCGTCCGGATACTTGCCTTGCTTGTCGCCGAAATAGACCGTCACCGGCCCGAACGTGGCGCTGGGCGTCGTCTCGTGCATGGCGAAAGCATAAGGCCACCGGCCTCGGGTCGCGCGGGCTGCCGCCTCATGCCCGCCGGCTTCGCCGCAAGTCGCGCCGGTTCAGGCGTCGCGGCCGGAGCCTTCGAATCGGCGGGTGGACGCTGAACCGCTCTGACGCTCGAGGCGCGGCGTGGCCTTGTCGTCGGCTTCGGCGGTTCCGATTCGCGTGCCAGGCGCCGCAGACTCAATCGCTGCCCAATTCCACCGCATAGGCGAGCGCCAGCTGCGTGAACTTCAGCGCATGCAGCGCCTGGTTGCCGAAGATCGCGGTGGTGTCGTTGGCGGTGTGGATCGCGTGGTTGGAATGCGCAAAGCTGGCCTCGAACGGGAACGATGCGGCGTAGCCGCGACCGGTCCACGAGGCATGGTCGGAGCAACCATAGCCGCAACGGTCGTAGCCGACGCTGAGCAGCGGCAGATAGGCCGCGGCGAGGTCGGCGACGAACTGGTTCTGCGCCGCGTTCGTATAGTCGGTGAAGATCCACAGGTCGGTCACGTCACCCTGGAAGGCCGTCATGTCGAGCTGCAGCACGCCGACCACCGGCTTGCCGGCGCGCTGGTACGTCTTTGCGATCTGGTGCGAGCCGCGCAGGCCCGCCTCTTCGGCCGCATAGGCGATCAGCTCGATCGTGCGTTGGGGCCGATAGTTGCGCTCGGCAAACACGCGGACCACTTCGGTCAGCGCCGCGACGCCGCTCGCGTCGTCGTCGGCGCCCGGCGCGCGCACCTCGCTGCTGCCGCTGCCGGCGGTCGAGTCGAGGTGCGCGCCGAGCACCACGGTCTCGGCGGCGTTCGGTCCGCTCCCTTGAATCACGAGCCTGACCGACTTCTGCGGCCAGCCGACATGGCGTACCTGCGACACCCTCATCCACGATCGGCCGGCAACGATGCCGCGCCATTCGCCGGCCAGCCAGTCCGATGCGGCGACGCCGTGGCTCGAGTTGTAGAGCCGGTTCTGGAAGTCCGACAGGCGCTGGATCGTCGCCAGGATGCGGCTGTCCTGCGTCAGCGCCAGGCTGGCGTTGACCTCCGCCGCGTCGTCGATCGCATAGCTCGGCGCGAGCGCCGCCTCTACCCTGCCCTGCAGCCGATGCAGCTCCGCAAGCGCCTGCGCAGGCGAGTCGTGGCGCACGAAGCCGCCGCAGCGGCGCAACGCCTCGTGCACGCGGCCCGAGAGCCGCGGCAGCCAGTCGGCGTCGATCTCCACCGCGTGCACCCGGTCGACGGCCCGAACCAGCGCAGCACTGCCGCGCACCGCCGGCACATCGACGGCGACTTCGCGGGACGACAACAGCCGTGCGTCGGCCGCCTCGGCGGCGATCAAGCGCCAAGCGTCGTCGCCCACCGTGATCCAGGCGGATTCCGCGGCCAGCAAGGGGCCGCAAGCCAGGGCGAAGGCGGCGGCGATCAGCGTACGACGCATGCGGTCTCTCCTCGAAGTCTTGTTCGGATCGACTGTAGCGCGGCACGCTCTGCTTGCAACAGCGGGGAGTCCCGCAGCGAGCTCGACCGCGCCTTCGAGCTTGCGCGCCATCCAAGCGAACTCGCCGGTGCTGTCGTGGCGGCGAGCAGGCAGAGATGTCAAGGCCGAAGAAGCCCTCGACGCATCCGTGCCCGGCGCTCGCTTGACAGCAACCCCGGCATGGCACCGGCGTCGGCTCGCCGCATGACGAGCAGACGCGCTCCTGCCTCTCGGGCTGCATGCCACTGGCCGTGTCGCCACATGATCGTTCTGGCAAGCCGCTGCAACACGATGCGTCTGCATCGACCGTCCCGGCATCGCGGTGTTCGACCTGCCCGGGCGCGCTACAGCTGACGCCCCTTCGGCCGCCCGAAATGCGAAAAGCACTTGCGGCGATGACGCTGCAAGTGCTTGATGCCGGACGGAAAACTTGGTGGGCCCTGAGCGACTCGAACGCTCGACCTACGGATTAAGAGACCCCGAAATCCTGGAAAGTCCCTTATGAATCAATCACTTGCGACGCTTGCCCTGCCGCTTTCCAGGCATATCCCTGCACAATCCCGTCACAGTCCTCCGCATCTTCGGCACAGTCTCGTCACACACCGCGTCGTCCACTACGAAAGCGTCATTTCGAGCTGCACCTCGCGGTAAGGCACCTCAGGCCGCAGCTTGCCGCGCTCGCCCTTGTGCAGGCGAACGAGACCATAGCGCTCCATTGTCCTGAGCGTGCGCGACAGGTTGCCGGGCGTGCGGCCGGTGCTGGCTGCCAGCTCGTGCAGCGACGAGGGCTGCGTGTCCGCAATCTGCGCCAGCAGCGCGCGGTTGCGGTTCGAGAGCACCCTGGCGAAGCTTTCGGGCGATGTGAACCAGACCTTGGGGTCACCCGCCTTGGGCCGCAACTCGCCGCGTGCAATCGCCAGCGTGCGCACCTTCATGTCCTCATAGGAGGCAATGCCGATCTTCAGCGTCTTCACGTCCAGACTCCCTATTCCCGCAGCACCGATTCGACTTCCTTCCAGAACGCAGCCACCAACGCGCCGGCGTCGGTGTAGTCTTAGGGTCGGACTGTATGCAGGCGATGCTTGTGGTCCTTGGCTGCCGGCGTCCCGCTCCGCTTGCCGGCGACCTGATGCCCGTTGTCGAACCCGACCAGCCGCTGGCCGTCCGGGCCATGCAGGGTCAGCGAGTAGTCGAGCCCATGCGGCTTGTCGTCCGTTGCCGGCACCTGGTGCACCACGAACTTCACCCAATAGCCGGCCCCATCGATCACCAGCACCTGCCCGTCGAGGCCCAGCAGGGCATCGAACGATGGATCGCGGTTTGCCATCATCGACATTATCACATACTGATAATCATGAGAGGCCGCCAGCCCAACAACCCGGCGTACGCGCACCCCGCGAGCATCAGGCTTCTGCGGCGCCAAACCCTTCCTGATCCACGAAGCGCCCGCTCTGTCTCATCAAAGGCAAGAGAACACCGTCGGCATAGTTGCAGCCCGTCGTGCAAGGATCGCCCTGGCGCTCCTTGCCTGCGGCCTCGGGTGCGTGCCCTCGGCCGGCAGACAGGGCGATCGCCAACTTCGCATAGCCGGGCTGCCAGGCCTTGGCTTGCGCAAACACCTCGCGCAGGCTGCCGAGGATCTGCATGCCGGAGTAATCCAGGTCGCCGAAGAAGCGAACCGGCAGGTCGGACCTCCCGAACAGCCAGGCGCCGACCGCCTCCAGGCCCCGTATCGCCGAGGGCTCCAGCGCAAGAATCTCGGCGTGTGTCGCCCGCAGGTAGATGCGGCAGCCGTTGCGGTGACGCAGCCGCTTCGCGCTGCCCTTGAAGCCCGCGGCGTAGATCAGCAGGCTGTGCTGCCAGTCCGCACCCCGCGCATCGGCCATGCGCTCGAAGGTCACGAGGTTCTCGACGAACAGCGCCTCGTCGAAAGCCGGCGGGATGTCGACCAGCAACTGGATCGGCGCCTCCCAGAATTGACCGGGCGCTGCCCCCAGCAAGCGCAACAACTCGTCGCGGCTGTCGAGCACCTTGGAGCGGCCGTGGAACACCTGCGCCGAGGCCTCGCGCAGCGGCATCGAAACTCCGGACAGACACAGCGCCCCCAACGCCTGCAGGCTGCTCATCGCTTCTTCGGCCGACAGCGTCGCCAGCGCCGCGACCGGGCTGCGGGTCAGGTACTCCAGCAACGCCCGTTTGCGCGCCGTGTCTGGTTCATTCCAATGCGCGTCGAGATGCGCCACCAGACGGCGCTGCCAGCTGTCGGCGAGGCGGCGGTATCCGGCCCAGTCCGCCAAGGCGTCGAAGTCGACCAGCTCGAGTTGCGGCTTGCGGTCGACGAAGCCGGCGAAGTCGCGCTCGCGGGTCAAGACCAGGCGAACCCACCCCGTGCGTTCGATCTCGCGCAGCAACAGCTCGATCCGGCCCACTGCTTCGGCATGAACCTGGTCGTACAGCTCGGGCAGCTCGCGCCTGTCGAGCTTCAGGCGCACAGCGCGCTCGCGGCCGGAGCGCTCGGCCTTCGCCAGGAGGCTGGCCGCGATCCTCAGCAGGATCGGGTCTTGCACCACCAGGACATCGTTCACCGTGCCCGCGGCAGCGGCCGGCTCACTCATGGTGATCCGTGTTCGAAGCTGCCGTCTCGTCAGCGTCGTGCGCCTGGCCCTTCTGCACCGCCAGGTGCGCCAGCCGCGCTGCGTCGCGCGCTTGCGCCGCATGCTCGGCCCACAGCCTGGCCAGCGGCTCGCGTTTCAGGGTCTTCTCCTGGGCCTCGCTGACGAACAGCTCCACCCCGTCGCGCGACGCGAGCACCTTCGAGAAGGTGAACTCCTTGTCGAACTCCGGCTTGACGGCGCCCGATTTCGACGTCGGCATCGCCACCACGAGCTGCAAGCCCAGGCTGCGCGACAGGAACTGCAGCACGCTGCGCGAGCGCGATTCGTCCATCTTCGAGAACGCCTCGTCCGACAGCATCAGGCGCAGCGCCGGCGCGCCCTTGCGATCGCGGCCGAAGTGCCCCAGCGCGTGCGCCAGCACGGCCGAGCGGATGACGTAGAACGGCGTCTCGAGCTCGCCGCCCGAGCCGGTGCCCCAGGTGGACAGCTTCGTCTGACCGACCGGGCTGTGGCGCACGATGTCGTAGCGGCGGTAGTTGCGATAGTCGGCCAGGTCCTTCAGCGCGCGCTCGGAGACGCCCTGGTCGTTGGCCAGCAGCAGCCCGCGGATTTCCTGCGCCGTCTGCCGATGCTCGTCGGCGAGCCGCGGCGAATCGAAGATCGAGCCCGTGTCCTTGTCCAGGCTGTCCACCAGGCCTTCCATCGCCTCGAAGAACTCGAACACCTTCTGCAGCCGCGGCACCCAGGCCCATTCGAGCTCGAAGGT
>CALMIL010000278.1 GCA_937864005.1 uncultured Burkholderiales bacterium
TGGCCGCGATCGCGCAGGGCGACGAGGGCGCGAAGCAGCGCATGCGCGACTTCGTCGAGGGCAGGGCGGCGAAGGTGCGGCGCCCGTCATGAGCGCGCCGGCGCGCTACCGCGAGGCCGAACTCGGCGGCTGCATCGGTGCGACGATCGAGACGCGCGCCGACGGCACGCGGATCCTGCGCTCGACCGAGGCGCTGCGCTGGTTCCCGGCCCGCCTCACCGACGCGCTGGAGCAGTGGGCGCGGGAGGCGCCCGAGCGCACCTTCGCGGCGAAGCGCGATGCGCGCGCGCCGTGGAATGGCGACTGGCGCCGCATCGGCTATGCCGAGATGCTCGATCGCGTGCAGGCGGTCGGGCAGGCGCTCGTCGATCGCGGGCTGTCGGTCGAGCGGCCGCTGGCGATCCTGTCCGACAACGACCTCGAGCATCTGACGCTCGCGCTGGCCGCGATGTGGGTCGGCGTGCCCTACGTGCCGGTGTCGCCCGCCTACGCGCTGATCTCGAAGGACTACGCCAAGCTGCGGCATATCCTCGCCACGGTCACGCCGGGCATGGTCTTCGCTTCGTCGCCCGCCTACGCGGCAGCGATCGAAGCGACGGTGCCGGCCGGCGTGCCCATCGTATTCGGCGAAGGAACGCTCGCCGGCCGTGAGACATTGCCGTTCGATGCCTTGGTCGCCACCGTCCCCGGCGCGGGCGCGCGTGCGGCGCACGCGAAGGTCGGGCCCGAGACGATCGCGAAATTCCTCTTCACCTCGGGTTCGACGAGGCAACCCAAGGGCGTGGTCAATACGCACCGGATGCTCTGCGCGAACCAGCAGATGCTGCGCCAGGTCTTCGCCTTCGTCGGCCATGAGCCGCCGGTCCTGGTCGACTGGCTGCCGTGGAATCACACCTTCGGCGGCAACCACAACGTCGGCCTCGTCCTCTACAACGGCGGCACGCTCTATATCGACGAAGGCAAGCCGACGCCCACCGGCATCGCCGAGACCTTGCGCAACCTGCGCGAGATCTCGCCCACCCTCTATTTCAACGTGCCCAAGGGCTTCGAGGCGATCGCCGATGCGATGGACGGCGACCCTGCCCTGCGCAAGTCGCTGTTCGCGCGCGTGCACGCCTTCATGTTCGCCGGCGCCGGGCTCGGTCAGGCGGTATGGGACAAGCTCGACGCGCACGGCCGGGCCGAGATCGGCGAACGCGTGCGCATCGTCACCGGACTCGGCATGACCGAGACCTCGCCGGCGTGCCTGTTTGCGGTCGGCGTCGCGGCGCGGTCGGGCCACGTCGGCCTGCCGGCGCCCGGGGTCGAAGCGAAGCTGGTACCGGCCGCCACGGCGCAAGCGCACGGCAAGACCGAGATCCGCTTTCGCGGCCCGAACGTGATGCCCGGCTACTGGCGCGCGGCGCAGGAGACGCGGGACGCGTTCGACGACGAGGGCTTCTACAAGACGGGTGACGCGGTCAGGTTCATCGACCCTGCGCGGCCCGAGCGCGGCCTGTTGTTCGATGGCCGCATTGCCGAGGACTTCAAGCTCTCCACCGGCACCTTCGTCAGCGTCGGTCCGCTGCGCGCGCAGATCATCGCGGCCGGAGCCCCCTGCGTTCAGGATGCCGTCGTCACCGGCTTGAATCGCGACGAGATCGGGCTGCTGATCTTCCCACGCGCCGACGAGTGCCGGCGCCTCGCGGGTCTGCCGGCATCGGCGCCGCTGCCCGACGCCGTGCACGCGCCCGAGGTGCGCGCCTTCTTCCAGCAACTGGCCGATGCGTTGTGGGCGTCCGGCACCGGCAGCGCGAGCCGCCCGGAGCGCCTGCACGTGCTGGCCGAGCCGCCTTCGATCGACAAGGGCGAGATCACGGACAAGGGCTCGATCAACCAGCGCGCGGTGCTCGCCGCGCGCGCGGCGCTCGTCGATGCCCTCTACGAAGGCGGGAGCAGCGACCCCTTCGTCATCCTGCCGCGCAAGGGCCCGGACCGATCGGAAACCGATCGTTGAACCGGGCCCGCGGCGAAGGCCGTCAGTTGGAGAACTTGTAGTCCGTCTTCGACTTGGCGCGGATCTCGTCGCGGAACTGCGCCATCTTCTGCTGCATCAGGTGCTGCTGAATCTGCGGCTTGACCTCTTCGAGCGGCGGAAACTGCGCCTCGCGCGTATCGGTGACCTTGATGATGTGCCAGCCGAACTGGGACTTCACCGGCGCGTCGGTCATCTCGCCCTTCTTCAGCTTCACCATCGCGTCCGAGAATTCGGGAACGAACGAACTCGGGCTCGCCCAGTCCAGATCGCCGCCCTTTTCTCCCGACCCCGGGTCCTTCGAATACTGCTTGGCGAGCGCGTCGAAACTCTCGCCGTTCTTCAGCCTGACGATCAGCGCCTTGGCGTCCTCCTCCTTCTCGACGAGGATGTGGCTGACGTGGTACTCGACACCGCTTGCCTGGGCCTTGAACTTGTCGTATTCGGCCTGGATATCGGCGTCGGTGACGGGATGCGCCTTCTGGTAGGCAGCGAACAGGTCGCGGATCAGGATGCTCTGGCGGGCAAGCTCCATCTGCGCCTTGTATTCCGGCGTCGCGGCCAGGCCCTCCTTCTCGGCCTGCTGGACAAACATCTCGCGCAGCACGACCTCGTCGCGCGCCTGCGCCTCGAGTTCGGGCGTGCGCGGCTGACCCTGGCTCGTCGCCTGCTCGATGAGCGCATTGACGCGCGCCAGCGGCACCGGCTTGCCGTTGACGATGGCGACGTTCTGCGCCTGCGCGGGCAGCGCAAGGGCGGCGGCGACGACGAGCGCGGCGCGCAGCGGCACCTGGCCAAGACGGGAGGGAATCATTGCGAACATGCGGCACATGCCTTTCAGCGGGTTGTCGATCTCGGGACGGGCGGGGGGTAGGGGTGGCCGGCTGCGGGGGCGGCAGCGCACTGCGCGAGGAAGAGGCGGCGTCGTCAGGGCTCGCCGGGAGCGTGCGCGTCGATCGCCAGGGCGTGGATACCCTGGGCCATCAGCGGACCGACGGCATCATATACGAGCCGATGCCGGCGCAATCTGGAGAGGCCGCGAAACGCCTCGGACTCGACGCGCACGCTGAAGTGGCGTCCCTCGCGCGCCCCGGCGTGGCCGGCGTGGCGGTGGCTGTCGTCGGTGACCTCGATCGAGATCACGGCCAGCGATGCGCGCACCGCGGCCTCGATATCGCGGCTCGAGGCCGCCGACTTCGGTGGCGTCATGGCGCGCCGGGGCCGGTTTCGGCGGCGCCGCCTTCGGCCGGCTTCAGATGCCGGCTCAGGTAGACGCCTTGCGCCAGGGTGAAGATCAGCATCAGCCCGAGGCTGCCGAAGAGCTTGAAATTGACCCAGGCTTCGGTCGAGAAGCTGTAGGCGACGTACAGGTTCAGGATGCCCATCAGGCCGAAGAAGCCGATCCAGGCCCGCGTCAGCGTGCGCCAGACGGGAGCGGGCAGGTCGAGCTGGCCACCCATCAGCGTGTGCAACAGGTTCTTGCGGAACACGACCTGGCTGATCCAGAACGACAGCGCCATCGCCCAGTACAGCACGCTCGGCTTCCACTTGATGAAGGTCTCGTTGTGGAACCATACCGTCGCGCCGCCGAGCACCGTGACGAGACCGAGGCTGACCCACAGCATCATGTCGATTCTCTTGCCTCGGGCAAGCAGGAAGAGGATCTGCGCGACCGTCGCGATGATGACGACGATCGTCGCCAGCAGCACCGGCCCTTCGGTCGGTCCGACGACGCCGCCGGAGACGAGAAAGCCGAAATGCTGCGTCGCGAAGTCCGCCGCCGCCTGCGAATCCCGCTCGGCGAACTTGAAGGTGCCGAAGAACAGCACGATGGGCAGGAAGTCGAACAGGAATTTCATCGAAAGCCAGGGTCCGGAAGCGCCCGCCATCGGGCCGTGCGGACGGGGGCGGGGGAGACATTCGCCGCGCGCGCGTTCAGCGCGGCGGCTCGAATTTTATCGCGGCCGAATTGATGCAATAGCGCTCGCCGGTCGGCGCCGGACCGTCGTCGAAGACATGGCCGAGATGCGTGCCGCAGTTGTTGCAGCGGACCTCGATGCGCACCATGCCGTGCGAGGTGTCGACGACACGCTCGATGACCTCGCTGTTGACCGGCTGCGAGTAGCTCGGCCAGCCGCAGCCGGCGTCGAACTTGGTGTCCGATGCGAACAGCGGCGTGCCGCAGCCGACGCAGTCGTAGCGGCCCTGCTCGAAGTGGTCCCAGTACCTGCCGCTGAATGGCGCCTCGGTCGCCGCATGGCGGGCGACGCGGTACTGCATCGGGTCGAGCTCGGCGCGCCATTGCTCGTCCGACTTCTGCACCTTGTACGTCTTGTCTCGATTCATCGGAAATACGATACCGCAATCGGCAGCCGCCGGCCGGGCGCGAGGATCGAAGCCGCATGGCCGCGCGCAGCGCTTCACGCACGGCGCGTGCCGATGGATGCCTCGAGGCGTCGATAAGTTCCGGTGCGTCGCTTTGCGGGCCTTGTTCGCGAAGTCCGCGTGCTGTCGCCTCAGCGACAGCGGGTGCGGGAAGTCCCTGAACGGCGCAGGGGCGAATCTGCTCTACCGTACGGCTTGGTTCAACTGCGAGGGACTTCCCCATGACACGCGCGATCAAGTTCAAGAGCTTCTCGACCGGCGTTGCCCTGGCACTGGCCAGCGGTGCGCTGTATGCGCAGGCCGGCGAGACGGTGAAGATTGCCTATATCGATCCGTTGTCGGGCGCCTTCGCCAGCGTCGGCCAGAATATCCTGAAGAGTTGGCAGTTCGTCGCCGAGCGCTTCAACCAGAAGAATGCCGCAGGCGTGAAGTTCGAGATCGTCGCCTTCGACAACAAGGGCTCGCCGCAGGAAAGCCTGAACGCCCTGAAGGCGGCGACCGACCAGGGGATTCGCTACATCATCCAGGGCCAGGGCTCGGGCGCCGGGCTCGCGATCTCGGACGCCGTCGCGAAATACAACTCGCGCAATCCGGGCAAGGAACTCATCTACGTCAACTACGCCGCCGTCGATCCGGCGCTGACGAACGAGAAGTGCGAGTACTGGCATTTCCGCATCGACGCCGACACCTCGATGAAGATGGAGGCGCTGACGAGCTACATGAAGGACCAGCCCGACCTGAAGAAGGTCTACATCATCGGCCAGAACTATTCGCACGGCCAGCAGGTCTCGAAGTATTTCAAGGAGAACATCAAGCGCAAGCGCCCGGATGTCGAGATCGTCGGCGACGATCTGCACCCGATCGGCCAGGTGAAGGACTTCGCGCCCTACGTCGCCAAGATCAAGGCCTCCGGCGCCGACGCGATCGTCACCGGCAACTGGGGCCCGGACCTGACGCTGCTGGTGAAGGCGGCCAAGGACGCCGGCCTGCATGCCAAGTTCTATACCTACTACGCGAGCGTGACCGGCACGCCGACCGCGCTCGGCACTGCCGCCGAGGGGCAGGTGCGGATGGTCGCCTACGCGTACACCAACATGCCGGGGCTGCCCACCAAGCTCGAGAACGAGTTCAAGGCCAAGTTCAACGACGATTTGTACGTGCTCGCCGCCTACAACGGGGCGGCGATGCTGGCCGACGCGATGGCCAAGGCCAAGAGCACCGATCCGGTCAAGGTCGCCGCGGCGATGGAAGGCCTGACCTTCCAGGGCTTCTCGGGCGAGTTCACGATGCGCAAGACCGATCACCAGTTGCAGATGCCGCTCTATATCTCGTCGTGGGAGAAGGCGACCAAGGCGCATCCGTACAGCGTCGAGAATACCGGCATGAACTTCGCCGAGGTGAAGGCGATTCCGGCCTACGTCGCGAGCACGCCGACGTCGTGCCAGATGAAGCGGCCCTGAGTCCGCGTCGCTGAAGCCGGCGCGGCACTTCGCGGTGCCGCGCCGTTTTTTGTTGCGGCGGACGCCGGCCCATCGATGGACCTGACCTATACGCTGATCTCGCTGCTCAACGGCCTGTCGACCGGGCTGTTGCTGTTCATGCTCGCCGCCGGGCTGACGCTGATCTTCAGCATGATGGGCGTGCTCAATTTCGCGCACGCGAGCTTTTACATGCTCGGCGCGTACGTGGCGTACACGATCAGCGTCACGTTCGGTTTCTGGTGGGCGCTGCTGCTCGCGCCGCCCCTGGTCGGCGTGCTCGGCGCGCTGTTCGAGCGCTATGCCCTGCGCCGCGTGCACAAGTTCGGCCATGTGCCGGAGTTGCTGATCACGTTCGGCCTGAGCTACATCATCCTCGAGGTGGTGCAGATCGTCTGGGGTCGATCGGCCGTGCCGTTCACGCAGCCGGCGGCGCTCCAGGGCCCGTTGTTCACGATCCTCGATTCGCGCAGCAGCGGCCTGGCGCTCGCCTGGGGCGCGCAGCCCGAGGTCTGCAATACCGCGGCCGACATGATCTGCACCCAGTTCCCCGCATTTCGCGCCTTCGGCATGGCGATCGCGATCCTGATGCTTGTCAGCCTCTGGCTGGTGCTGACGCGCACCCGCATCGGCCTCGTGATCCAGGCCGCGCTCACGCATCCGCACATGGTCGAGTCGCTCGGCCACAACGTACCGCGCGTCTTCATGCTCGTCTTTGCGGGCGGCACGGCGCTCGCCGCGCTGGCGGGCGTGATTGGCGGCGCGCTGCGCGTCACCGAGCCGTCGATGTCGCTGCAGGTCGGCGCTGTGCTGTTTGCCGTCATCGTCATCGGCGGCATGGGGTCGCTAGCCGGCGCGTTCCTCGCTTCGATCCTGCTCGGCGTGATCGAATCGTTCGCGATCGGCAGCGATCTGTCGCTGCTCGACCTCTTTCACTCGCTGAACCTTGGCGTGACGGATGCGACTTTCGGCTACGCGGTCTACAGCGTCAAGATCTCGCAGGTGGCCGCGATCCTGCCCTACCTGTTCCTGGTCCTGATCCTGATCTTCCGGCCGAAGGGACTGCTCGGCACACGCGAGGGATGAGATGAGCCGCAACCACCGCAGCGCATTCGATGCTCGCCGGACGCACGCCGTTCGCGCGCAGCGTGCCCCGCGAAGGGCGCACCGATGATCTGGCGCCTGCTGAACAAGCCCTCCGCGCTGTGGTGCGGCTACGGCCTGCTGATGCTCGTCGCGCCCTGGATCTGGACCAGCAGCCTGTCGCTGACGATGCTCACGCAGATGGGGGTCGCGATCATTGCCTGCCTCGCATTCAACGTGCTGCTCGGCCAGGGCGGCATGCTGAGCTTCGGTCACGCGGTGTATTCGGGGCTCGGCGCGTTCTTCGCGATGCACACGCTCAACATGATCTCGGACGGCAGCCTGTGGCTTCCGGTCAGCCTCGTGCCGCTGGTGGGCGGACTGTTCGGCCTGCTGATGGCGGTGCTGCTCGGCTACGTGACGACGAAAAAGGCAGGCACCACGTTCGCGATGATCACGCTCGGCATCGGCGAGATGGTGTGGTCGATGTCGCTGATGTTCCCGGGCTTTTTCGGCGGCGAAGGCGGCATCAGCGGCAACCGCGTCGCGGGGCAGCCGTTTCTCGGCATCACCTTCGGACCCGGCATCCAACTCTACTACCTGATCGCGGCGTACTGCTTCGTCTGCACCGCGCTGCTCTACGCCTTCACGCAGACGCCGCTCGGACGCATCCTGAACGCGACGCGCGACAACCCCGAGCGCGTCGAGTTCATCGGCTATCGCACGCAGATGGTGCGCTATCGCGCGTTCATGGTATCGGGCTTCTTCATGGGCATCGCGGGCGGCCTTGGCGCGCTCAATTTCGAGATCGTGACGGCCGAAGTCGTCGGCGCCGCGCGATCGGGCGCGTACCTGCTGTTCACCTTTCTCGGCGGGGCGATCTTCTTCATCGGGCCGATCATCGGCGCCGTGCTGATGGTGCTCTCGCTCGTCCTGTTCTCCGAGCTGACGCAGGCCTGGCTGCTCTATCTCGGCCTCATCTTCGTGCTGATGGTGATGTATGCGCCGGGCGGCATCGCCAGCCTGATCATGATGAACATGCGCGTCGCGGCGTTCGGCAAGTGGAACCGCTTCCTGCCGCTCTACGCCGTGCTGGCGCTCGCCGCGTTCGTCGTGCTGGCCGGCGCGGGCGCGATGATCGAGATGATCTACCACCTGCAGCTGAACCAGGCGCTCGGGCCGAACCTGAAATTCATGGGCGTTGGCCTGAACGCGGCAAGCGTCGCGTCATGGGCCGGTGCCGCTGCCGTGCTCGCGGCTGGCCTCGCGATGCTCGAGCCGGCGCGGCGGCGCTTTGCCGCGCGCTGGGGCGAGACACAGGCCGAGATCGAGGCCGTGATCAGGCAGAGGGAGGCCGCGTGAGCCGCGAAAGAGGGGCCCCGCGCAGCGGGGATCGAAGCGGGCGAACGCGGCGAGGCGCCGACGACAAGGCGGTCCGAACGTTTCGATCGATCGGAGGCGCCGCGTGAGCCGCGAAAGAGGGGCCCCGCGCAGCGGGGATCGAAGCGGGCGAACGCGGCGAGGCGCCGACGACAAGGCGGTCCGAACTCTTCGATTGATCGGAGGCGCCGCGTGAGTCCGGCGCTGGCACTCGAGCTGCGCGACCTGCGCAAGAGCTTCGGCCGCACCGAGATCATTCGCGGCGCGTCGCTCGCCGTGGCTAAGGGTGAACGCGTCGCGATCATCGGCCCGAACGGCGCCGGAAAGAGCACGCTTTTCAACCTGATCAGCGGGCGCTTCGAACCCACCTCGGGGCAGATCCTGCTCGACGGCGATCGCATCGAGGGGCTCGCGCCGTACGCGATCAACCGCAAGGGGCTGGCGCGCAGCTTCCAGGTCAGCAACCTCTTCACGCGGCTGTCGGCGTTCGAGAATATCCGCTGCGCGGTGCTGTGGGGCATGGGCTACCGCTATGCGTTCTGGAAATTCCTTTCCGACCTGCACGACGCCAACCAGCGCGCTGCCGAGGTGCTCGCGATGATCAAGCTCGACCGCCGGCGCGACGTGCTGGCGATGAACCTGACGTATGCCGAGCAGCGCGCGCTCGAGATCGGCATCACGATCGCCGGCGGCGCCAGCGTGATCCTGCTCGACGAGCCGACCGCCGGCATGAGCCGCAGCGAGACGGCGCGCTTCGTCGAACTGATCCGCAGAATCACCGTCGGCAAGACGCTGCTGACGGTCGAGCACGACATGGGCGTCGTCTTCGGCCTGGCCGACAAGATCGCCGTCCTCGTCTACGGCGAGGTGATTGCCTTCGACACCCCCGACGCCGTGCGCGCCGACCGGCGCGTGCAGGAGGCCTACCTCGGCGCGGTCCTCGCCGAGGAGGGGCACTGAGCCATGCTGCACCTGCAGGGCGTTCACGCCTACTACGGCAAGAGCCATGTGCTGCACGGCGTTCACTTCGACGTGCAGCCGGGCGAGATCGTCAGCCTGCTCGGGCGCAACGGGTCGGGCCGCTCGACGACCGCGAAGGCGATCATGGGGCTGGTCGACGCCGCCGGCACGATCGAATTCCGGGGTCGCTCGATCCGCGGCCTCGAACCCTTCGAGATCGCCCATCTCGGCGTCGGCTACGTGCCCGAGAACCGCGATATCTTCCCCGACCTGACGGTGCACCAGAACCTGATGCTCGGCGAGAAGAGCGGGCGCAAGTCGGCGCCGCGCTGGAGCTTCGACGACGCCTACCGGATGTTTCCGCGCCTGAAGGAGCGCCAGCATACCGATGCCGGCGTGCTCTCGGGCGGCGAGCAGCAGATGCTCGCGCTGTGCCGCACGCTGATGGGCGACCCGGACCTGATCATGATCGACGAGCCGACCGAAGGGCTCGCGCCGATGATCGTCGCCCTCGTTGCGGAGTACCTGCTCGCGCTGCGCGAGCGCGGCGTATCGGTGCTGCTGATCGAGCAGAAGCTGACGATCGCGCTGCAGGTCGCCGACCGCTGCCTCGTCATGGGCCACGGCAACATCGTCTTCGAAGGCACGCCGGCCGACCTGCGCGCGAATGCCGAGGTTCGCAAAGAGTGGCTCGAGGTGTGAGCTGAGCCTTCGGGTCGAATCGCTCGTTCGGCGCAGGTTCGAGCCGCATCGCCAGTCAGAAGCACTTCCAACGCCGGCCGAGAGGCACATCAACGTCTTGCCGTCCGCAACACTGTCAACGCAACACTTGAACGGGAACACTGCATTGCATACACTGCTCAAGATACACGAGAGTGGATGCACGATGAAGAACATCACCTTCACCGCCGACGAACGGCTGATCGAGGCGGCGCGCGAGCAGGCGGCCGCCGACAACAGCACGCTCAACGAGCAGTTCCGCCGCTGGCTCGAACAGTACGCGCGCAAGCGCCAGGCGGCCAAGGCGCTCGAGGGCATCGACCGCATGCGCGCCTACGTTCGCACCGGGGGGCGCAAGTTCACCCGCGACGCGATGAATGAGCGTTGACTTTCTCGACACCAACGTCTTCGTCTATCTCTTCGACGAAGCCGATGCGGCCAAGCACGCCGTCGCGCGCACCCTGGTGGCCGACGCACTGAGCAACGGCACGGGCGCCATCAGCTTTCAGGTCGTGCAAGAAGCGCTCAACGTGCTGACGCGAAAGCTCGAGGTGATCGCGCGCGCCGCAGACGCCGAGGACTTCATGCAGCACACGTTGCAGCCGCTGTGGCGGGTGCAACCGAGCCCGTCGCTGTACGCGGCGGCGATGCGCATCCAGCAGCGCCAGGAATTCGGCTTCTACGACAGCCTGATCGTCGCTGCGGCGCTGGAGTCCGGCTGCACGCGCTTGCTGAGCGAAGACCTGCAGCACGGCCAGCGCATCGGCAAGCTGCGTATCGAGAATCCCTTTCGCACCTGACGTTAAATCCCGGTCCGACCGGCGAGCATGTCGCGACCGGCAAGCTGTCGCCGCCGAGACAAGACCCGCGCGCTGGTGCATCCTAGAATCGAACGACCGTACCATTCTGCAGCCGAGGATCGACGTATGAGCGCGAGCTACGAAGTGCGCGGCGAAGTTGCCGTCATCACGCTGGACAACCCCCCCGTCAACGGCCTCGGCCATGCCACGCGCCTGGGGATCACCGATGGCCTCGCGCGCGCCGAAGACGACGCGGCGGTGAAGGCGATCGTCATCACCGGTGCCGGCAAGGCGTTCTCGGGCGGCGCCGATATCCGCGAGTTCGGAACCCCGAAGGCGCTCGCCGAGCCGAATCTGCTCTCCGTGATCCTCGCCCTCGAGGCGTGCAGCAAGCCGGTCGTCGCCGCGATCCACAGCGTGTGCATGGGCGGCGGGCTCGAACTGTCGATGGGCTGCCATTACCGGGTCGCGGCGCCGGGCACGCAGGTCGCGCTGCCCGAGGTGAAGCTCGGCCTCGTCCCGGGTGCGGGCGGCACGCAGCGCCTGCCGCGGCTGATCGGGCTCGAGAATGCGCTCAACATGATCGTCAGCGGCGAGGCGGTGAAGAGCGAAGTGCTCGCCGCGATGCCGGGGCAAAAGCTCTTCGACAAGCTGATCGAAGGCGACCTGATCGGCGGCGCGATCGCCTTCGCGACCGAGGTCGCGGAGGCACGGCCGCTGCCGCTCGTGCGCAACCTGAAGGTGACGCACCCGAACGCGGACGCCTACCTGCAGTTCGCGCGCAATACGGTCGGCGCGCTGAGCCGCAACCTGCCGGCGCCGCTGCGCTGCATCGACGCCGTCGCGGCGTCGAT
>CALMIL010000279.1 GCA_937864005.1 uncultured Burkholderiales bacterium
CACGAGACGATGGCGTTCATGAACGCGCTCGCCTGGATCTGCCACACCCAGGATCACCACCCTGCGGTGACGCTGACCTACGACCGCTGCGTGGTGCGCTTCGACACCCATTCGGTGGGCGGCATCTCGATCAACGACTTCATCTGCGCCGCGAAGGCCGATGCGCTGTTGCCGCCGGCGGCCTGAGCGGGCACGGCGGCGCGCCGCTGCACGATGACGCGCAGCGCCGAGATCGACATCGGCCTCGTCGTCGCCGGCCACGGCCGGCACTACGTCATCGAGACGCCCGAAGGCCGGCGCCTGATCTGCCATCCGCGCGGCAAGAAAAGCGATTGCGTCGTCGGCGACCGCGTGCACTGGCTCGCGACCGGCGCCGCCGAGGGCGTGATCGAGCATATCGAACCGCGACGCAACCTGTTCTTCCGCCAGGACGAGTGGAAGACGAAGTCGTTCGCGGCCAACATCGACCAGCTGCTCTTGCTCGTCGCCGCGGACCCGGCGTTCGGCGAGTCGCAGCTCGCACGGGCGCTGATCGCCGCCGAGAGCGCAGGCATCGCCGCCTGCATCCTGCTCAACAAATCGGACCTGCCGCAATTTGCCGCCGCGCGCGAGCGTCTCGCACCGTATCGGGCGATGGGCATCGCGGTGCTCGAATCAGCCTTGAAGGCCAGGCCCGACGCCGCGCGCGAGGATCTCGGCCCACGGCTTGCCGGCAAGGCGACGCTCGTCCTCGGGCCGAGCGGCACCGGCAAGAGCACACTGATCAACCTGCTCGCGCCGGGCGCGCAGGCGCAGGTGGGCGATGTGTCGCGCGCGCTCAATTCCGGCCGCCATACGACGACGGCAACCCAGTGGTACTGGCTCGACGCCGCGCGCACGACGGCGCTGATCGATTCACCCGGCTTTCAGGAATTCGGCCTGCGCCAGCTCGATGCGACGGAACTCGCCGGCTGCATGCCCGACCTGCGCCCCTACGTCACGGACTGCAGGTTCTACAACTGCACGCACCGCCACGAACCGGGTTGCGGCGTTCTTGCCGCGCTCGGCCGCGGCGCGATCAGCGCCTCGCGCCATCGCATCTACTGCGCGCTGTGGGACGAGCTGAGCTGACGGAGTCCCCGCCCGCGGTGGTCCCCGGCGCAGTTCATCCGACCAGGTTCGCGAGCGACAGCAGCGCGAGCAGCAGCATCCACAGCACGACCGAGCGCCAGACGAGGCCGACGACGCTGCGCAGATGGCCGAGTTGCGGCTCGGCCCCCGGGGTCGAGCCCTGGGCCTCGACCGCATCCTGCGACGCGCCGCCTTCGAGCGTCTGCGATCGATCCGGCGTCACGCCCGGCGGCGCCGCACCGCCGAGGCGCACGCCGACCGCACCGGCTGCGGCGGCGAGGATGATGCCCTCGTTCTGGTAGTGCCAGAGCGACGCATCGCGCCGCCAGCACGTCACGGCCTCCTCGAAATTGCCGACGACCGCGAAGCCGAATGCCGTCATGCGCGCCGGCACGCGATCGATCAGGCTGAAGAGCTGGCGCGACAGCAGCATCAGCCGATCGTTCGTCGGCACGCCGACGGTGCGGCTCTTGTAGGCCCAGTAGCGGCTCGCGAACTCGGACAGTCGGTAGAGCACCGCGCCGGCGGGACCGAGGCCGAACGCCGACAGCAGCACGAACCAGAAGAAGACGCCGAATACATGCCGGTGCGCGGCGAGCAGCGAATGCTCGAGCACGTGGCGCAGCAGTTCGGTGCGTGGCAGCTCGCTCGCGTCGAGGTGGCGCCATTCGGCGAGGCGCTGGCGCGCCGTCGCATCGTCGCCCTGCTCGAGCGCGTCGCGGATGTCGGTGAAATAGTGGCTGAACTGGCGGAAGCCGAGCGTCAGGTACAGCACGCAGACGTTCCACGCGAGGGCGAGGATCAGGCTGAAGCGGGCGATCGCGAAATAGATGCCGAATGCGACGATCGCCGGCAGCACGACGGTGACGCCCCACACCACCCAGGCGTGGCGATCGCGCCCCGCGTTGAAGTTCAGCCCCGTCCAGCGCATCCACGCGACCAGTGCGCCGAATACCCAGTTGCCGCGCGGCAGCGGCTTCAACTGTTCGATCAGCAGCGCAAGCAGGACAGCGAAGAAACTCATTGGCAACGATGATACTTGCGCCCCCTCGCGGGACACTGCTGCCGGGCGATGTGCCTTGTCGCGACTAGGCGGACAGGAAGCGGTACAGGTTGCGCAGCATCGCCGCCGTCGCGCCCCAGACGAAGTAGCGCCGCGGATGCCCCTGCGCGTCCACACCCTGATACGGGATCGACAGAAACTCGCGCCGAACGCCGCGCAGTTCGACCGCATGATGGCGATGGTGCGACGGGTTCATCAGGAACGCCAGCGGCACCTCGAAGACCTCGGCCACCTCGAACGGATCGGCGCGCATCGAATACGCCGGCTGGACGATGGCGACGACCGGCGTCACCAGAAAACCCGTTCCCGTCGTATACAGCGGCATCGCGCCCAGCACGTCGACCTGCGATGCAGGCAGGCCGATCTCCTCCTGCGCTTCGCGCAGCGCGGTCGCGGTGGCGTCGGCATCGGTCTCCTCGGCGCGGCCGCCGGGAAATGCGATCTGGCCCGGATGATCGCTCAGGTGATCGCTGCGCTGCGTCAGCAGCACCGTCGGCTCGGCGCGATCGACGATCGGCACCAGCACCGACGCGCGGGTCGGCGTGCGTTCGATGAAGCGCGGCTCGACCGTGGTTTCCGGCACCCAGTGCGGCGGCACGCGAAACCGCTCGCGC
This sequence comes from uncultured Burkholderiales bacterium, assembly GCA_937864005.1. Lineage (GTDB taxonomy): Bacteria > Pseudomonadota > Gammaproteobacteria > Burkholderiales > Burkholderiaceae_C > CAIKUF01. Next base: position 2,788 of record CALMIL010000279.1, read on the forward strand.
AGAGCGGCGGTGGCGAGCGCCGGCCGCGCGACCGACGGCAGGTGATCGTCGACGCCGATCACCGGCATATCCTGGGGATTGAAGCTCAGAGCCATGGAAGAGCGTGACGGCGCGAACTCGAATGACAAAGCCGCCTGTGCATCATGCGGCAGGCGGCTCGTCGGTGCGCGCGTCCGGGACTCTCACCCGGCGCCGTTCAGGAGAGCTTTTCCTTGATCCGCGCCGACTTGCCGGAGCGCTGACGCAGGTAGTAGAGCTTGGCGCGGCGCACGTCGCCGCGGCGCTTGACTTCGATCGCCGCGATCAGCGGGCTGTAGAGCTGGAAGGTGCGCTCGACGCCTTCGCCGTTCGAGATCTTGCGCACGATGAAGCTCGAATTGAGCCCGCGGTTGCGCTTGGCGATGACGACGCCTTCGTACGCCTGCAGCCGCTTGCGCGTGCCTTCGACGACGCTCACGCTGACGATCACGGTATCGCCCGGCGCGAAGGCCGGAACCTTCTTGTCGAGGCGAGCGATTTCTTCCTGCTCGAGGGTTTGGATCAGATCCACGGTTTTCTCCAGGCGATCGTGCCGGCGCATCTTGGTATTGGGAGCCGCGCCAGTCGCGGCAGGGGGAGCCGCGGCAGTCGCGGCAGGGCAGGCAGAGGATCGAAAAGCCTGTGATTATAGCTTCAGCGCAGCGATGAATTTCTCGTCCGCCGCCGACAGCAGGCCCGCGGCGCGCGCGGCGGCGATCAGATCGGGCCGACGCTTCGCGGTGAGCCCGAGCGACTGCTCGCGCCGCCAGCGCGCGATCTCGGCATGGTGGCCGCCAAGCAGCACCGGCGGCACCGGACGATCGCCGTCCGCCGCCCGCCAGTTTTCGGGCCGGCTGTAATGCGGGCAGTCGAGCAGGCCGGCCGAAAAACTGTCCTGCTCGTGCGATTGCGCGTCGCCCAGCACGCCCGGCTGCAGGCGCGCGATCGCGTCGAGCAGCGCCAGCGCGGGCAGCTCCCCGCCCGAGAGAACGAAGTCGCCGAGGCTCAGCTCGAGCGTGACGTGGCGGTCGATGAAGCGCTGATCGACGCCTTCGTAGCGCCCGCACAGCAGCACCGCACCGGCGCCGGACGCCCACTCGCGCACGAGCGCCTGATCGATGCGCCGCCCGGCCGGGCTGAAGAGCACGACTGGTGCCGGGCGAGCTTCGCTGCGCACGGCGCGCACCGCCTGCAGTGCGCGCTCGAGCGGCTCGGCAAGCAGCACCATGCCGGGTCCGCCGCCATAGGGCCGGTCGTCGACCCGCCGGTAGGCGTTGTCGGCGAAATCGCGCAGCGGCCACAGCTTGACGTCGAGTTGCGCGCTCTCGAAGGCGCGCCGCGTGACGCCCAGCGTCAGATGCGGCCCGAACAGCTCGGGAAAGAGCGTGATGACGTCGAATCGCATCGCTCGCGCGCTGCAGTTTCAGTAGTCCAGGCCCCAGTCGACGACGATGCGCCGCTGCGCGAGCATCACCTCGTCGACGTAGGCAGAGACGAAAGGGATCAGTCTTTCGTCGTCTTCGGCGCCTGCGCCTTCCTCGGACGCCGGGCGCGCGACACGCAGGACGCTGTGCGGGCCGGTATCGATCAGCCCGGCAACCGTACCGAGCGCCTCGCCCTGCCGGTTGACGACCGCAAGGCCGATCAGATCGACCCAGTAGAACTCGTCCGGCGCGGGGCTCGGAAAACTGCCGCGCGAGACGAAGACCCGCGCTCCGCGCAGTCGCTCCGCCGTCGAGCGGTCATCGATATCGCCGACCTGCGCGATCACGCCGTCGCCATGATCTTTGGCCTGCACGATGCGCAGGAGCCTCGGCAGCGGCGCCTCGCCCGGGCGGCGCACGCCTTCGGGCGGCGCGAGAAACCAGCGCTTGGTGGAAAAGAGCGCCTGCGGATCGCCGGCGTAGGGCTGGACCTTGATCCAGCCCTTCACGCCCCAGGCGCCGGTGATGCTGCCCACTTCGACGGCATCGTCCGGCCACGCCGGGTGCTCGTCGTCGCTCATCGCGACCGCGGATGTCGAACCGTCAGGCGGCGGCCTTGGCCTGCGCCACGAGGCGCGCCACCGTCGGCGAGAGCTGTGCGCCGTGGCCGGCCCAATACTCGACGCGATCGAACGCGACGCGCAGCGGCTGCTCGCCGCCCGAGGCGACCGGGTTGTAGAAACCGACGCGCTCGATGAAGCGCCCGTCGCGGCGGACACGCGAATCGGCAACCACGATATTGAAGAACGGACGCTTCTTGGCGCCGCCACGGGCAAGTCGGATGACGACCATGATGTTGATTTCCTCGGGGAACTTGACTCGTGTCCGGACGATCCGGGGACACGCCGGACCGGCCGAACCAGGGCGACCGACGCTCTCGGCCACGGGCTCTCGGCACCGTAGATACGCCCGCGGCCAGCGCAGCCCTCGCGGACCGGGCAGGCAGCAAGCCAGCACCACAACCGGGCATTATAAACTTGCCGCGCCCAGCATACGAGCTCCCAGCACACGATCGGCCATGAACGCCCTGCCGCTGACGATTCGCCCGAGCGAGACGCCCGACGTCGCCGCCATCACGGCGATCTACGCCTGGCACGTCCGCCACGGCAGCGGTACGTTCGAGCTCGACGCGCCCGACGCCGCCGAGACGGCGCGCCGCCGCGACGACGTCCTCGCCAAGGGCCTGCCCTGGCTGGTTGCCGAACAGCGCGGGCGCGTGGTCGGCTACGCCTATGCCAACCCCTTCCGCGCGCGTCCGGCGTACCGCTTCTGCGTCGAGGACTCGATCTACCTCGACCCTGCCGCGCAGGGCCGCGGCATCGGACGCCTGCTGCTCGCCGAACTGCTGGCGCGCTGCCAGGCACGCGGTGCGCGCCAGATGCTGGCCGTGATCGGCGACTCGGCGAACGCGGGGTCGATCGGCGTGCACCGCGCGCTCGGCTTCGAGGTGGTCGGCCTGCTGCGCGACAGCGGCTGGAAGTTCGAGCGCTGGGTCGATGTGGTGATCATGCAGCGCGCCCTCGGCGCCGGTGCGTGCAGCGCGCCCGCCGCCGACGCATGAACGCGCCCACGCACGGCGCGGGCAAGTCCAAGACGCTCGCGACCTGGATCGCGATCATCGGCGGCGCCTTCGGCCTGCATCGCTTCTATCTGCATGGCGCGCGCGACATCGTGGGCTGGCTCTACCCGCTGCCGAGCCTCGTTGGCCTGTACGGCGTGCAGCGGATGCAGTCTCTCGGCCAGGATGACCGGCTTGCATGGGTGCTGATCCCCTGGCTCGGCCTGACCCTGACCGCTGCGATGCTCTCGGCGCTCGCCCACGCCCTCGGCGCCGACGAGAAATGGAACGCGCGCCACAACCCGGGCGGTCCGGCCTCGCGCAGCGGCTGGGGGACGGTGATCGGCGCCATCGTCGCGCTGATGCTGGGCGCGGGCGTGCTGATGGCGACGATCGCCTTCAGCGCGCAGCGCTTCTACGAGTTCCAGGCCGACGTATCCGCGACGAGCGGGCGATGATCAATCGAACAGATTGAGGCTGACCCAGTAGAACAGCCCGGCCGCAAAAGCCGATGCCGGGATCGTGAAGATCCAGGCCCAGACGATCGAGCCCGCCGTTCCCCAGCGCACCGCCGACGCGCGCCGCACGGAGCCGACGCCGACGATCGCGCCGGTGATGGTGTGCGTGGTCGACACCGGAATGCCGAGCGCCGAGGCCAGAAACAGCGTGATCGCGCCGCCCGATTCGGCGCAGAAGCCCCCGACCGGCCTGAGCTTCGTGATGCGCTGGCCCATCGTCTTGACGATGCGCCAGCCGCCGAACATCGTCCCCAGGCCGATCGCCAGATAGCAGCTCCAGATCACCCAGTTCGGCGGATAGTCCTGCGCCGCATCGGCGTAGCCGGTGGCGATCAACAGCATCCAGATGATGCCGATCGTCTTTTGCGCATCGTTGCCGCCGTGCCCCAGGCTGTACATGCCGGCCGAGACGAGCTGCGCGCGCCGGAAGAAATTGTCGACACGCAGCGGCGACATGCGTCTGAACAGCCACGCGACGGCCACCATCATCATCCCGCCGAGCAGGAAGCCGAGCAGCGGCGAGACGAAGATGAAGAGTACCGTCTTCACGATGCCGCCGGCGATCAGCACGCTCGCGCCGGCCTTGACGACGACCGCGCCGACGATGCCGCCGATCAACGCGTGCGACGAACTCGACGGGATGCCGTACCACCACGTGACGATGTTCCAGAAGATCGCGCCGAGCAGCGCACCGAAGACGACGTGGTGGTCGACGATGCCCGGGTCGACGATCCCCTTGCCGACCGTCGCCGCGACCTTCAGGTGGAAGACGAATATCGCCAGCACGTTGAAGAATGCGGCGAAGGCGACCGCCGTCTGCGGCTTGAGCACGCCGGTGGAGACGACCGTCGCGATCGAGTTCGCGGCGTCGTGAAAGCCGTTCATGAAATCGAACGCGATCGCGATCGCGACCAGCATCGCGACGACCCAGAAGGCCACCTGCACCGTCGCCATGCGCGGTTCAGGAGTTCTCGAGGACGATGCCCTCGATCAGGTTGGCGACGTCCTCGCAGCGGTCGGTGATCGCTTCGAGCTGCTCGTAGATGGCCTTGAGCTTGATCAGCTCGCGAACATCGGTCTCCTCGCGAAAGAGCTTCGAGAGCGCGGCGCGCATCGCACCGTCGGCATCCGACTCGAGGCGGTCGATCTCCTCGCAGGTCTTGATCGCCGCTTCCGCCACCGACGGCGTCGAAAGCTTGGGCAGCATCGACACCGCATGCTGAACGCGTTCGCAGCACCGCGCGCTGAGTTCGCCCAGGCGCAGCACCTCGTCGGTCACCGCCCGCACGTCGTACAGCAGCAGGGTCTCGCTTGCATCCTGCAGCAGATCGAGGATATCGTCCATCGTATCGATCAGGCCGAGGATCTGCTCGCGATCGATCGGCGTGATGAACGTCGTGTGCAGCAGCCGGTGCATCTCGGCCGTGATGCGATCGGCGGTGCGCTCGGCGTGACCCACCTGGTTCGCGTATTGCTCGCGCAGGCCAGGATCGGGATAGTTCTCGATCATCAGCATGAAGGCGCGCGCGCCTTCGACGATGTGCGTGCCGTGCTGCTCGAACAACTCGAAGAAGTTGCCTTCGCGCGGCAACAGCTTTCCAAAGAACATGTAATCTCCCGGGGATGGCGCTGGTGCACGATCCGCCGCATCCAGCCGCCCGGGCGGAAGTTTATCGCCCCCGACCCGGCCCTCTTCGGCAACCGCGCCGGCCGGGCCGCAGCCGGCGCTCGCGCCGAAACGCGCAAGCTTCAGCGCGGCGCCGGCAGCATCCGCGCCAAGGTGTTGTCGCGCAGCACGTAGTGATGAAACAGCGCCGCCGCCGCGTGCAGGCCGATCAGGTAGTAGCCGGCGGTGCCGATCGTCTCGTGGATCTCCTTCAGCGACCGGTACAGACCCTTGTCCGGCCCGATCAGCAGCGGCAACTGCATGCCGTAGAACGCGACCGGATCGCCCTTTGCGCTCACGGCGAACCAGCCGAGCAGCGGCATGCCGATCATGAAGGCGTAGAGGGCCAGATGCATCGCCTCGGCGAGTCGCTGCTGCCACGCCTGCGGCGCGGGCGCGATGCGCGGCGCCGGCCCGGACACAAGCCGCGCCGCGAGCCGGAGTGCGACCAGCGCGAGCACGCTCATGCCGAGGGCGAAGTGCCAGATCTTCAAATCCGCCCGCAGCGCGCTGCCCTTTTCCGCTAGGTCATGCAGGTTGATCGCTGCATAGACGCCGATCAGCAACAGCAGCATCAGCCAGTGCATGGCTATCGACATCGACCCGTAGCGGTCCTGCGTGTTTCTCCAGTTCATTCGATCTCCTCGTTCGTATCGTCCGCTGGCGGGCATCGCATGCCGTCTCGGTCAGCGGCGCATCTGCCGGACTCGCCTGCATCGGCAAGGATAGGCGCCGACGCGGGGCGTGCGCACGTCACGCTCGCGGCGGTGCATGCGGCATGCTGGCGGCAAGGTTCAATCCTGCCCCGGCGGCATCGCGAGCGCGTTCCCGCCCGGCCCGGTAATCTGGCGCGGCCCATCGCCGCGGCTGAGGAAGTATTCCCCCGCCGGACTGATCACCACCGCGACCCTGGCCCGCTGATCGGAGAAGTACTGCCAGCCGTACGAGGGCTGATCCGGCAGGCTCGCGTTGGGCACTGCCTGCAGTGCGTTCGACGCCCGCGCCTCGTGGCGGTCGCGGTCGTGGTGCCTGCGCTCGGCGCGGTGGTCGTCCTGCATTGCGCGCTGGCTCGTCTTGTCGATGGGCGCGCGGTCCTGTCCCGCGAGGGCCGACCCACCCGCCAGTACCGCGGCCGCCGCGATTGCCGTCAACAAAAGGTTCGATGTCATGGTGCGTTCCCCTTCTCTGCAAATCCGGTCATCGAGGACCGTGCCGGCAGTCTGATCCACGGCATCTGAACGCCGCGTGAATGCGGCGTTCATTTTTCGTTTCGACCGGCCGCGCCGAACGGTCCGCTCGCCGGCTCGCGTGCGGAAACCACCGGCAGCCATGCACGGCCGAACATATTGCGACGCTGCCGCTTGTCGCCTATCGTTAATACTTGCATCGCAATACCATATTAGCGAACGATCCGCCCATGAGTACCACCCTGCACGCCAGCGCACCGACGCTGGCCGGCGCGAACGCCACGCGCCAGGTTTCGACCTATTGCTACAACTGCGTCTCCGGCCCCGACCTGCTCAACGTGAAGGTCGAAGACGGCGTCGCGACCGAGGTCAGCCCCAATTTCAACGGGCGCGGGCTCTACCCGGGCAACGGCAAGCCCTGCGTCAAGGCCTATGGGCTGATCCAGAAGACGTATCACCCGGACCGCATCCTGACGCCGATGAAGCGCACCAACCCCAAGAAGGGCATGGATCAGGACCCCGGGTTCGTGCCGATCTCGTGGGACGAGGCGCTCGACATCGTCGCCGCCAGGCTCGTCGACATCCGCGCGCGCGGCCTGCTCGACGACGAGAAGCTGCCGCGCCTGGCGCTCACGCTCGGGCACGGCGGCACGCCGGCCAACTACATGGGCACCTTCCCGGCGTTCATCGCCGCCTGGGGGCCGATGGACTTCAGCTTCGGCTCGGGCCAGGGCGTCAAGTGCGTGCACTCCGAGCATCTGTACGGCGAATACTGGCACCGCGCGTTCACGGTGTCCGCCGATACGCCGCACTGCAACTACATCGTCTCGTTCGGCGCCAACGTCGAGGTCACCGGCGGCGTCTGCGCCGTCTCGCGTCATGCGGACGCGCGCGTGCGCGGCATCAAGCGGGTGCAGATCGAACCGCATCTGTCGGTCACCGCCGCCGCCTCGGCCGAGTGGATCCCGATCAAGCCGAAGACCGACCCGGCCTTCATGTTCGCGATGATCCACGTCCTCCTGCACGAGGTCGCGCGCGACAAGCTCGACCTGCCGTTCCTGCGCGACGTCACGTCGTCGCCGTATCTCGTCGGGCCGCACGGCTACTTCCTGCGCGAGCGCGCAACGCTGAAACCCCTGGTGTGGGATGCGCGCAGCGCGTGCGCGCAGCCGCACGATGCGCCGGACATCGAGCCCGCGCTCGAGGGCGAATTCGACCTGACCGAAGTCGTCGAGGTCGGCGCCGACGACGAGCGCTGGGACTACCCTGCCGTGAAGGGCGTCACCTCGTTCACGAAACTCGTCCAGCACATGCGCGAGTACAGCCCCGAGTGGGCGAGCGCGCTGTGCGACGTGCCGACCGCGAAGATCCGCCAGGTGGCGCAGGAGTACGTCGCGCAGGCCTGCGTCGGCCAGACGCGCGAGGTCGACGGCGTCGCGCTGCCGTATCGACCGGTGGCGGTGACGCTCGGCAAGACCGTCAACAACGGCTGGGGCGCCTACGAATGCTGCTGGTCGCGTACGCTGCTCGCGGTGCTCGTCGGCGCGCTCGAGGTGCCCGGCGGCATCCTCGGCACGACGGTGCGCATCAACAGCCCGCGCGAGGACAGGCACAAGAGCGTGCAGCCGGGGCCCGACGGCTTCATGCTCAACAAGCTCAATCCGACGACGAAGGACAAGTGGCTGCGCCAGCCGACCGGCCGCAACGCGCACCGCACGCTCGTGCCGCTCGCCGGCAACAGCGGCGCATGGAGCCAGTCGCTCGGCCCGTCGCACCTGGCCTGGATGTTCCAGACCCATGCGCCGAAGAACTGGCCGCGCCCGACCGCGCCCGACATCTGGTTTGCCTACCGCACGAATCCGTCGATCTCGTTCTGGGACACGCACAACGTCGCGAAGACGATCGCGAGCTTCCCGTTCACCGTGTGCTTCGCCTACGTGCCGGACGAGACGAACCACATGGCCGACATCCTGCTGCCCGACGCGACCGACCTCGAGTCGACGCAGCTGATCCGCCTGGGCAAGACCAAATTCATGGAGCAGTACTGGGAGCATCAGGGCTACGTGCTGCGCCAGCCGGCGGTCGCGCCGCAGGGCGAGGCGCGCGACTTCACCTGGATCGCGACCGAACTGGCGCGCCGCACCGGCCTGCTCGAGCCCTACAACGCGGCGATCAACCGCGGCATCTTCGGCGCGCCGCTCGCGACCGAGGGGCGCGACTTCAGCCTCGCCGAAGACCAGGTCCACAGCGTCGACGCGATCTGGGATGCGATCTGCCTCGCGGCGAGCCACGATCTGACCGGCGGCGCGGCCGCGCACGGCCTGGACTGGTTCAAGGAGCACGGGCTGCTGACCAAGCCCTACCCGCGCATGGGCTGGTACCTGTACCCGACGATGCGGGCGCAGAACGTGCGCTTCGAACTGCCGTATCAGGAGCGGCTGATGCGATCCGGCAAGGAGCTTGGCGCACGCCTGCACGACGCCGGCATCGACTGGTGGGACGCGCAGCTCAACGAATACCAGCCGCTGCCGCAATGGCACGATTTCCCCGGCGTCTGGGAGCAGGACCTGGTGCGCCGCGGGCTCGACCCCGCGGACTACCCCTACTGGCTGATCACGACCAAGAGCATGCAGTACCACGCCGGCGGCAACGCATCGATCCAGCTGATGGACGAAGTCTCGGGCAACGTGCGCGGGCACCACGGCGTCATGATCAATGCCGGCGTCGCGCGCGATCTCGGCATCGACGACGGCGATACGCTCGAGGTGAGCTCGGCGATCGGCACGACGCAGGGCCCGGCGATCGTCGTGCAGGGCATCCGCCCCGACACGCTCGTGATGGTCGGCCAGTTCGACTACTGGGCAACGCCCTACGCGAAGAACCTGAAGTCACCGAGCCTGAATACGATCGCACCGATGTCGCTCGCGCTGACCGACGCCACCGGCTCCGGCGCCGATATCGTGCGCGTCTCGATCAAGCGCGCGCGCACGCGCTGAAGGGCGAATCCCGATGCAACGCGAAGCAATCGCGGCGCTCGCCGATCTGGTTGCGCCCGCGCGCGGCATGCGCTCGGTGATCGCGCAGCGCTTCGAGGCGGCGGGCACCGCTGCGTCGGACGAAGGCTGCTGGGTCGTCGAGGAGATGGCCTTGCGCATCGAGGTGCAGGACGTAGGCGACTACACGCTGATGTGCACCCCCACTGGGTCGAGTCAGGCCGCAGGCTACCTCGCGGCGGACGGCCCGCTCGGCGACGTGGAGGAGCCCGGCGCGCTCGCGCTGGCGGCGGGCTTTCTGCTGACCGAGGGCCTGATCGACGGCCTCGGCGACGTCGCGGCGATGGCGCTGTGCCCCGCATCGGCGAGCCGCGTGCACGTGCGGCTCGCCGATCCGGGGCGGGTGCGCAGCGTGCGGCGCAGCGGCCTCGTGACGAGTTCGTGCGGGGTGTGCGCGAATGTCGACGGCCTCGTCGATCTCGGCGACGGCACGGCGCACGTCGAGCACCGGCTCGCGCTTTCGGCCGACGCGCTGCAGCAGCACATGCTGACCATGCGCGCGCGCCAGGCGATCTTCGGACGCACCGGCGGCACCCACGCGGCGGCGCTCTTCGGCGCCGACGGCCGGCTGCTCGCGCTGGCCGAGGACCTCGGCCGCCACAACGCGCTCGACAAGGTGATCGGCCACTGCCTGCTGCACGCGCTGCCGGCGCGCGGCGGCTGCGTGACGCTGTCGGGACGCATCAGCCTCGAGATGATCACGAAGGCGGTGCGCGCCGGCATCGAACTCGTCGCCGCCGTGTCGGCGCCGTCGTCGATGGCGATCGAAGCCGCGCAGCGCGTCGGCATCACGCTGTGCGGTTTCGTGCGCGGCGACCGCCTGACGGCATTCAGCCATCCGCAGCGCCTGTCCAATGCGGGGTGAATTGCGCACCGATCCTCGCGGATGGTGGCGCAGCGAACGCCGGGCGCCAACCGTCAGCCGCGAAAAATGAAGTAGGCCGCGCCGACAAGGCATAGCCCGGCCCAGAGAAAGTCGAGCTTGGGCGGCTGGCCCATGTAGAGCATCGCGAAGGGGACGAACACGCCGAGCGTGACGATCTCCTGCGTGATCTTGAGTTGCGCCAGGCTGAAGCCGCCTGCAAAACCGATCCGGTTCGCCGGCACCTGCAGCATGTACTCGAACAGCGCGATCGCCCAGCTGACCAGTACCGCGACCAGCAAGGGCTTGTCCGCCAGCGTCTTCAGGTGGCCATACCAGGCGAAGGTCATGAACAGGTTGGAGCCGACCAGCAGCAGCACGGTCTGCAGGGCGACGGGGATCGATGCATTCATGGCATGCACTCGGTATCGGTTGACGGTGAATCGGGCCGCAGCCCCGAAGCGGCGTGGCCGGCCGGCGCGGGCCGGCCTGAACGGCGCCGGGCGCCATCGGCGAGCCGCTCGATGCGCTGCGGGGCGAGGCCCGCCAGCAAGGCGTCAACCCGGCCGCGGCCCGGAATCGAAAGCGCCGGCGCCAGTTCGGCCAGCGGCGCGAGCACGAAGGCGCGCGTATGCAGGCGCGGATGCGGCAGCGTCAGCTCGGGGGTATCGATCTGCGCATCGCCGTACAGCAGCAAGTCGAGATCGAGCGTGCGCGGCGCATTCACGTGCGGCCGCTTGCGGCCGTGCCGCGCTTCGATCGCGTGCAGATGGCCGAGCAGCTCATGCGCGCCCAGCCCGGTATCGATCGATGCGACCGCGTTCAGATAGTCCGGCCCGCCGGCGTCGATGGGTGCCGTGCGGTGGAGCGACGAGCGCGCCTTCAAGCGCGTACGCGGCAACGCGGCAATCGCCGCAAACGCCGCGCGCAGCGCCGCACGGGTGTCGCCCAGGTTGGCGCCGAGGCCGATGAAGGCTCGGAGCCGCGCGCGATCCGGCTGCGGCGCTGCCATGCAAAACGCTCAGGACGTTGAAGCCGGCGCTGCCGCGCCGTCCGCGGCGTCCGCGCCGGCCGGCTTGCGCCTGCGGCGGCGCTTGCGGCGGGCCGGTGCAGCGGCGTCGCTCGTCTGCTCGTCGCTCGCCGGATCGGCACTCGTCGGTTCGGCGCTCACCGGTTTCGCTGCCGCGGCTTGCAGCGCCGATCCCGCGGCCGGCGCATTGGCGCGCCTCATACGCGACGCACTGCGCCGCGGTTGGCCTTGTTCGCGCGCGAGTTCGACCAGCGCGCGGCGCTCGTCGTCGCTGCCGAGCGAGAAGTCCTCCCACCACTCGGCGAGTTCGGGCGCCACTTCGCCGGCATCGGCGCGCAGGCGCAGGAAATCGAACCCGGCGCGAAAGCGCGGCTGCTCGACGAGGGCGAACGGCGCATTGCCCGAGCGGCGCTCGAATCTAGGCTGCATGAGCCAGATCTCGCGCATGTCAGCGCCCAGCTTGCCGCGGCCCGAGATGTCGCCGACGCGCGCGTCGAATACCGCCTCCAGCGCCTGCTGCAGCGCCGGGAATGGCGCATCGCCGCGCTCCTTGTTCTTCTGCCAGCCGCCAAGCACCTCGTGCCACAGCATGCAGGCGAGCAGAAAGCTCGGCGCGACCGGCTTGCTCTCGCCGACCCGCCGATCGGTATCGGCCAGCGCAAGCTGCACGAAGCGGTTCGGTCCCTGGCCGCCGTCGTCGGCGAGCACGAGGTCGAGGATCGGGAAGATGCCCTGGCGCGCACCGACCAGGCCGTGCGCGCGCAGCACCTCGAGGCTCTTCGATGCATGGCCGGTCTGCAGCAGCTTGATCATCTCGTCGAACAGCCGCGACGGCGGCTGGTTCGCGAGCAGCGCCGCCATCTCGGCGATCGGCGCGCGCGTCTTCGTCTCGATCGTGAAATCGAGCTTGGCGGCGAAGCGCACCGCGCGCAGGATGCGCACCGGGTCCTCGCGGTAGCGCGCCGCCGGGTCGCCGATCATGCGCAGCAGCTTCTTGCGGCTGTCGCGCAGGCCGTGGTGGTAGTCGACGACAGTCTCGGTCAGCGGGTCGTAGTACATCGCGTTGACGGTGAAATCACGCCGCGCGGCATCCTCGATCTGCGGGCCCCAGACGTTGTCGCGCAGCACGCGGCCCTCGGCATCGACGACGTGGCTCTTGCCGGCGAGTTCGGCGCGCGAGGTCTTCTCGTTGCCGCTGACGTGCTCGGCGTCCGCCGCCGCCAGCGCAGCGCGGAAGGTCGAGACCTCGATCACCTCGTGGTCGCGCCCGCGCCCGTAGACGACGTGGACGATGCGAAACCGCCGGCCGATGATGAAGGCGCGCCTGAAGAGCGACTTGACCTGCTCGGGCGTCGCGTCGGTCGCGACGTCGAAATCCTTCGGCCGCTTGCCGAGCAGCAGGTCGCGCACCGCGCCGCCGACGACGTAGGCCTCGTGGCCGGCATCCTTCAGCGTCTGCACGACCTTCACCGCGTTCTTGTCGAGCAGTTCGGGGTCGATGCCGTGTTCGGCGCGCGCGACCTCGACGCGCTTGCCGAGCACCGTCTTGCCGGCCGTGCCGCCTTGCGTCTTGCCGAGCAGCTTGTCGATGAATTTTCTGATCATGCGTCGAACAGTCTCAAGATGCGCCAGTGACGCTCGCGGGCCAGCGTCTCGAGCGCGGGCGAGGGGTTGGTGGCGACCGGATTGTCGGCCCGCTCGAGCAGCGGCAGGTCGTTTGGCGAATCGCTGTAGACGGTGATCGATTCGAAATCGTCCCAGTCGCGATGCATGCCCTGCAGCCACTCGCCGACGCGCGTGACCTTGCCTTCGCGATAGCTCGGCGTGCCCTCGATGGCGCCGGTGATGGTACCGCCTGGCGCGCGCTCGAGGCGCACGGCGATCAGATGCTCGATGCCGAACGCGGCGGCGATCGGCGCCGTGACGAAGTCGTTCGTCGCCGTCACCATGCACAGCAGATCGCCGCGCTCGCGGTGCCCGCGCACCAGCGCGAGGGCGGCGGGCTCGATCCGCGGTGCGATCACCTCGCGCATGAAGCGGGCGTGCGCCGCAGCGAGCGTTGCCGGATCGCGGCGCCGCAGCGGCGCGGTGACGTAGGCGACGTAGGCGTGGATATCGAGCTGCCCGCGCTTGTAGTCCTCGTAGAAGGCATCGTTGCCGGTGCGAAACGCCTCCGCGTCGACCCAGCCGAGGCGGATCAGGAACTCGCCCCAGGCATGGTCCGAGTCGATCGGCAGCAGCGTCTGGTCGAGATCGAACAGGCACAGACGGGTCGGCTTCACGGGCCTTCCTCCTCGAACATCTTCTTGAGCAGGGGTACGGTCACCGCACGCTGGCTGGCGAGGGCAAATTCGTCGAGCCGATCGAGCAGCGCCATCAGCCGCGTCAGGTCGCGCGCGAAGCGCGTCAACAGATGGTCGAGCACCTCGTCGGCGAGCCGGATGCCGCGCCGGTCCGCTTCGCGGCGCAGCACGGCGCGCACCTGACTTTCCGCCAGCGGCTGCAATGCAAAGACCAGCCCCCAGCCGAGACGGGTGCGAAGGTCCTCGCGCAGCGACAGATCGACGGGCGGCAGCGCCCCGGCCGAGACGATCGCGATCGCCGCCGCGGTCGCCTGCACGAAGAGCGCGAATGCGGCCTGCTGGCGGGCGGCGTCATACGCATCGCAGTCGTCGAGCACGACGAGGGCGGCGCGCTCGTCGAAGGTCCACGGCAGCCCGACGCCCGACGCGAACCACGCGACCCGCTCGCCGCGCGCCTGCCAGGCGAGCGCGAGCGCGCGCAGCAGATGCGTCTTACCGCTGCCCGTCGGCCCCCACAGGTAGACCGGCGCCGAATGCGGCGCGAGCTGGCGCAGGTGCTCGAGCGCAGCGTGGTTGGCGCCGGCCAGATAGCTGTCGAAGCTGCTCTCGGGCGGCGGTGCGATGGCGAGCGGGATCTGCCTCATCGCAACGAGGCACATGGCGGCAACGCGTTCAGTTGGGCTTCCAGTGATGACGGATGGACGGCGTGGCGCGGACGGCCGGCGGGGCGCGAAGCTGCGCCCGGCGCGGGCTGCGCTTTGCGGTCCGCAGCCGCGGCGGCCAAGATGCGGCCCGTAGAATCGTCGAAATTCTAACGGCCGTCCACCGCGGCCCGCGCTCGCATGCCCCAAGCCCCGCTTTCCTACCGCGACGCGGGCGTCGACATCGACGCCGGCGACGCTCTCGTCGAGCGCATCAAGCCGCTCGCGCGGCGCACGCTGCGCGAAGGCGTGCTCACCGGCATCGGCGGATTCGGCGCTCTGTTCGAGGTGCCCAAGCGCTTTCGGGAGCCGGTGCTGGTGAGCGGCACCGACGGCGTCGGCACCAAGCTCAAGCTCGCCTTCGAGTGGGGCGCGCACGACGGCGTCGGCATCGATCTCGTCGCGATGAGCGTGAACGACGTCCTCGTGCAGGGTGCGGAGCCGCTGTTCTTCCTCGACTACTTCGCCTGCGGCAAGCTCGATGTCGACACCGCAGAGCGCGTCGTCGCCGGCATCGCGCGCGGCTGCGAGGAATCGGGCTGCGCGCTGATCGGCGGCGAGACGGCCGAGATGCCGGGCATGTATCCGGCGGGCGAATACGACCTCGCCGGCTTTTGCGTCGGCGCGGTCGACAAGAGCGCGATCGTCGACGGGCGCGCGATCGTCGCCGGCGACGTGGTGCTCGGTCTGGCGTCCAGCGGCGTCCATTCGAACGGCTATTCGCTCGTGCGCCGGATCGTCGAACGTGCCGCGGCCACCGGTGCGGGCCTGCCGGCGATGCTCGACGGCATGCCGTTTCGCGAGCGCGTGATGATGCCGACGAGACTCTATGTCAAGCCGGTGCTCGCGGTATTGCGCGAGCTGCGCATCAAGGGCATGTCGCACATCACCGGCGGCGGGCTGGTCGAGAATATCCCGCGCTGCCTGCCCGCGGGCTGCAAGGTGGTGCTCGACCCGCGCAGCTGGCCGCGGCCGGAGATCTTCTCCTGGCTGCAGCGCGAAGGCGGCGTCGCCGACGCCGAGATGCACCGCACCTTCAACTGCGGCATCGGCTTCGTCGTCATCGTCGCCGCGGCGGATGCCGAGCGCGCCGGCGCGCTGCTCGCGGCGCACGGACAGACCGCATTTCGAATCGGCCGCGTCGAGACGCGGCAGGGCGGCGAAGCCGCGACCCAGGTGGTCTGAGCGGGCTTTCAGCCGCTCAATGCAGCCGCGGCGGGGCTGCGCGCCGCAGTTCGGCGAGGCGATCGACGAGCGCACGCCGGTCCTGCGCCTGCGGCCGGTGTTCGATGTAGGCCGCGAGATCCTGCGCCGCCTCGACGGCGCGGCCGAGTTCGGCGTAGGTCAGCCCGCGGTCGCGCTGCTCCTCCCAGTCCTGCGGCAGCAGCACGACGAGGCGCTCCTGAACCGCCAGCAACGGCAGCCAATCCTCGTTGCCGCGGTGGATCTCCTTCAAGTTGCGCAGCATGCGCGCGACGACATCGCGCGCCGAGGCCGATTGCAGGAACAAGCCGAGCGGCATCTCGTCCTCGTCGACCAGTCCGTGGCGTTGCCGGTACGGTTCGAGCATCTCGGCCAGGTCCTCGCGCGACAGCGATCGGCCGTTGAACGGATCGATCAGGACCTCGCCCTGCTTTTGCCCCTGGTTCAGGCGCAGCTTGACGAGGAAGTGGCCGGGAAACGATACGCCGCGCGCGCGCAGGCCGATCTGCTGCGCGAACTCGATATAGAGCACGGCGAGCGTGATCGGGATGCCGCGGCGCGAACTCAGGACCAGATGCAGGTAGCTGTTGCGCGGATCGTAGTAGTCGTTCACGTTGCCCGCGAAACCGAGCTCGTGGAAGAAGAACCGGTTCAGCAGCCGCAGCCGCTGCAGCGGCACGGCGTCGGCCGGCACGCGGCGACAGAGCTTCGCGCCGAGCGCGTCGATCTCGGCAAGCACCGACTGCACGTCGAGTTGCGGGTGCGCGTCCTGCGCAATGCTCACCGCGGCCTCGACGAGCGACAGGCTCTCGTCCTCCGCCACCAGCGCGGTGAAGTAGTCGAGCGCACTCGGGATCGCGAACTGCAGCGGACCTGGCATGGCGCCAGTGTAGGCGACCGCCGCGGCCGCCGCGCGGCACTTGCGCACGCGGCGCGACGCGCGATCAGGCGCGCCTTGCGAACTGCCGCAGCGGCAGTCCGAGCAGGAGCAGCGCGCCGAAGTAGACCACCGCGGCCGCGGCGAGCGCGGCGGCGAGCAGGCCGATGCGCAGCGCCGGCTGCGCGCCGAGACCGACCCAGTCGATCGCATGCGCGGCAAACGCAAGCCCGGCGCCCATCGATACGGTCGCGACGGCGACCCGCCAGGCGAACCCTGGCCAGCCCGGCAGCGGCCGGTAGACGCCGCTGCGGCGCAGCCCGACGAGCAGCAGCGCGGAATTGCAAAGAGCCGCCAGGCCGATCGACAGCGCGAGCCCGGCGTGCCCGAGCCAGGGCACGAACGCGAGGTTCATGAGCTGCGTCAGCACGAGCATCGCGATCGCGATGCGCACCGGCGTCTTGATATCCTGGCGTGCGTAGAAGCCGGGCGCGAGCACCTTCACGCCGACGAGCCCCATGAGGCCGACGCCGTAGCCCATCAGCGCGCGCACCGTCATCTGCACGTCCTGCGGATCGAAGGCGCCATAGTTGTACAGGCTCGCGACGAGCGGCACCGGAAAGACGATCAGCGCCATCGCGCACGGCAGCGCGAGCAGCACGACGAGCCGCAGGCCCCAGTCGAGCAGGCCCGAGTAGGCCGCATCGTCGCCGCTGCCCTGCGCCGCCGAGAGTTGCGGCAGCAGCACGACGCCGAGCGCGACGCCGAGCAGCGCGGTCGGAAACTCCATCAGGCGATCGGCGTAGGTCAGCCACGAGACGGCGCCGACGCCGACATGCGACGCGATCTGCGTATTGATCAGCAGCGACAACTGCGCCACCGACACGCCGAGCAACGCCGGCAGCATGAGCTGCAGGATGCGGCGCAGGCCGGGATGGTCGAGCGCCGCGCGCATCCCGGCCACCGACACCGCGATGCGCGGAACGGCGCCGATCCGCATCAGCGCCGGCAGCTGCAGCGCGAGCTGCGCGACGCCGCCCGCCATCACGCCGACCGCCAGCGCATGGATGGGAGGAATCCCCCAGGCGCGAAAGCGCGGCACGAGCAGCCACGCGGCGGCGATCACGCACAGGTTGAGCAGCACCGGCGTCACGGCCGGAATCGCGAACCGCTTCCACGTATTGAGAACGCCGGCCGACAGCGCGACGAGCGACATGCACGCGATATAGGGAAACATCAATCGCGTCATGACGACCGCATCGTCGAACGCCTCGAGCCCCGACGCCATCAGCCAGACGACGGCCGGTGCGAAAACGACGCCGAGCACGCTCAGCAGCATCAAGAGCCAGAACAGCACGCTCGCGACGGCGTCGATCAGGCGCCGCGTGAGTTCGTCGCCGTCGCGGCTGCGGGTCGCCGCGAGGATCGGAACGAAGGCTTGCGAGAACGCGCCTTCGGCGAACAGGCGCCGCAGAAGATTCGGGATTCGAAACGCGACGTTGAAGGCGTCGGTCGCGGCGCTAGCGCCGAACGTCGCCGCGACGATCAGCTCGCGCGCGAGCCCGGTGATGCGCGAGGCGAGCGTGAAAAGCGAGACGGTGGAAGCAGCGCGCAGCAGGTTCATCGGGACCTTGTCGGGGCGACGCACCGGCCCGCCACGGTGGCGCGGCATGCCCGGCCAGCGGCATGCGCTGCGACGCGACCGTTGCGCCGCCTACGCCTTGCGGCCGGGCACCGGCGGCTCGGATTCGGTGCCGGATTATAGGAACGGCGCCCGCACCCCGGCGCCCGAAGACGGCACCCGAACCTGCGATCCGGCTCGAAATGCTATACTTTGCGGCTTCGCTCCACCCCGTACAGCATCCAGCATGGCCACCTCGACCAAAGCCAAGAAGAAGACCGTCCGCATCGCGTCGGGCTTGAAGCGCGTCCGCCAGGACGTGAAGCTCAATGCCGCGAATACCGCCTTGCGCTCGAAGTTCCGCACCGTCATCAAGAATGTGCAGAAGGCCGTCGCGGCCGGCGACAAGGCGAAGGCCGCCGAGCTCTTCAAGACCGCGCAGCCGGTGATCGACTCGATCGCCGACAAGGATATCTTCCACAAGAACAAGGCCGCACGCCACAAGAGCCGGCTGTCGGCCAAGATCAAGGCGATGTCCGCGCCGGCCTGAGATCCCGCGCGCCGCAACGACGAGGCCCGCAGACGCGGGTCTTTTGCTTTTTTGGTGCCGCATCGACGCCGCGCAGGCGCCGCCGGCCGTCATTGGGTCGGCGCGTCGGGCAGCAGGCAGGCTTCGAAGGTCTGCAGGTCGTTGTCGCGGGCGAAGTTCATCACGAAGTCCCACGCCATCGGCTCGACGTCGCGCAGCGCCTCGTTGACGATCACGCACTTCACGCCGTTGATCGAATTGGGCACGCAGTACGGCGAGTAGCCGATGCGCGCCCCGATGGCGCCGACCGTTCCCTCCGGCCGGAAGCACGACATCGCACCCGCCAGCCGCTCGGCCCAGTCGCTCGGGCGAAAGACCTTGCCGGCGCGGGTCAGGCCCTGGATGAAGATCTCGCGCGGCGGATTCGGTTTCATGCTGATCGGTGCAACCCCTCGCAGCGGCCGAAACGGACGCTGCGCCCACAGCGCCCTCGCGGCCGGCCGCTGACGGGGCGCTATTGTGCCTCGTCTTTGTTGCGGCGCAGCATCGAAGGACGAAGCATCGAGGCGGTTCATGCCCCCCGATTTCGGCTCGCGCAGGCGTCACCTTAGAATCATTCCGGCGCGGGATGGGGCTTTCGCCCCGCCCGGGCCATTTTTTTCGCCGGAGTCCGCATGAAAGCCAACGCCAAGACGATGCCGCCCTCGGAACCGCACGTGATGCAGACCTACGGGCGGGTGCCGATCGCGCTGTCGCACGGGAAAGGCTGCTGGCTGTGGGATAGCGAGGGCCGCAGATATCTCGACGGACTCGGCGGGATCGCGGTCAATACGCTCGGCCATGCACACTCGAAGCTCGTGCCGGCGCTGCAGGACCAGATCGCCAAGCTGATCCACACCTCGAACTACTATTTCGTGCCGCTGCAGGAGCAGCTCGCCGCCAAACTGTGCGAACTCTCGGGCCTGTCGAAGGTGTTCTTCTGCAACTCCGGGCTCGAAGCGAACGAGGCGGCGCTCAAGATCGCACGCAAGTTCGGTCACGACAAGGGCATCGAGCGCCCCGAGATCGTCGTCTACGAGCGGGCGTTTCACGGCCGCTCGATCGCCACGCTGTCGGCCACCGGCAACCCGAAGGTGCAGGCCGGCTTCGGCCCGCTCGTCGAGGGCTTCGTGCGCGTGCCGCTGAACGACGCCGCGGCGCTCGACGAGGTCGCCCGCACCCACCCGAACGTGACCGCCGTATTCCTCGAAGTGATCCAGGGCGAAGGCGGGATCAATGCGGCGACGATCGACTACCTGCGCGCGGTGCGCCGCATCTGCGATGCGAACGATTGGCTCTTGATGCTCGACGAAGTGCAGTGCGGCATGGGCCGCACCGGCAAGTGGTTCGCGCACCAGTGGGCCGGCATCCAGCCCGACGTGATGCCGCTCGCCAAGGGCCTGGGCTCGGGGGTGCCGATCGGCGCCGTCGTCTGCGGGCCGCGCGCGGCCGAGGTTTTCGGCCCCGGCAACCACGGCACGACCTTCGGCGGCAACCCGCTCGCGATGCGCGCCGGCGTCGAGACGATCCGCATCATGGAGGAGGACGGCCTGCTCGAGAATGCCGCAAGCGTCGGCGCAGCGCTCAAGAGCGGCCTCGAGACGGCGCTTGCCGGCGTGAAGGGCGTCGTCGAGATTCGCGGCCAGGGCCTGATGCTCGGCATCGAGCTCGACCGGCCGTGCGGTGCCCTGGTCGGCCTTGCCGCGCAGGCGGGGCTCCTGATCAGCGTCACCGCCGATCGCGTCATCCGCCTCGTCCCTTCGCTCGTCCTGTCGGCCGACGAGGCGCGGCAGATCGTCGCGATCCTGTGCCCGCTGCTCGAGGAATTTCTCGCCGCGCCCGCGTCATGAAGCCCGGCATGAGCCTCATCAAGCACTACCTGCAGTTCAAGGACTTGCGGGCCGAGGAATACGCCTACCTGTTCGAGCGCGCGGCGATCATCAAGCGCCGTTTCAAGAATTACGAGAAGTACCAGCCGCTCGTCGATCGCACGCTGGCGATGATCTTCGAGAAGGCGAGCACGCGCACCCGCGTCAGCTTCGAGGCCGGCATGTACCAGCTCGGCGGCACGGTGCTGAACCTGACGACCGGCGACTCCCAGCTCGGCCGCGCCGAACCGGTCGAAGACAGCGCGCGCGTGATCAGCCGGATGGTCGACATCGTGATGATCCGCACCTTCGAACAGGCCAAGCTCGAAGCCTTCGCCGCGCATTCGCGCGTGCCGGTGATCAACGGCCTGACGAACGAATACCACCCCTGCCAGATCCTCGCCGACGTCTTCACCTTCATCGAACAGCGCGGATCGATTGCCGGCAAGGTCGTCGCCTGGGTCGGCGACGGCAACAACATGGCCAACACCTGGGCGCAGGCGGCCGACATCCTCGGCTTCACGCTGCACGTCAGCACGCCCGACGGCTACGAGATCGATCCGGCGATCGCCGGCGTCGCCGACAAGGCTTGCCTGCGCACGTTCAACCACCCGCTCGACGCCTGCGCCGGCGCACACCTCGTGACCACCGACGTCTGGACCAGCATGGGCTACGAGGCCGAGAACGAGGCGCGCATGAAGGCCTTCGTCGACTGGCGCGTCGACGCCGACATGATGGCCGCGGCACGCCCGGACGCGCTCTTCATGCACTGCCTGCCGGCGCACCGCGGCGAGGAAGTCGAAGCCGAAGTCATCGACGGCCCCCAATCCGTCGTCTGGGACGAGGC
>CALMIL010000280.1 GCA_937864005.1 uncultured Burkholderiales bacterium
GAGCCGCTCCTCGAGCTGGCGGATCTGCTGACTCACGCTCGCCTTGTGCAGGTTCAACTGCTGCGCCGCGCGGGTGAAGCTCAGGCTGTCGACCACCTGAACGTAGGCGCGCATCGCTTCGAAACGGTCCATGGACGGCTCCCGGCTGCTCGGGCGTGATTGTCGGCGTCTGCCCGACAGTGTGTCGTCGCCCGCGGGCTATGCGCGCCCGAATGCGTTGCCTAGAGTCGGCCGCCTGCGTTCGAGCGCGAGCCCGCGCCGAACCGGCCGCGAACAACCGGAGGTCCACCATGCCCAAACGCGCCCACCTCGCCGCGGGAATCCTTGCCCCGCTGTGCATCGCCACCTTCTTCGTCTCGACCATCGTCGTCGAGTTGTTCGGCTCGCCGCAGTCCGTCGCGCAGTTGAAGTCGCTCATCGTCACCCCCGGACTGTGGATCCTGATACCGACCCTGATGGCTGCCGGCGGCAGCGGCATGGTCCTGTCGCGCGCGCGCAGCGGCCGCCTGGTCGATACGAAGAAGAAGCGCATGCCCTTCATCGCCGCCAACGGGCTGCTGGTGCTGGTGCCGTGCGCGATCTTTCTCGCCCGCTGGTCGGCCGCGGGGAGCTTCGACGCTGCCTTCTACGCGGTGCAGGCGGTCGAGCTCGTCGCCGGCGCGGTCAACCTGACGCTGATGGGCCTGAACGTTCGCGACGGCCTGAAGCTGAGCGGCCGCTCGCGCCCCACGCGGCCCGCCGCCGCGCCGGGCACCTGAAC
The DNA here is from genome assembly GCA_937864005.1 of uncultured Burkholderiales bacterium. GTDB lineage: Bacteria > Pseudomonadota > Gammaproteobacteria > Burkholderiales > Burkholderiaceae_C > CAIKUF01. The sequence goes on from CALMIL010000280.1 coordinate 761, forward strand.
GACCCCCGAAGGCCGCCGCCTAGAATCCGCCGCCATGGCGACGAGCAAGCAAGGCAAGTACGAAGAAGCATCGATCCGCGTCCTGAAGGGCCTCGAGCCGGTGCGCCAGCGCCCGGGCATGTATACGCGCACCGAGAGCCCGCTGCACTGCATCCAGGAGGCGATCGACAACGCCGCGGACGAAGCGCTCGCCGGCTTCGGCAAGCGCATCGCGCTGACGCTGCACGCGGACGGCTCGGTTGCCGTCGAGGACGACGGCCGCGGCATCCCGTTCGGCCTGCACCCCGACGAGCAGCGCCCGGTGGTCGAGATCGTCTATACCCAGCTCCACGCGGGCGGCAAGTTCGACAAGGGCGCGGGCGGCGCGTACAGCTTCTCGGGCGGGCTGCACGGCGTCGGCGTGAGCGTCACGAACGCGCTCGCCAGGCGCATGGAGGTCACCGTCTTTCGCGAAGGGCAGGTGGCGACGATCGCCTTCGAGCAGGGCGACGTCGTCGCGCCGCTCGCGCTGCGCAAGGCTGCTGCTGGCGACCGCAAGCAGGGTACGACGGTGCGCGTCTGGCCCGAGCCGAAATATTTCGACAGCATCGAGCTGCCGCGCCACGAGCTGACGCACCTGCTGCGCAGCAAGGCGGTGCTGATGCCGGGCGTGACGGTGAGCCTGACGGTGGAGAAGGCCGGCGCCAAGGATCCCGAGGTGCAGAGCTGGCACTACAAGGGCGGCCTCGCCGACTACCTGATGCAGACGCTCGCCGCCGATCCGGTCGTGCCGCTCTTCGAAGGCGCGCAGTACGCGACCGGCGCCGAGGCCGAGGACGTCGCCGAAGGGGAGGGCGCGGCGTGGTGCGTCGCCTTCACCGAAGAAGGCGCCGCGGTGCGCGAGAGCTATGTGAACCTGATCCCGACGGTCGCCGGCGGCACGCACGAGTCGGGGCTGAAGGACGGCCTCTTCGGCGCGGTGAAGAATTTCATCGAGCTGCACGCGCTGCTGCCCAAGGGCGTCAAGCTGATGCCCGACGACGTCTTCTCGCGCGCGTCGTTCGTGCTCTCGGCGCGCGTGCTCGACCCGCAGTTCCAGGGCCAGATCAAGGAGCGGCTGAACAGCCGCGACGCGCTGCGCCTCGTCAGCAACTATGTGAAGCCGCCGCTCGAGCTGTGGCTGAATCAGCACGTCGAGCACGGCAAGAAGCTCGCCGAGCTCGTGATCCGCCAGGCGCAGGCGCGCCAGCGGGCGAGCCAGAAGGTCGAGAAGAGACGAGGCTCGGGCGTCGCCGTGCTGCCCGGCAAGCTCACCGATTGCGAAAGCCGCGACCTGAGCTTGAACGAACTCTTCCTCGTCGAGGGCGACTCGGCCGGCGGCAGCGCGAAGATGGGGCGCGACAAGGAGACGCAGGCGATCCTGCCGCTGCGCGGCAAGGTGCTCAACACCTGGGAGGTCGAGCGCGACCGGCTCTTCGCCAACAACGAGATCCACGATATCGCGGTCGCCGTCGGCGTCGATCCGCATGGCGCGGGCGATGCGGTGGACTTCGGCGGCCTGCGCTATGGCAAGGTCTGCATCCTGTCAGACGCCGACGTCGACGGCGCGCACATCCAGGTACTGCTGCTGACACTGTTCTATCGCCACTTCCCGCAGCTCGTCGCGCGCGGGCATGTGCACGTCGCGCGGCCGCCGCTCTTTCGCGTCGACGCGCCGGCGCGCGGCAAGAAGCCCGCCGCCAAGCTCTACGCGCTCGACGACGGCGAGCTCGAGGCGATCCTCGACAAGCTGCGCAAGGAAGGCTGCCGCGAAGGCGCCTGGAGCATCAGCCGCTTCAAGGGCCTCGGCGAGATGAGCGCCGAGCAGCTGTGGGAGACGACGCTGAACCCCGAGACGCGGCGCCTGCTGCCGGTCGGCTTCGGAGGACTCGACGCCGCGGCGACGACCGAGGCGCTGACCCGGCTGATGGGCAAGGGCGAGGCCGCATCGCGGCGCGAGCTGATGGAGCTCAATGCCGACGCGGTCGAGATCGACGTGTAGCGGTCGTTTGGCTCGCCGGCCGTGGCCGGTGCATGGTGCGCGCCAGCGCAAGCGCGCGTCCTGCGAGTCACTGCAGCGGGTGGCGCCAGCGCAACCCCTTGAAGCGGCTGAAGTCCCGGTCGGTTGTGACCCATTCGCAGCCGGCTTCGATCGCCAGTGCTGCCAGGTAGGCGTCGGCGACGAGGTTGCCCTTGGTGCCGGCATCGACACATAGCGAACGGAAGATGGACCAGTGGCGCGGTCCAGGCGTGACGGCCACGCCGTTCGGGTGGTTGCGCAGTTGGTCGGCAAAGCCGAGCGCATCGGCCAGCGGGCTCGGCCGCATGAAGACCTTGGGGTGCGTGACGACGCGCAGGAAGCCGCTCAGCACCAGGTCGCAGTAACCGAAGCTTTGCGCGCCGTTGATCAGCGTCTCCAGCCAGTCGCGGCAGCCGGCGTGATGCGGCGCGTCTTCCCGGTGCGCGTACACCAGCACGTTGACGTCGGCGAGCAGCACGTCAGGAATCCATGAGGCCGAGCAGCGCCGCGCTGTCGTCGAGATCGACGCCATCGCGCAGGCCGTTGCCCTTGAAGGTCTTGAGGCGAAGCGGCCGCGCCTTCGGCGCAAGTTCGCGCCGCGCCAGCAACTCGCGCAGGGCCTGCTCGAGCAGCGCCGTCAGCGTCGTGTTCGACGCCGCGGCGCGCTTCTTGGCTTCGGCCAGCAGGTGGGGGTCGAGGCGGACCGTGGTGCGCATATGTCAAAGCATACGAGGTCAGGCATCAGTATGTCAACGCGCCCGATCATCGAGAGCCTTGCGTGGATCGCGTCTGTTCGCCGTTGGCCTGGCGTATCGGCTCCGGGCACCCGGTGTCGATGTACCGCAATGGCGAGGTCTGCGGCGCGCGCAGACAGACGCGCCGGATTCGATTCCGGGGATTCCCGGCGTCCTGGCGCCGGGGACCCGGCTGATGGGCAAGGGCGAGGCCACGGCGCGGGCGGATGGAACTGAACGCCGACGCGGCCGAGATCGACGTGTAGCGGGCGTGCACGGGCGCCGGTGGATCGGGCGGCGACGCCCGTCTTGCGCCGCCGCGCGGCGCGTTCAATCTGCGCGACTTGACTCCTTCCACGCCGCCAGCCGCGCTTCGCCGACGCTGAATGTGCGGCCGAACAGGGAAGGTCCGAAACGGTGCATGTCGAGTGCCAGGCGGGCCGCCTGCGGATCGCCGCCGTCTGCCGTGCGTGCGAGCAACTCCCAGGCCTCGGACCAGTGGCAGCGTTCGTACTCGACCATGGCCGCCTCGAACGTGCCGGCGGCCACGCCTGTCGGCGCGCCAGCGGCGGCCACCTGCGCGCGCACCGCGCTGCCCAGCAGCGAGGCGGCGAGCGCGCCGGCCCAGGCAACGTGTTGCATCGGCGCGCAATGGAAAGCCTTGTCCCGCGCCCGTCGCTCACTCATCGTAGGCGGCCACCGATAGGCCGGGGTTGTTGGAGGCGGCGTCGTCTTCCAGCCGCTTGACGACCGAGTGATCGACCATGCCCCCCGTCAGCACGTTCGGCCACTGCGTGGCGGTCTGGGTGTGCATCTGCTGGCGCTCGCCGTCGTCGCCGGTGCGGTGAATCGCGAACGAGGCGCCGGCGGCGGCTGCCAGCATCACGGCCGTGGCGATGAGCCATCGCAGGACGCTGCGGGTACGCGGGAAATTGTCCATTCGTCGCTCCTTGGTGGGTATGCGGCCCGCGGCTGCAGGGCGCGCATGAACTCTAGAAGCGAGCGTCGGCGCGATCACCCTGCGGCGGGCGGGTGGCGACGGCGATCTCTGCCGATCGCTACCCCATGCGCAGGGGGTGACAGCCGCGCGTTCGCAGGCTATGGTCGGTGCCCCATGAAGCATGCCGATGGACTCGCCGGGTTGCGCGCCCTCAGCCGCGCCGGACTCACGGCCGAATCGTTCATTGCGGCGGCGCTCGAGGCGCTGCATGGCATCGTGCCGTCGTACCGGAATCTGTTCGACTGGACCGACGCCCATGGCGAGTTGATCCGCTACTACTTCGAAGGTCCGATCGATCACCGCGTCGCCGCGCACTACTTCGAGGAATTCCACAACCGGCGCGAAGCCGAGGTGATGCCGGCATTCCGCCAATCGATCAACGGCCGCGCCGTGATCGGCAGCGCAGACGCCCTGGACCGGCCCGAGTTCTTCCGCTCGGCGCTCTACAACGAAATCTGGCGCCCCCAGGGCCTGCATACCCGGGTCGAGGCGATCGTCAAGAGCGCTCGCGGCCAGCCGCTGGGCTCGCTCGTCGTGTACCGCGCGCCCGGCGATCGCAGCTTCACGCGCGAAGACGAGCGGTTGATCGAACAGGCCGCGATCTACCTCGCGCGCGGCCTCGTCGCCGCCAGCGAAGCGGACAGCATGAGCGCGTTCCAGGCGGTGCCGCGCCAGCGGGCGGCACTCAATATCGGACCGCGCGGCGAGTTGCTGCATCTCTCGCAGGGCGCGCTCAAATTGCTGATGCTCGCGCACGGGGGCGTGACGCCCGCCGCGGTGAGCCGCCCGCCGCGGCGCGAGGATTTCGGCACGCTCAACATGCTCTGGCAGCACCACGAGCGCGCGCACGGCATGAGCCGCGAGGGCTTGTCGCTGACGATCGACAACGCCTGGGGCCGCTTCGCGTTCGACAGCGAGACGATGGTGCCGATGGACCGCGGCGACGCGGCGCTGATCCACGTCGGCGTGCGGTACTTCGAGCCGCGCGTCGTCGCGCTGCAAAGAACGCTGGCGCGCATGCCGCTTTCGCCGGCACAGCGCGAAGTGTGCGCGCGGCTGCAGCGCGGCGACTCGCAGGCCGAGATTGCCGCCGGCCTGGCGATCGCGCCTTCGACGGTGGCCGACCACGTGCGAAAGATCTACGCCAAGCTCGACGTCCACTCGGTGCACGAGCTGACCGCGCGCGTCCACGAAGCCGATTCCCGGCCCGCGAACCCATAAACCCCGGCCGCGTGCCCTCGCGGCCGCGCCGGCCGGGCCGACCGCGCCTGCGTGGGGTCGGCCCCGTCGGGCCACATTCGCACCGGCTGCGGCACAGCCGACGGCGGCCGCTCCGCTATGCTGGCCGCATGAGACGTCTCGCCTGGATCGCCGTCGCCTCCCTGTGCCTGGTCGCCATGCCGGCCCGGTCCGCCGGGCTGTTGATCTTCGGCGAGGTCCACGACCAGCCGGACCAGCAGCGCCAGGTCGCCGACGAGGTGCAGCGTCTTGCCGCCGACGGGCGGCTCGCGGCCGTGGTGCTGGAAATGGCGGAGGCGCCCCGCAGCACCGCCGGCCTGCCGCGCGACGCGGCCGAGGCGCAGGTGCAGCAGACGCTGCAATGGCGCGTCTGGCCCTGGGATCGTTATGCCGCGGTCGTGATGAACGCGGTGCGTGCCGGCGTGCCGGTGCAAGGCGGCAACCTGCCGCGCGAGCAGATGCGCGCCGCGATGGCGGACGCGAGCCTCGACGCCGTGCTCGCGCCGGCGGCGCGTGCGCTGCTGACCGGGGAGGTGCGCGACGGCCACTGCGGCATGCTGCCCGAGGCGCAGGTGCCGGGCATGGTGCGCATCCAGATCGCCCGCGATCGGTCGATGGCTGCCACCGCCGCGCAGGCCCTGCAAGCGGCCGGGCCGCGGCAGACGGTGCTGCTGCTCGTCGGCGCCCAGCATGCGTCGCGCGACCGCGGCCTCGTGCTGCACCTGCCGGCGTCCGTTGCGCCGCCGCAGGTTCACGTCGTGATGTTCGGTTCTCTCTCCGAACGGCTCGTTGCCGACGAGCGGCGCGACGCCAAGTTCACGCCGCAGGCCGATCATTGCGCGGACCTGCGGCGCAGCGTCGCCGCGTCCGCGCCCGGTTGATCGGGCGTGCGAAGCGATCCGACCGTGTCGGCCGCGGCAGTGCGCAATGCCAGCCGCAGCGTGCGCGCCAGCCCGCGGCCCGCGTGATGGCGGCCAACGCCGCGCCATCGGCCGCTGCGGCCAGCGTGCCATCCACCGCGAAGGCGGCGGCGTGGATGGCGGGGTGGCTCTCGCTGATGCTGGTGATCGCGATCGCCGGGCGCGAGGCGACGCGCGAGCTTTCGGTGTTCCAGCTGATGCTGCTGCGCTCGTCGATCGGGCTCGTGCTGATCGCGCCGCTGGTGCGCGGCGCGGGCGGCTGGGCCGTGCTGCGCACCCAACGCCTGCGCGAGCACGCGCTGCGCAACGCGGTGCACTATGCGGCGCAGTACGCCTGGTTGGCCGCGCTCGGCATGATCGCGCTCGCGCAGGTGGTGGCGATCGAGTTCACGATGCCGATCTGGACCGTGTTGCTCGCCGCCGCTTTCCTCGGCGAGCGCATCACCGCCGCCAAGACGGTCGCGGTCGTGCTCGGCCTCGCGGGCGTGACGCTGATCGTGCGCCCCGGTGGCGCGGGCGGCATGGGCGGCATAGCGCCCGGCCAGTTCGTCGCGCTCGCGGCGGCGCTCGGCTTCGCGGTGTCGGTCGTGATGGTGAAGTCGCTGACGCGCAGCGACGGCGCCGTCGCCATCATCTTCTGGATGCTCGTGATTCAGTCGATCATCGGCCTCGCGCCGGCGCTCGCCACCTGGCGCTGGCCGTCGCCCGGCGCCTGGGGCTGGGTGCTGCTGGTCGCCTTTTGCGGCACTTACTCGCACTACTGCATGGCGCGCGCGCTCGCCCACGCCGACGCCACCGTCGTCGTGCCGATGGACTTCCTGCGCGTGCCGCTCACCGCGCTCGCCGGTTGGCTGATCTACGCCGAGCGGCTGGACCTGCTCACCGTGTTCGGCGCCGCGCTGATCCTCGGCGGCAACCTGCTCAACACGCGCCGCGCCGCAGCGCGGTAGCAGCGCCGCGATCGCCCCGGCCCGATGTATCGCGGTGTATCGCGCGGTTGACGCCGCGGATCGCCGCGCATACTGTTGCCCGGCGACACCCCGCGCCGACGCGGCGCCATCAACGCAGGAGAGAGGAATGAACATGAAGCACCGCGCGCGCGAGCGCGCGATCAAGGCCGCATTGGCGTTGCTGCTCGCGGGCCATGCGCTCGCCGGCAGCGCGTCCGACGCCAACCCGCCCGCCGGCACGCCGAACGCCGCGCTGCTGGCGGCGGCCACTGCCGAGCAGGCGGCGACGCTCGCGACGCTCGAGCGGCTCGTCAATATCGAGACCGGCACCGGCAACGCCGAGGGCATGGCGACGATGGCCGACTTTCTCGAGCGCGAACTGCGCGCCCTCGGCGCGACCGTCACCCGCCACAAGCCCGACGCGGGCGTCGCCGGCGAGAACATCGTCGGCCGCATCCCGGGCACCGGCAAGCGCAAGCTGCTGCTGATCGCCCACATGGACACGGTGTACGTGAAGGGCACGCTCGCCAAGGCGCCGTACCGCGTCGAGGGCAACCGCGCCTACGGCCCCGGCATCGCCGACGACAAGGGCGGCATTGCCGTGATGCTGCACGCGCTGCGGCTGCTCCAGGCGAGCGGCTTCAAGCAGTGGGGCGAGATCGTCGTCATGTTCAACACCGACGAGGAGCGCGGCTCGTTCGGCTCGCGCGCGCTGATCCAGCAGCTCGCGTCGCAGGCCGACGTGGTGCTTTCTTTCGAGCCGACGCAGGCCGGCAAGGAGTCCCTGGTGCTGGGCACCGCCGGCATCGTGTACTACAAGGTGGCGGTCAAGGGCGTCGCCGCCCACGCCGGCAACAATCCCGAGCTCGGCGTCAACGCCCTGGTCGAGGCGTCCGACATCGTGCTGCGCACGATGGACCTCGACGACAAGGCGCGCGACCTGCGCTTCAACTGGACGGTGTTCAAGTCCGGCGACGTGCCCAACATCGTGCCCGACCGCGCCAACATCGAGGCCAACATCCGCTACGCGCGCCCCGAGGATCTGGATGCGCTGCTGGCGACGCTCGAACAGCGCATCCAGGGCAGGAAGAAGCTCGAGAAGGCGCAGATCGAGATCACGCCCGAGCGCGGCCGGCCGGCCTTCAACGCGGGCGAAGGCGGGCGCAAGCTCGTCGATCAGGCGGTCGCCTTCTACAAGGAGGCGGGCGCGAGCCTCGCCGTGATACCGCGCAGCGGCGGCGGCACCGACGCCGCCTACGCCGCGCTGTCGGGCAAGCCGGTGATCGAGAGCCTGGGCCTGCCCGGCTTCGGCTACCACAGCGACCAGGCCGAGTACGTCGACATCGACGCCATCCCGCGCCGGCTCTACCTCGCCGCGCGCATGATCATGGCGAATTCGACGGGCGACTGAGCTGCGCCGGGCAGTTGGTCCTGCTCGACGCCGCGGCGCTGATGGCACACTCGCCGCTGCCGTGTCCAGGCCCGCGCCACGGAAAGAGTGATCATGGGACACACCGAACGCATCGTTGCCGAGTTGGCGACGCTCGACGAGACCGAGAAGGCGCGCCTGCTCGCGTTCGTGCACGAGCTGAAAGCGGCGCGCACGCTCGGCGCGAAGCAGCAGGGTGACCGCGCAACGCTGTCCGCCGCGCTCGCGCCGTATCGGGTGGCGCTGGCAGGCTTCCGATTCGACCGCGAAGAAGCGAACGCCCGCTGATCGCCAGCATTGGCAGACCGCGCTCGAGTGCGGCGTCTTGTGCTCCGAAGACATGCAGCACCGCCAAGTGATCGAGGCCCGGCTGACGATCGTCTGCCCGTTCGCGGCGTGAGCGCGCCCTGAGCGCTGCGCACGAGGCAGCGGCGCCGCGCCCTACCATGGCGTCCATGCAAGCACACGACTTCATCCGCAAGTGGGGCCCTGGCGGCAGCGCCCACGCGCTCACCGAACGCGCCGGCGCGCAGGCGCACTTCATCGACCTGTGCCGCGTGCTCGGCGTGCCCGAGCC
>CALMIL010000281.1 GCA_937864005.1 uncultured Burkholderiales bacterium
GTCGCCAACGGCGGGCCGCAGAAGCTCGCCAAGGGCACGACGATCGACAAGGCCTACCTCGCGAGCGTCGAGAAGTTCCACTGGTTCGATATCCGCCCGGCCGACGACGACGTCTCGAACCAGCTCGAAAGCATCAAGAATTCGCTCGACCAGACCCGCCACAGCTTCGACCTCGCGTTCGAGGAGAAGCGCAAGAAGCTGACGCAGGGCGACGAACTGCCGGCCGGCGTGCTCAAGATGGTGAAGGTCTACCTCGCCGTCAAGCGCCGCCTGCAGCCGGGCGACAAGATGGCCGGCCGCCACGGCAACAAGGGCGTCGTCTCGAAGATCGTTCCGGTCGAGGATATGCCCTACATGGCCGACGGCACGCCGTGCGACATCGTGCTCAACCCGCTGGGCGTGCCGTCGCGCATGAACGTCGGCCAGGTGCTCGAAGTCCACCTCGGCTGGGCCGGCAAGGGGATCGGCCAGCGCATCGGCGACATGCTGCAGCGCGAGGCCAAGGTCGCCGAGCTGCGCGGCTTCCTCGACGAGCTCTACAACAAGTCGGGCGGCAAGACCGAGAAGCTCGACCACCTGAGTGACGCCGACGTGCTCGAGATGGCCGGCAACCTCGCGACTGGCGTGCCGTTCGCGACGCCGGTTTTCGACGGCGCCGACGAAGAGGAGATCCGCGGCATGCTGCAGCTCGCCTTCCCGGACGACATCGCGAGGGCCAAGGGCCTGACCGAAACGCGCACCCAGGCGACCTTGCACGACGGCCGCACCGGCGACGCCTTCGAGCGGCCGGTGACGGTCGGCTACATGCACGTGCTGAAGCTCCACCATCTGGTGGACGACAAGATGCACGCGCGCTCGACCGGCCCGTACAGCCTCGTCACGCAGCAGCCGCTGGGCGGCAAGGCGCAGTTCGGCGGCCAGCGCTTCGGCGAGATGGAAGTCTGGGCGCTCGAGGCCTACGGCGCGAGCTATGTGCTGCAGGAGATGCTGACCGTCAAGTCCGACGACGTGAACGGCCGCACCAAGGTCTACGAAAGCATCGTCAAGGGCGAACACGCCATCGAGGCCGGCATGCCGGAATCGTTCAATGTCCTCGTCAAGGAGATCCGCTCCCTCGGCCTGGACATGGAACTCGAGAAGAACTAAGGAGTTCAAGCATGAAGGGACTACTCGACCTTTTCAAGCAATTCACCCCGGATGAGCATTTCGATGCCATCAAGATCGGCCTGGCGTCGCCGGAGAAGATCCGCAGCTGGTCGTTCGGCGAGGTGAAGAAGCCCGAGACCATCAACTACCGGACCTTCAAGCCGGAACGCGACGGCCTGTTCTGCGCCAAGATCTTCGGTCCGATCAAGGACTACGAGTGCCTGTGCGGCAAGTACAAGCGCCTGAAGCACCGCGGCGTGATCTGCGAGAAGTGCGGCGTCGAGGTCACGCAGACCAAGGTGCGGCGCGAGCGCATGGGCCACATCGACCTCGCCGCGCCGTGCGCGCACATCTGGTTCCTGAAGTCGCTGCCGTCGCGCCTCGGGCTGGTGCTCGACATGACGCTGCGCGATATCGAACGCGTGCTGTACTTCGAGGCCTATGTGGTGGTCGATCCGGGCATGACGCCGCTGAAGAAGTTCAGCATCATGACCGAGGACGAGCACGACAAGCAGCGCCTCGAATACGGTGACGAGTTCATCGCGCTGATGGGCGCCGAGGGCGTCAAGAAGTTGCTGGAGGAGATGGATCTCGATGCCGAGATCGAGAAGATCCGCAACGACATGACGGGCTCCGAACTCAAGATCAAGAAGAACGCCAAGCGCATGAAGGTGATGGAAGCCTTCAAGAAGTCCGGCATCAAGCCGAACTGGATGGTGCTCGAGGTGCTGCCGGTGCTGCCGCCGGACCTGCGCCCGCTCGTTCCGCTCGACGGCGGCCGCTTCGCGACCTCGGACCTGAACGACCTCTATCGCCGCGTCATCAACCGCAACAACCGCCTCGCGCGGCTGCTCGAACTCAAGGCGCCCGAGATCATCGTGCGCAACGAGAAGCGCATGCTGCAGGAGGCGGTCGACTCGCTGCTCGACAACGGCCGCCGCGGCAAGGCGATGACGGGCGCGAACAAGCGCGCGCTGAAGTCGCTCGCCGACATGATCAAGGGCAAGGGCGGGCGCTTCCGCCAGAACCTGCTCGGCAAGCGCGTCGACTACTCGGGCCGCTCGGTGATCGTCGTCGGCCCGACCTTGAAGCTGCACCAGTGCGGTCTGCCCAAGCTGATGGCGCTCGAGCTCTTCAAGCCGTTCATCTTCTCGCGCCTCGAGGCGATGGGCATCGCCACCACCATCAAGGCGGCGAAGAAGGAGGTCGAGTCCGGCACGCCGGTGGTCTGGGACATCCTGGAAGAGGTGATCAAGGAGCATCCGGTGATGCTCAACCGCGCGCCTACGCTGCACCGCCTCGGGATCCAGGCCTTCGAGCCGGTGCTGATCGAGGGCAAGGCGATCCAGCTCCATCCGCTCGTGTGCTCGGCGTTCAACGCCGACTTCGACGGCGACCAGATGGCGGTCCACGTGCCACTGTCGATCGAGGCGCAGATGGAAGCGCGCACGCTGATGCTGGCGACGAACAATATCCTGTTCCCGGCGAACGGCGAGCCGTCGATCGTGCCGAGCCAGGACGTCGTGCTCGGCCTGTACTACGCGACGCGCGACCGCATCAATGCGAAGGGCGAAGGCATCGTCTTCGCCGACGTGACCGAAGTGCAGCGCGCGCTCGACAACGGCGCGGTCGAGATCACGAGCCGGATCAGCGTGCGCATGACCGAGTACACGCTCGACAAGGCGAGCGGCGAGTTCACGCCGCACACCCATCTGGTGGATACGACGGTTGGCCGCGCGCTGCTGTCGGAGATCCTGCCGAAGGGGCTGCCGTTCTCGAACCTGAACAAGGCGCTGAAGAAGAAGGAGATCTCGCGCCTCATCAACGCGTCGTTCCGCAAGTGCGGGCTGAAGGAGACGGTCGTCTTCGCCGACAAGCTGCTGCAAAGCGGCTTCAGGCTCGCGACGCGCGCCGGCATCTCGATCTGCATCGACGACATGCTCGTGCCCAAGCAAAAGCCCGGGCTGATCGAGCGCGCCGAGAAGGAGGTCAAGGAGATCGAGCAGCAGTATGTCTCGGGTCTCGTGACGGCCGGCGAGCGCTACAACAAGGTGGTCGACATCTGGGGCAAGACCGGCGACGAAGTCGGCAAGGTCATGATGGCCCAGCTCTCGAAGGAGAAGGTCACCGACCGCCACGGCAAGGAGGTCGACCAGGAGTCGTTCAACTCGATCTACATGATGGCCGACTCGGGTGCGCGCGGCTCGGCGGCGCAGATCCGCCAGCTCGCCGGCATGCGCGGCCTGATGGCCAAGCCCGACGGCTCGATCATCGAGACGCCGATCACGGCCAACTTCCGCGAAGGCCTGAACGTCCTGCAGTACTTCATCTCGACGCACGGCGCGCGCAAGGGCCTGGCGGACACGGCGCTGAAGACGGCCAACTCGGGGTATCTCACGCGACGCCTCGTGGACGTGACGCAGGATCTGGTCGTCACCCAGGACGACTGCGGCACCTACGACGGCATGAACATGCGCGCGCTGGTCGAGGGCGGCGAGGTGATCGAGAGCCTGCGCGACCGCATTCTCGGCCGCGTCACCGCGATCGACGTCATCCACCCCGAGACGCAGGAGGTGCTGCTCGCGGCCGGCGAAATGCTCGACGAGGATGCGCTCGACGCGCTCGAACTCGCCGGCGTCGACGAGGTCAAGGTGCGCACGCCGCTGACCTGCAAGACGCGCTTCGGCATCTGCTCGAAGTGCTACGGCCGCGACCTGGGCCGCGGCGGGCGCGTCAATATCGGCGAGGCGGTCGGCGTGATCGCCGCGCAGTCGATCGGCGAGCCCGGCACGCAGCTGACGATGCGCACCTTCCACATCGGCGGCGCGGCCTCGCGCGCGGCGGTGGCGTCCAGCGTCGACGCGAAGTCCGACGGCATCGTCGGCTTCAACCCGACGATGCGCTACGTGACGAACGGCAAGGGCGAGCTGGTCGTGATCTCGCGCTCGGGCGAAATCGTGATCGCCGACCCGCACGGCCGCGAGCGCGAGCGCCACAAGCTGCCGTACGGCGCGACGCTCAACATCAAGGCCGACCAGCAGGTCAAGGCCGGCACCGTGCTCGCGAACTGGGATCCGCTGACGCGCCCGATCATCACCGAGTTCGCCGGCCGGGCGAAGTTCGAGAACGTCGAGGAAGGCGTCACCGTCGCCAAGCAGGTCGACGAAGTGACGGGCCTTTCCACCCTCGTCGTGATCGATCCGAAGCGGCGCGGCGCGGCGAAGGTCGTTCGCCCGCAGGTCAAGCTGCTGGATGTGGCCGGCAACGAGGTCAAGATTCCGGGCACCGACCATTCGGTGACGATCGGCTTCCCGGTCGGCGCGCTGATCCAGGTGCGCGACGGCCAGGACCTGATGCCGGGCGAGGTGCTGGCGCGGATTCCGGTCGAAGGCCAGAAGACGCGCGATATCACCGGCGGTCTGCCGCGGGTGGCCGAGCTCTTCGAGGCGCGCACGCCGAAGGACACCGGCACGCTCGCCGAGCTGACGGGCACCGTGTCGTTCGGCAAGGAGACGAAGGGCAAGAACCGCCTGCAGATCACCGACCCGGAAGGCAAGGTCGAGGAGATCCTCGTCCCGAAGGAGAAGAACATCCTCGTCCACGAAGGCCAGGTCGTGAACCGTGGCGAGCTGATCGTCGACGGCGCGGCGGATCCGCAGGACATCCTGCGGCTGCTCGGCATCGAGGAGCTGGCGCGCTACATCGTCGACGAAGTGCAGGACGTTTATCGGCTGCAGGGCGTGAAGATCAACGACAAGCATATCGAGGTCATCGTGCGCCAGATGCTGCGCCGGGTGCAGATCGCCAATCCGGGCGACACCGGCTACATCGCGGGCGAGCAGGTCGAACGCTCGGAGATGCTCGACACCAACGACCGGATGCTGGCCGAAGGCAAGCTGCCAGCGACGCACCTGGACGTGCTGCTCGGCATCACCAAGGCGTCGCTTTCGACCGACAGCTTCATCTCGGCGGCCTCGTTCCAGGAGACGACGCGCGTGCTGACCGAGGCGGCGATCATGGGCAAGCGCGACGAGTTGCGTGGTCTGAAGGAAAACGTCATCGTCGGCCGCCTGATCCCGGCCGGCACCGGCATGGCCTTCCACGAGGCGCGCCGCGCGAAAGAGGCGATGGACGATGCCGAACGCCGCGCGATCGCGCAGCAGGAGGCCGAGGAACTTGCCTCCGCCCAGCTCGCAAGCCTGGACGCCGAAGGCTCCGGCGAGGCGGCGACGACCGGCGGCGAGTAACCGCCGGCGTCCTGCGCCCGCGCAAAGGCCGCCTTCGGGCGGCCTTTTTCATCGCTGCGCCCGCTCGGCGCTCAGGGTTGCCGAGGCGGCCAATCGGCCGGACGCAGCACGCGCACGCCCAGGTCGCGGGCGCGCGGCGCGAGACGCAACAGCGCCTTGTCGCGCGTAAACAACCACCGTGCACCCGCAGCCAGCGCGAGATCGATGAATATCTGGTCGTCGACATCGGTGCAGCGCAAGGCCGAAGCGGCGGCCGCGTCGGCCGGGAAGGCCAGGCGCGCGCAGGTTGCGCGAATCAGCGCGCGGTTCGGCAGCCAGGCGGCGCCGACGCCGCGGTCGAGCACCTGCTCGAGTTCGTCCAGCATGGGCCGCGAAGCGAGCCAGCGCAAACTTCCGCCCTCTATCGCACGGGCAAGCGCTTGCACGGCAGGGTCGCGAAAGACGAGCCAATCGAGCACCACCTGGGTATCGAGCACGGTGCCGTCGCGCGCGCTCGCGTGGATCGGGTCCGCATTCCCGGGTCGAGGCCGTGGCTCTTGAGTCATGGTTCTTAGCTACGGCGCAGGCCGGGCCCCGGCCCTGCAACGCTTGCCGCAGCGCGTGCCTGGCGAAGGCGACACACTTGGCGAAGCTGACTTGACTTGCGACCGCGGGATCGTCCGAATATAATCAAAGGCTTTTCGGCAGACTCTGCTGCGCTCTTTGTCGGGCGGCTTTCCGGTGTGGCCGGCATTTGATTGCCTTGGCCAGCGCACCGGCTTCGAGCCAGTCACGCGCAAGGCGCCCGGCTTGTCCCGAAATGAATCGAACTGTAAGCGTCAGTCTGCCGGACGGCGCGCGTGACTTCAAACGGGAACAAGCTACCTATGCCAACCATCAACCAACTCGTGCGTCATGGCCGTCAGGTCGAGACCACGAAATCCAAGTCGCCGGCGATGGAGAAGAGCCCGCAGCGCCGCGGCGTCTGCACGCGCGTCTACACGACGACGCCGAAGAAGCCGAACTCCGCGCTGCGCAAGGTCGCCAAGATCCGTCTCACGAACGGCTTCGAGGTCATCTCCTACATCGGCGGCGAGGGCCACAACCTGCAGGAGCACAGCGTCGTGCTGGTGCGCGGCGGCCGCGTCAAGGACTTGCCTGGCGTGCGCTACCACATCGTTCGCGGCTCGCTCGATCTGCAGGGCGTGAAGGATCGCAAGCAGTCGCGCTCGAAGTACGGCGCGAAGCGGCCCAAGAAGGCGTAACGCGTTCCGCAGGACGAACAGACGGCCTGCCGGCCGTCATTGGATTCGGCGAGCCGTCGGCTCGCTGAGTAAGTGGGTGGCCCCTGAGTGTGGTGGCGCCCGAGGCGATGGCAGGTGCCAGCGCCAACTGAAGCAAAAGGAAGATTGAAATGCCTCGTCGTCGCGAAGTTCCCAAACGCGAAATCCTGCCCGATCCCAAATTCGGCAGTGTCGATCTCTCGAAGTTCATGAACGTCGTCATGGAGTCCGGCAAGAAGGCCGTCGCCGAACGCATCATCTACGGCGCGCTCGACCAGGTCGAGAAGAAGTCGGGCAAGGACCCGCTCGAAGTGTTCCTCGTCGCCTTGAACAACGTCAAGCCGATGGTCGAGGTGAAGTCGCGCCGCGTCGGCGGAGCGAACTACCAGGTCCCGGTGGAAGTCCGGCCGGTGCGCCGCGTGGCGCTCGCGATGCGCTGGCTCAAGGAGTCGGCCCGCAAGCGTGGCGAGAAGTCGATGGCGCTGCGTCTGGCCAACGAACTCCTCGAGGCCGTCGAAGGCCGCGGCGGTGCGATGAAGAAGCGCGACGAAGTACACCGCATGGCGGAGGCCAACAAGGCGTTCTCGCACTTCCGCTTCTGAGTTCACTGTTTGCTTTGCCCCGGTTGGTCCACGAGACGAGCCGGGGCCGCGATTCGTATCTGGAGTGACATCATGTCCCGCAAGACCCCCATCGAGCGCTACCGCAATATCGGTATCTCGGCCCACATCGACGCCGGCAAGACGACGACGACCGAGCGCATCCTGTTCTACACCGGCGTGAACCACAAGATCGGTGAAGTGCACGACGGCGCGGCGACGATGGACTGGATGGCGCAGGAGCAGGAGCGCGGCATCACGATCACGTCGGCGGCGACGACCTGCTTCTGGAAGGGCATGGAGCTCGGCTTCCCCGAGCACCGCATCAATATCATCGACACCCCGGGGCACGTCGACTTCACGATCGAGGTCGAGCGCTCGATGCGGGTGCTCGACGGCGCGTGCATGGTCTATTGCGCGGTCGGCGGCGTGCAGCCGCAGTCCGAGACAGTCTGGCGCCAGGCCAACAAGTACAAGGTGCCGCGCCTGGCGTTCGTCAACAAGATGGACCGCACCGGCGCCAACTTCATGAAGGTCTACGACCAGATGAAGGCGCGGCTCAAGGCCAATCCGGTGCCGATCGTGCTGCCGATCGGCGCCGAGGACAAGTTCACCGGCGTGATCGACCTCATCAAGATGAAGGCGATCATCTGGGACGAGGCTTCCCAGGGCATGAAGTTCGACTACCGCGACGTTCCGGCCGATATGGTCGAGGACGCGAAGAAGTGGCGCGAGAACATGGTCGAGGCGGCCGCCGAATCGAGCGAAGAGCTGATGAACAAGTACCTCGAATCGGGCGAACTGACCGAGGCGGAGATCAAGCTCGGCCTGCGCACGCGCACGATCGCGGCCGAAATCCAGCCGATGCTGTGCGGCACCGCATTCAAGAACAAGGGCGTGCAGCGCATGCTCGACGCCGTCATCGAGTTCATGCCGTCGCCGATCGACGTGCCGCCGGTCCCGGGCCACGACGACGACGACAAGGAAGTCGTGCGCAAGGCGGACGACGCCGAGAAGTTCTCTGCCCTCGCCTTCAAGCTGATGACCGACCCCTACGTCGGCCAGCTCACTTTCGTGCGCGTCTACTCGGGCGTGCTGAAGTCGGGCGACTCGGTCTACAACCCGATTCGCGGCAAGAAGGAACGCATCGGCCGCATCCTGCAGATGCACGCGAATCAGCGCGAGGAGATCAAGGAAATCCTGGCCGGCGACATCGCGGCCTGCGTCGGCCTGAAGGAAGTGACGACCGGCGAGACGCTGTGCGATCCGGATTCGATCATCACGCTCGAGAAGATGGTCTTCCCCGAGCCGGTGATTCACCAGGCCGTAGAGCCCAAGACCAAGGCCGACCAGGAGAAGATGGGCATCGCGCTCGGCCGCCTGGCGCAGGAGGATCCGTCGTTTCGCCTGCGCACCGACGAGGAGAGTGGTCAGACCATCATCTCCGGCATGGGCGAATTGCACCTCGAGATCATCGTCGACCGCATGAAGCGCGAGTTCGGCGTCGAGGCCAACGTCGGCAAGCCGCAGGTCGCGTATCGCGAAACGATCAGGAAGCCGGTGTCGGATGTCGAAGGCAAGTTCGTCCGCCAGTCGGGCGGCAAGGGCCAGTACGGGCACGTCGTGCTCAAGATCGAGCCGCAGGAGCCCGGCGCCGGGTTCGAATTCGTCGATGCGATCAAGGGCGGCGTCGTGCCGCGCGAGTTCATCCCCGCGGTCAAGAAGGGCGTCGAGGATTCGCTGCCCAACGGCGTGCTCGCGGGCTATCCGGTGGTCGACGTCAAGGTCACGCTCACCTTTGGCTCCTACCATGAGGTGGACTCGAACGAGAACGCATTCAAGATGGCGGCCTCGCTCGGCTTCAAGGACGGCTGCCGCAAGGCTTCGCCGGTGATCCTCGAGCCGATGATGGCGGTCGAGGTCGAGACCCCCGAGGACTACGCCGGCAACGTGATGGGCGATCTGTCGTCGCGTCGCGGCATGGTGCAGGGCATGGACGACATGCCCGGCGGCGGCAAGGTCATCAAGGCCGAGGTGCCGCTGTCGGAAATGTTCGGCTATGCGACGACGCTGCGTTCGATGAGCCAGGGCCGCGCGACCTACACGATGGAATTCAAGCACTACAGCGAGGCTCCGAAGAACGTCTCCGACGCGATCATCACCGCGCGCGGGAAGTAGACGCCGGGCCCCCGCACCAGCGTTGCGGAGCCCGCACAGACCGGTCTTCTTCGGGGCACCGCCTGCTGCCAGTGGCAGGCGATCCAGGGCCCCGCTGGAAACCCTAAACATCACACTGGCATAGCTCTTTATCAGGAGAACCGAAATGGCAAAAAGCAAATTCGAGCGCACCAAGCCGCACGTGAACGTGGGGACGATCGGCCACGTCGAC